>JBJMXE010000086.1:0-42565 GCA_045809745.1 Chthoniobacterales bacterium | reverse complement strand
TGCACACGACAGCGCCGACGATGTCGGGATTGCCGTTCAAGGTGAAATCCGCGCTGGGCGCGTAGAATGTTCCTTCGAAATTCCCCGGGGGCGAGATTGCGATGGTCTGCGTCGTGGAAGGATCTGCCGGGCTAATGCCGTAGAACTGCATGTTGCCCGCTAATCCACTTTCGTTTACCAGATCACGCGCCTTCACGCTCACGTTGCCGTCGAAGAACACCTGAACATGAACCTTACTTCGAATGGTCAGGTTACCGGTGATGTCACCGGTAACGTGAATGGCAACGTACGTTTGATTGGAACCATTCGGTTCAATCGTCAGCGTGCCGGTAAACGACGACAGTAGGTAGAACGTGGGGTTGGAGGGGGTACCGGCTGTGGGGGGCGTGATCGTAACGTTGCCGTTGTTGGTCACACGCGTGGGGCTGGGTTGGGGGGTTGGAAGTGTGGTAGGGAGGTAAAAAGGCGGGATGTTGATCGGCACATTGTTATCGATTGTCCCGGTGATCTGATTGGAACGAACAATCGAGCCGCCGTTGGTGGCGAGATCGCCATAAAGCATTCCGCGAATGGTGGCGATAGCGCTGCCAATTTCTACCGAACCGCTCCGGGAATCGGAGTAATGCGGATCAGCCGGATTATTGGCGGCGAAGTAGTAGGCACCGTTCTTGGAATTGTAGCTATCGATCTGAGCAGCGTCCCCGAGTCCGTAGAACGTGCCGCTGCATTTGATTGCCGCTTCGAAGGGCGTGATCGGCGCAGCGACCAACTCGACGCGACGCGTCATCTGTCCGTATCCATCAGGTCGGTTCACCGCCACAACTGCTTTATTCTGATTGTCACCGTTAGGCCCGTAGGCCGCGGTGAAATGGTCATATTGAAAATCCACCTTCCGCAGCAGGCTGTCGCCCTTGGTGCTCCTGTCCATCCGGTCGTCCATGGTGACTCGCTTCAACCCGATAACTGGCGCGCTTCCCTGGGAACGAATTCGAAACCAGGGATTGCCATTTCCATCGAGCCAGAACTTGTCGGCCCGGCTGCTGGTGCTGAGATTGTTACCACCAAAGGTAACCGGCGTGCTGGTCCAGACGCCTCCCGAGTAGGTCCAGCCGGAGAAGGCATGGGTCGGATCGAGAATGGTCTTGCGGATTTCGGCATAAGCGATGTCTCCGCCCGATTCCGCCGCATACAGGGATTCCTTCCAGGCGCGCACCTGACTGGAAGCAGCGTTGTACCGGGTAACGCAGTTCAGCAGCACATTGCCTCCAATCACCGATACGATCGCGATCGTGCACACCACGCAGAGTAGGACGTTCCCGTTTTCCGGGGTTGTTAGGCCAAGTCGTTTCATGTTGCTCCCGATTACTCCGGAACAGAATTAACCGCGGCGTTTGTTACGCAGATAGGCAGTTGTGCAAAGGGTCGTGCCCGTGCGCTCCGCGGCTACGCCATTGCTGGTAAATACCGGCAGGAAGGTCACCGTGCTGTTCGTGTATTCGGTGTTCGACAATTCCACGTCCGTGGTCTGCGGCACGAGCTGGTCCGTGCTTGAAGCGATCGTAGTCAGGACGCCGTTCTCGATCCGAACGATGGACATCCCGTTGATCTGGTAAACCACCGTGGTCGGAGTCGAAGTGTAGTTCACTTGCATTCCACTCGGCGTATTCGCAATCGTCGGTGTGCGAGGAGTGCCGATCAGTGCCGGGTTTGCCACGGCTTCGGCGTCCCCTGCTTTAATCAGGTAGTTCGGCACGTTGACCGTAACTGACTGCAAATCGACGGATGTCGTCACCGACAACCCGCGGTTCACGTCTCGGCTGAGATAATCGATGATACGAATCTGCTGCATCTGCGTCGCAAAGAAGTTGTCGACGGCATTGAAGCTTTTCTGAAGGCCCACACTGGCGGTGATGGCGGCTGCGGCAATCAGCGAGCTGACGCTCAGACCGATCATCATTTCGGCGAAGGTTGAACCAGATAGTTTATTGGAGGTTGATAGTTTCATTTTTTTTGTCCGTTTGAGATGATCGTGCTCGTTTGTTCGCTTCGAGTCCGGCCACCGAGTGTCATGTTCCAGGTTGTGATGACGTCTATTTGCACCAGCGAGCTGCCCAGGCTGGTGGCGGTCGAATCAACCGTCACGGCACCTTGGGGAGTCCGGGTGAACTGAGTGATACCGTTCGCGGTCGGGAACGCGCGGATTTTGACGGTTTCAGTCGCTTTATTGCAAAAATCTGAGGAGTTGGCGGCGGCCGCCATCAAGGTCTGCACATACGAGAGGCTGGTCAGGTCGGTGAACGCCAGGTTGCGTAGCTTCTCGCACCGGTCGTGGACGCTCTGGAGAGCAGCGATCGACTCTTTGGTGGCGTCAATGTAGCGGAGGCAAACCGCGTTAAGTTCGAAGATGGACGCGAAGAAAGTCGCTACCAACAGGACCGCCAACATGACCTCGACGAAAGTCATACCGGACTGGGAGGTCTGCGGTTTTGTAGCGAATTTCATTACCCTGTCGTCCTTTTCTTAATTACAGTTTTTGTGGAATTAGCAGCTTTTATACCGGCTTGTCTCACCTAGGGTCCCGGTGCCAATCGATGAGAAAAGCCGCCGCGAACCTCCCAAATGTGAGAGCAGGTCACCTTCTTCTCTCAGTAATGAGAGCCGCTACAGTGCCGTAGTGGTCTCTGTAGCGGCCGCTGGCTGGAAAGCTGCTTAGCGCCCTTAAACAGTCTCATCGTGAAGCGACCCCTCATCACTCCCCCCGCTACCTTTTTCCCAGCCGAAGCGGCCGACAAGTCGTAACCAAGCCCATGATCAACGCCGGCGTAAACGGGTTTACTCCAGGAAAAGCGCGCGTTTTGATCGTTGAAGATCACCCTATGTTTCGTGAGCGCCTGGCCGACTTGATCAACCAGGACCCGGCAACGCAGGTCTCGGGCTGCGCTGACAATATTGCCGATGGCCTGGATTTAGTCCGATCTATCGACGCTCAGCTCCTGACCGTGGACATCAGTCTGAAAGGTCCCAGCGGGCTTGAGCTGATTAAAGAAATCGCTGCTCAACAGCTCAATATTCCGACGCTGGTCATTTCCATGCACGATGAAACACTCTATGCCGAGCGGGCATTGCGGGCCGGGGCTCGAGGTTACATTTGCAAGGAGGAATCGTCCGAACAAATCATGTTTGCCGTTCGCCAGGTGTTAGCCGGCCAGACCTACTTGAGTCCGCAAATCACGGCAAAGATCGTCCGAACGTTTTCGCATCGCCCAACGCAGATTTCCGGGATCGCCGGCCTAACCGATCGCGAACTGGAAGTATTTCAATTGATTGGTCGCGGGCAGACCACTCGAGAGATCGGGGCGCGGCTCCATCTCGGCGCCAGCACGGTGGAGACGTATCGAGCGCGCATCAAAACCAAGCTCAATCTGGAGAATGCTACGCAGCTTTCTCATGAAGCAGTTCGATGGGTGGAATCCACCCAGGTGCCGGCCGCCTGACCATCCGCACATTTCCGGGGAGCTGAACTGCTTGATACTTGCGGCAAAATGCGCGAAATAGGGTCGCGATTTGGTTTATCGATTGCGACGGGCTGTAGCGTAGCTTGGTAGCGCGCCTGCCTCGGGTGCAGGAGGTCGTGGGTTCAAATCCCACCAGCCCGAGAGTCACTTCCCTACAGGTGGAGCGGCTCCTCTATATATACTGCAACGCACCTACCAGACTAACCGGCGAACGTATGGCATCAGATTTAAACATTGGGGATCCCGCTCCGGATTTCCGGGCAATTGCCGTAGGAGGCGAATACGGCACCGGCCGCGAGGTGAGCTTGAAGAATTTCGCAGGGACTCCCCTCGTCCTCTATTTTTATCCCAAAGATGATACGCCGGGCTGCACCGCCCAGGCTTGCGGTCTGCGCGACAACTGGAGCGGACTGAGCAATCGAGCAAAGATCTTTGGCGTGAGCGTTGATGAAGCGAAAAGTCACTCCGCATTTATCGAGAAATATCAGCTTCCGTTTCCGTTATTATCGGATCCGGAGCATGAGTTGGTGAATGCCTACGGCGTCTGGGTCGACAAAAACATGTATGGTCGCAAATACAAAGGCACCGAGCGAAGCACTTTCGTCATTAACGAAAAGGGACGAATCGCGGCGATCTTTCGGAAGGTGAAACCGGAAGAACACGTTTCGGTCGTGGAGCAGGCGCTGGATACCTTGTCGAAGAAGTAAGTTGAAGCCGCCACCGGTCCATGCTTTGATCGCGGCGCTAATCGTGTTATAGGTCAGCAGTTTGTTGTATGGGTTCTCTTAAAAAAAGACGCAAAGCCAAAATCTCCAAGCACAAGCGCCGTAAGCGCATGAAGGAGAATCGGCACAAGAAGCGCTTGCGTTACAAGGCATAAGCCCAGCTCATTTGTCGTTAGGTCGGCGTAGCCGGTTTGCGGACAGTGGACGGTGCGCTTACTTTCGCGCTGATGAGCTGTCGGCGGGTCTTTGGTGCCTTTTTCCGGGTGTTGATAGCAGCGACTTCGCTGCTGTTTTGCGGCGCATCGGCTGAAGCCCGCCCGACGCCCCCCGCCGAAACTACCAAAGCGGCGGCCAACTCCAAGCCGGCCGACCGGCAGGACGATTCATTCAATCCGAAACCGGCTAAAGACCTGATTCTTCGTCCGGACGGGCAGCGCAAAGCCGAAGCGCTCGCCCATTATCTGGAAGGCATGGCATTTGAAGAAAACGGAGAACTGGGCAAAGCACTTAAAGCTTACCGAGATGTTTTGAACGTAGACCCCGGCGAAGCCGAGCTCGCCTGTCGGGTCGCTTCGTTACTGACCCGCCAGGACGATTTTCCGGCGGCGATCGACGTTCTCAAGGACGCGGTGAAAGCCATGCCGAACGCGCCGGAACCGTATCTGCAGCTCGCTTTCATCTACGCGAAGTACCTGAAAAAAACCGACCAGGCACTGGAATACGGAAACAAGGCGATTGCTCTCGATCCTTCGAACATCGATGCCTATCAACGGCTCTACGAAATCGATTTGGCAGCGGGGGATGAAGGCAAAGCTCGCCAGATCCTGGATCGTGCCGCCAAGACCGACAGCAAGTCCCCCGGCTTCTGGACCCGGTTAGGCAAACTGTACGTCCTTCTGTTGTTTAAGCCGGATGCCCCGCCGAAGCCGGAGGACATGAAACAGGTCAACCAAATCTTCAAGAAAGCGGCTGATAACGCCGGCGATGACGCCGCTGTGTTGAAAGAAGTCGCGGACTATTATGCGTCGTCACAACAGCTGAAGGACGCGATCCCGCTGTATCTGCGGGTGTTGGATCTCCAGCCTGATGACGCCAACGCCCGGGAGAAGCTAGCCGCCGGATTCATTGCCACCAATCAGCGCACCAAAGCGATTGAGCTGCTGGAGGAGATCATTAAGCAGCGTCCGGATCGGTACGAGGCTTACGATCTGCTGGCCCAGGTTTTGGACGACCAGGCGCGTGGGTTACAGCGAGAAAACAAAACCAACGAAGCAAAAGCTTCGTTCGCCAAAGCGGCATCGAATTACGAGCAGAGCGTCCTGATCAACCCCCGTCACGGCATCAGCTATGTGCGGCTCGCGGAATTGCTTCTCGGTCCGCTGCGCGAGCCAGAGCGTGCCGTCAAAGTCTTGCGCGAGGCGCGTCAACGTTTTCCGGACGTTCCCGACCTCGTTTATTACCTCGCTCTCGCTTTACGCGAATCCAAGCAGACTCAGGAATCGGTTACGACCTTTGAAGAGGCGCTACACGAGAGCGAGCTCAGCGGGACCGGAACAGCGACCGCTCGGTTCTATTTCGATTACGGCGTGGCAGCCGAACAAGCGGGTCTATACGACAAAGCAGCCGACCTGCTGAAGAAGTCGATCGCGCTCGATCCAGCCAATGCCGCTGAGACCTGCAATTATCTCGGCTACATGTGGGCCGATCACAACATGCACCTGGACGAAGCTGCGGACATGATCAAGCGCGCGCTGCAAGGCGATCCTAACAACGGGGCCTATCTCGATAGCCAGGGCTGGGTGGAATATCGGCAGGGTAAATTCGACCAGGCCTTACATGATCTCACCCGGGCCGCGGAAAACATGACCAAAGACGATGCCGTCGTCTTTGAGCACATTGGCGACACTTGCTTGAAGCTAAACCGGGTGCCGCAGGCGCTCGAAGCATGGCAAAAGGCAGTTGGCTTGGATCCGGCTAACAAAAAGATCGCGGAGAAGATTGAGAACGCCAAAACCAAGATGAGCAAAGGCGATCCGACAAGGACCAATCCAATGCAGTAGCTTTTGTTCAGCGCAAGCGCGCTGACACCCGGACCGGTATGGCACAATATCCCACGCCCTGGCAGCAGAAAACGATGTGGGCCGCCCTAACCGCGCTCTTTATCGCCTTCCTGGCGGTGATTATCGCTTCAGTCATCTGGGTTGCGGCGAACCTAATCAGTTTCCTTCAACCCATTCTCATTCCCGTCGCGATCGCCGCGATTCTGGCCTATCTCCTCGATCCTCTGGTCACGAAAATGTGCGCCAGCGGAATGGGACGCACAAAGACGGTTGTGCTGTTGTTCACGACCACGTTTCTGGCGCTGGCCGCACTCGTGGCCTGGCTGGTGCCGATGATCTCAGTCCAAAGCGCGAATTTCACACGAGATCTTCCGGCTTACACCCAGAAGGCGCGGGACCGGGCAGTGGATCTCATTTACCGGTACGATCGAACGTTCGGCGTCCCGGGCGCGGCCAAAGGCAAATCGGTATCACCGACGAAGAGTTTCGTGAACTGGCTGCTCGGCCCCTCCCCCGCTCCGCACGCTTCGCCGGCGGCTCAGCCGACTCCACCTCGCGAAGAATCGATTTCCGCTGCGCCGAGCCAGCCCACACTGGCCGATCGCCAACGCATTCAACAATGGGTAGAGAAACAACTGCCTAACTTCGAGGGTCAGTTGCCAACCCTGACCGCCAGATTTTGGGAGATTCTAAAGAAGAGCATTGGAGGATTTCTCGGCATCACCGGCTTTCTCCTCAGTCTGGTGATGGTGCCGATTTACTTGTTCTTTTTTTTGAAGGAGCGGCCGCGCATTGAAAACCGATGGAAGGATTATCTGCCGCTGCGGGCTTCGCCGTTGAAAGACGAAGTGGCCGAAGTGCTGTCGCAGATCAACAGTTACGTCATCGCCTACTTCCGCGGGCAACTGCTGGTCTGCCTGGTGGACGGAATTTTGATCGGCAGCATTTTAACTTTGTTCGGACTCAGCTTCGCGCCGCTGATCGGAGTGCTGGTAGTTGTGTTAACGATGATCCCGTATATCGGCATCGTTATCTGCTGGATCCCGGCGGTGCTGATCGCCGCCGCTCAGTACGGCGATTGGTGGCATCCGCTCTGGGTAACGATCATTTTCGTCGTGGTCCAAAATCTCGAAGGGATGTTTTATGCGCCGCGAATTGTGGGGAATTCCGTGGGACTTCATCCAGTCACAGTGATTGTTTCGATTTTCGTATGGGGTCTCCTGATCGGCGGTCTGCTCGGGCCGATACTGGCTGTACCCTTGACCGCGACTCTGAAGGTCCTTCTGGCGCGCTATGTTTGGGGAAAACGCCTTCGAGCCGAAGTTCTCGAGTCCGTCCCGAAGACCGCACGGGTCGGAGAAGCCAGAGCAGTGACTTGAAGACACGTTGGACGTTGCAGTTGCGCTCAGCGCAGAGTTGATTTGTCCGCGCCTGTGAGTAGGGACAGGCGACAATCATGCCCGAGAAAATAAAGCGTGTCCGCCGTCGCAGACGAATCAGCGCATTTCCTGCAGTCGGATCGTTGCGTGTTTTCCGGCACGGTGTCTCACCCGAACGACTGGCGATTTTTTTCGCGGCAATCGCCCTCGCCGTGGTGATCGCGATTCTGTTTTTCAATTACGGGACGAAAATCTACGGCAGCTGGAACGAAAGCCGTCTGCTCCAGCACGGGAACGCGCTGCTGCAAAAGCACGATTACGTCGCAGCCGCCCAGGCTGCCCAGAAGGTGCTTCAACTTCATCCGGATTCGTTGCCCGCTTATTACATTCTGGCAGATGCGACGGAGAAACAGAACCTGCTCGAAACCGTTGCGTGGCGGGCACAGATCGCCCGGATGCGCCCGCACGATCTCGACAGCCAGCTGAACCTTGCCTCCGCCGCATTACGTTTCGGAGAACTGGACACGGCGCGCAAAGCTATTGAACAGGTGCCGCCGGAAGATCGGGACAAGGCAACTTACCACGTGGTAGCTGGATGGTTAGCCCGGGCCCAGGGAGATGAGACAGGAGTTCTCGAACATTTCGCTGCTGCCGTGAAAAAGGATCCCGGCAATGAGCTTTATCAGTACAACCTGGCAGTCCTGGAGATAAAATCGCCGGATGCAGCACGTCGTGATGCTGCACGCACTACGCTGCAAAAGCTCACCAAGGTAGCGGATTACCGGGCAGGTTCGCTACGCGCACTGTTGAATGACGCGGTTGATCGGAAAGATTTGGCTTCAGCCGATCAACTTGCTCAAGACCTGCAAATGTCGCCGCAGGTCACGTTCGCCGACTACCTTCTCTCCCTCAATTTTTATCGCAAACTGGACGAGAAAAAATTCGCCGCGCTGCTGGAAAGAGTGAAGCCGGTGGCAGCTCGTGATCCTGCTAACCTGGCATCGCTGATCGACTGGATGAATGCGAATGGATTAGCCGGAGAAGTCCTGAAGTGGGTCGACAAACTGAAGCCTGAGCTAACGACTAATCCGCCGCCGGCGGTTTCGGTAGCGGAGTCATTCGCAATCGCGAAAAACTGGTCACGTTTGAAACGGTGGACACGCAGTGGATCGTGGGGCAAGTCCGATTATCTTCGTCTCGCTTATCAGGCGTTCGCCGCCAGACAGGTACGGCAAGCCGGGGCTGAGGCGGAATTCGAGTCCCTATGGCGCGCTGCCGAACGCGCGACCGAAGACGATCCTTTACGCCAGGTAAATCTCGCGCGCCTGGCCACGAAATGGAACCTTCTAACCGAAGCCGAACAGCTTTGGCTGCGCGTCACCAAAAACGCACCGTTGCGCAAAGAGGCGCTCGATACGCTCGCCCGCATTTACCGCGCAAATAACGACCTGCCGAACCTGTATCGGACGATGCAAGGGCTGCACGAAATCTCGCCGGGCGATCCGGACACGGCAGCGACTTACGCGCGCCTGGCTTTGTTATTGGACCAGAATACTTCTGAAGGTCACCGCATCGCCAAGGAAGCGTACGATCGAGCGCCTAACAACGTGAACTGTGCCGTCACCTACGCGTTTTCGCTGTATGGGCTGGGACGAACGGCAGCGGGCCTGGATATCATCAAAAAACTTCCTCCAGATCAGGTCCATGATTCACACGCCGCCGCTTTCGTCGCTGTGCTTCTGATCGACGAAAATCAATTTGATGCGGCTAAAGAATTTATCGCCGCCGCACAACATGGCCCTCTTTTTGTCGAAGAGAAAAAGCTGCTCGACGAAGCAATGATTAAAATGAGCAGTCCAACACCAACTCCCGTTCCAGCTCCGACTATTCCAGCCATGGTTCCGTCGGTGCCGATTCCTCGCATGACCGCCTCTCCCGGTTTGCCGCAGGCGGCGCCGGCATCCGCGCCACCACGAGGAGTTCCGCTGCCGACTCCGGACGAGCCCTAACTGTTAACCTCCCTCTAATCGGGCATCAGGATCTGCAACACCATTGCCGCCAAGTCCTGAGTGGCCGCATCAAGCGCTTCGTTCGCTTTTTTCAACGTCTGCCGATCCCCGGTCGCGAGCGCCGCTCGCACCTCGGCAACGCATTGTTCAATTCTGCTCCGATCGTTCGGCGAAAGCCGATCGGCTACGATCCCGAACGCTTTCTCCGTTGCTCCAAGCATCTCCTCGGATTTGAGCTTTGTCTCAACCCACACTCTTTCGTTCACATCTTCAAACGCGTGATCAAGCGAATCGGCCAGCATCGCCTCGACCGCCTCGTCGGAAACATCCACAGCGCTCTTCATTTCAATGATCTTCTGTCGCCCCGTTTTGGTGTCGCGGGCGAGAACATGCAGGATTCCGTCGGCATCAATTTCGAATTGGACCCCGACTCGTGGAACTCCTTTGGGCGCTTTCTCGAAATCCAGTTCGAAGCTTCCCAATGCCCAGTTGTCTCGGGCCATCTCTCGTTCTCCCTGCAGGACCTTGATCGCCATCGACCGCTGGCTGTCCACCGCAGTGGTGAACATTTCACCAGCCTTGATCGGAATGGTTGAGTTTCGCGGAATGATCACGTTCATCAGCCCGCCGAAAGTTTCGATACCCAGCGAGAGCGGAGTCACATCAAGCAGCACCATATCGGTGACCGCGCCGCCCAGGATCCCTGCCTGAATAGCTGCGCCTAGCCCGACCACTTCATCCGGATTTTGCGACGTGTTCGGCTGCCGCCCAAAAACTTCAGTCACAAACTCGCGGACGACCGGCATCCGGGTCACTCCGCCAACCAGAATGACTTCGTCGAGTTCGCCGGCTGTCATTTTCGCATCGGCCAGTGCGCGACGACAATGGACGCGGGTCTGTTCCACAATGGGACGTGCGATTCGATCCAGGTCGGCTCGGCCTAACGAGACTGTAAAACTCAGGTCACCGTCGAAAAAGGGCATCTCGACTGAGGTTTCCTGGTCGCTGGAAAGCCGATGCTTGGCTGCTACGACAGCCTCCCGGATCTTCGCTTTCGATTCGGGTGACAAGTTCGGCAGATCGAACCGCGGATCGCGGAGAATGGCATTGTCAACGTCATCACCACCGAGCCGGGTGTTGCCGTTTGTGGCCAGCACCTCGAACAGGCCGTTGTTCAGCTCGAGAATCGACAGGTCGAACGTACCACCGCCGAAATCGTAAACGGCAATTCTCGACGTCGTGCTGGAAAGCTTATCGAGCCCATAGGCCAGGGCTGCGGCCGTTGGCTCGTTGATGATCCGCTCGACCTGGAATCCGGCCAACTCCCCTGCCCGCCGGGTAGCAGTTCGCTGACCGTCATTGAAATAAGCCGGCACGCTGATCACTGCTCGAGAAACGTTCCGGCCCAGGGCTGCTTCCGCGTCGCTCTTAAGCTTGGCCAGAATCAGCGCAGAGATTTCTTCCGGCAAATACTCCCGCCGGCCGACTTTGATCCGAGGCGCTTCGCCATGCCGACCCGAGAGTTGGTAATTCACATGCGAATCGTTAGGCGCAATATCGTCGTAGCGCAGGCCAATGAACCGCTTCACCGAGTAAACCGTTGCTTCCGGCTTCAGCACTTTCATCCGCGCGGCGGGCCTCCCAACCAGGGGTTCTCCATCCTCCGGCAGGTAAACGACAGACGGCGTGAGACGATGACCCTCTCTGTCCGCCAGCAAAATGGGGAAGCCGGCTTCGATCAGGCCAATTGACGAATTGGTTGTGCCCAGATCAATCCCGACGATGTCGCTCATCCCGTACTGTAGTAGGCGCGGCTGAAGAAGCGCTACTGGAATGTCAATGCGGCTCCGGCTCGTGCATCAATGCGTCGGGCTGCCGTCCCGCGAAATCGCTTCAGTCCATCGCGCGATATCGTCCTGGTTCATCCGGACCCGATCTTCCAGCCGGGCATCGATGAATCCGCGTTCCTGGACATCGCGCAAATATTGTTGTCGAGAAATCATCGTGCCTCGACAGACCCGGCCACTTTCCGGTCCGGAGTCGTTACCGAGCCGATCCAACAGTTCACCCATCACCCGCGCCGGGACGCGATCGCGCTCGCTAGGGAAAACATAACCGAAAAGAATCAGATGACTGAGCAGCAGTCGCCAGTCCGCCGCAAATCGTTGCAGCAGATGTTCCCAGTCAATCTTTTCAGCGCAACTCTCAATCAGGTGGGCAACGTCGGCGCCGTCGTACCGCTCCCGTTCCATAATAAAAGCTTTCATCCAGAGGATTTCCTCCGGCGCACAAAGCTTCACCGGAATCTCCAAAAGCTCGCCATCGCAGGCACGATCAAACCAACTCTGGTCGACTTCACAAAGGCCATTGCCCGCGCGGTAAATCAGATCGATTACGTTTTCTCCGCAATGTGCTTTCGCCAGCCAGTGCGGAAAGGTTCTGTCAGCGCGATAGCCACCTTTGTCCAACGCGGCTAGCGCTTGCTCGACGTCTCGCGATTGGACGAAAATGTCGAAATCTTTCGTGTCACGGGAAATGCCGGTGTAGCTCCCGAACGCGTAGGCACCGCCGACCAGGAACGGAATTCCCGCTTGCTCAAGCAAGCGCATCGACGCGCGGTAAAACTTGTCACAATCCCTGAACTCGCCCCCCTCAGCTGTCATCCACATTCATACGGCTGCGATACTGGCGGTGCGTGCATGAAGCTCGGACCCGCATGGACGTCCGGCGACCACGGTGATTTCGTTTACAATTGGAACATGCCAGACAAAAAGGTCCGCATCGCCGCCACTGCCGATGTGCATTACGGCAAGCATTCACGTGGTCAGTTGCACGATGTCTTCGCCGAGGTTTCGCGATCAGCTGACGTTCTCTTGTTATGCGGTGATCTGACCGATTACGGTTTGGCTGAAGAAGCGGACCAACTCGTTAGCGATCTCCGAGCGGCCGTGCGAATCCCCGTCATCGGAGTGCTCGGCAACCACGATTTTGAGTCAGGTGAGCAGGAACTGGTTCTGAAGGTGCTGGATCAAGCCGGCGTGCACATGCTCGATGGCGATGCCATTGAAGTAGAGGGCGTCGGATTCGCCGGGGTTTGCGGATTCGCCGGCGGCTTCGGCAGAAGAATGCTGAATGCCTGGGGTGAACCGCTGATGAAAAAATTCGTGCAGGAAGCAATCGATCACGCAGTTCGTCTGGAACAGGGGCTGTCGAAGCTGCAGACAGAGAAGAAGGTCGTCGTGCTTCATTACTCGCCGATCCGGCAGACCGTGGTCGGTGAGCCCGACGAGATTTTTCCTTTCATGGGCTCGAGCAGATTGGAGGAACCGATCAATCGATTCCGCGTAAACGTCGTCTTCCACGGTCACGCTCATAACGGGACCGCGGACGGGGCTACTGCCACCGGCATTCCGGTGCACAATGTTTCGTCACCGCTGCTGCAAAAAACGGGAAAGCCGTACCGAATTATTGAGCTGTAGCGTAGCAGCCGCTCAATCCTTGTAGGGATCGACGATATCGCGCCCGGCCATGGCCACGCCTAACGGATCAAGCGTGTGCAGAATTCGAATAGTGCCGGCATGCGCCGCCAGCACTTCAGGCAAGCGACGATAAGCCTGCGGGGCCTCATCCAGATCACCGCCGCGTAACGTGACATTTCGATCTCTCAGCCATTGCACCATGTCGTCATGCCTAACGAGGCCCTCCTGCCGAATCCGTTTGTTGCCGACCCGCACAAATTTTCCTTTGGCCTGGGTGCGCGACATGATTCGACCGGCACCATGAATGGTGGAAAACAAGGCCTGGCGCGACAGCTCTGAATCCACTCCTTCAATGATGACTGCGGCGTCCCCCATGCTGCCGCCCACGAACCCTTTCTGCCCTGGGAACGCGGGAGTCGCGCCTTTTCGCACGACCCAGTATTCCCGGTCCCCGTGTTTCTCGCGCCAGGCAAAATTGTGATGGTTGTGAACTTCCTCGATGCTCGCTGCGCCCAGGATCTTGTGCACCACATGCCGAGCAACCGCTTCACGTCCGGCGTAAGCATAACGGCCGGCGAGATGCATGCCCTCGAGGTAATCCTGGCCCAGTTCTGATCCCTCCTCGACCACTGTCGGCGGCACATCCATTCCGTCCTTGCCGCCGGCTGCTTTAAGAAAGTGGGTGGCCGTGCGGTGGCCGAGCCCTCTCGATCCAAAATGAACGCCAATCCAAATTCGCTCCTGCTCATCGGCGAAGACATCAACGTAATGGTTGCCGCCGCCAACCGTGCCAAGTTGGTCCGCGGCAGTCGCCTTCAGATCACTGAGCGGTTTGAGCTTCCAAGCTGGATCATCGAACAGCTCATGGTCGACCCGCGCCTTGCTCTTCCGTCCAACTCCAAAGGAGATATCGCGCAGCACGTCATCCATGATCCGATTGATGTGCGATTGAACCTGCTGACGCTTCGCGTCGGTGAGGATCGCCAGGTTTCCGCATGCGATATCGAAACCGACGCCGCTGAGTGAGATTTTATCCTCGTAGGCAACGACGCCGCCGATCGGCTGCGCGTATCCTTTGTGACCATCCGCGCAAAGCACTCCGCGCGCGCCACCGGCTGCGACACACGTCTCAATCTGTTTTAGGGTAGCTTCATCGTGCTGGCCAAAGATCGTGGTCGGCGGCTTTGGCTGCTGTTCCGGCATGCTCGTTAAGATATCGAAATTGCCCGCGCGATGGGACGCCCGGGTTCGAGCCGGCTGCGGCTAAACACGCGCTCTCGTCGTGGCGATCTTCCGCCATGATCGAACATCCGCGGTTGTCTCGGTAGGCGACGGGCAGCTCATTGCCGCAATCGACGCAAATGTCACCTTGCGAAATGGCAATTTGATCACCTCACAGAGTGCGCGACGAGTGGTGGACGGAAGCTGCTGGTAGAGCAGGCTCAGGTGCGGATTCTGTATCGGGTTAGGCCGTGAGTCGAGCCGACTAACGAGAGAATTTAGCCTCTCATCCGGCCGAAATCGAACGATCAGCGTTTGGGTGAACTTCGAAGACTGCGAAACATCAGCGACGCGGAGCGTGATTGGGCTGAACTGAATCTTATGCAGCGTTTTTGCGGCAGACACGCTTGAACTTCCACGGCACAGGGTCAGGTGCGGTTGAAACCTCGCAGCATCGAATTCCACCGCCAGGATACGGATCAACTCCCGGAATAGTTCTCGCTCTGGTTGCGCCGGGATGAGCCAGTAAATCGCGACCCTTTTCCTCACCTTGCTGTGCCGCCCGTCATCCCATGGCAGGGTACCTGACCAAGTTCGCAGTTGTCCATCATAAAGGGTGCGGCTTAATTCTGCTGTGCCCACAAATGTACTTGGAACTGAATTACAATGTTGCTGCCGCGATCCGATGACCGGTTTCTTTCGCGATGGATATTGCCGGACCGGGCCGGAAGACACTGGCCTGCATACCGTCTGCGTAAAAGTGACGCGGGAGTTCCTCGATTACTCCGTTCTCGACGGAAACGATTTGGTTACCCCTCACCCGGAGTGGGGTTTTCCTGGGCTCGAGCCGGGCGACAAATGGTGCGTGTGTGTGACTCGCTGGAAGGACGCACTTGAACATGACGTGGCTGCGCCAGTGGTGCTGGAGGCGACCCATTCCTCCGCCTTAGAATTCGTTAGTTTGGAACAGTTGCAGGCGCACGCACTGAAATAACCCGCGGCGAGTAGCACGCTCGGGGCACCGGTACGTTTGGCTCGTGACAACTGGCCCGAAAACAGCTTCCATGCGAAGGCGTGCGAGCCCACGCCCGGTTTCAAACAGCCCGATTGGCGATTGCAATCACAGCAGTTGCGTTCTTGAGCATTGTCGCAGGCTCGAACGCTCATGCAGCAGCAGACGGGGACGATGTTGTTTACTCGGACGGCACACGGCAGATCGTTCCACTGCAGCCGTTCACGCTTGATCGCGCAGTTGAAAGCCGAAGGGCCATTCGCGTTGCGTATTATGCTCCGCGCCCAATCGCTCACGCTCAACCTACTGAGCGAAGCGACGATGATGATGCAGATGCCAGCTGGAGTTCACGTTCATCCAACAGTGGACCGACCGTGCCTGGCAGCCGCGCGATGTTGCGCCACGGTGTCGCCTACGCACCGGCCAACGCGCCGCAGCGAGTGAAAGAAGCAATTTGGGCGGTGAACAGTATTCGCCATAGGCCTTATCACTGGGGAGGCGGTCATGGATCGTTCTACGATCGCGGTTACGATTGTTCAGGCGCAGTTTCGTATGCGTTACATTTCGCCGGAGTACTCGGGCAGCCTCTACCCTCGAGCGATTTCCTTCGTTATGGCGAGTACGGTCGCGGCCGCTGGATCACGGTTTACTGCCGCCACGGCCACACCTTTGCAATGATTGCCGGGCTGCGCCTCGATACCACCGATTTGGGCCACGGCGGCGATGTCGGTCCCCGGTGGTATACTGAGGGACGCAGCACCTGGGGTTTTAGTGCGCGCCATCCCTCCGGCCTGTAATTCCGACTGCGGACTCGCCTTGGGCCGTTCGCGAAAATGGCACGGACAATTCACCTTCACAGTGCGAAATTGTACGGGTGCAATTCGCACAAGCGGTTCATAAGCTAGGCGACGTCAGCATCGCGTTACGGGTGTTCTTCACCATCTGCCTGATCGCGGTGTTCTTCGCTGGCATTTACGTGGTCCGGCATCGCAAGGAATGGTTCGGCCGCGATCCACATGTGACGACCGACACCTGGGCGTCGCGGAACCTGAGACTGTGGCAGGTGCTTCTGGTGTGGATTCTGGCTATGGAGCTCCTGATCGGGATGCTTTTCCGCGTCTGATCCAGCAAGTCAGCGCCACTATTCCTGTGCTCACAAGCACGAGGGTATCCGCTTCCGGCACCGCGATGATGTTATCGATGCCTAACTGTCCAATTACGGCGTCCCCATTCAGATCCGAAGTTGTGGAGGCATTGATTACCCGGAATTCGGCTGGGGCCGTGAAGAAGGTCGCAAACGCCGACGGATTGCCGACTCCGGTCATTGCTCCGGCCGTGATCGAGAAAGTAGCGTGCTGCCATCCGGAATTTGGCGCCAGAGTGAACGCGGTCGTTGTCACGTAGCCCGGCGCGCCGCCGAAAGTTCCGGATTTAAATGCGAGCCGGATCGACAGAGTCACGTTAGAAAAGTTGTTCAGATCCAGGTCAATCTCGTTAACCCCGCTGCTAACGTAGTTGCCGAGCCACTGAGTCCGATTAAATACCGTCAGTCGACCGTTCGTCCCGCTGCCGTCGGCGGTGAGTTCCATGAACCGGTCACCATTACCTGCTGGACCGCCGGTCGAGATGTTCTGCGGCTGCACGGTCCCGCCATTCATCCAGTTCGCCGTCATCCCGTCCTGGAAGGTGTCGGCCTGTCCGGGGGTGATTGCCGCCAGGTGTTGTAGACCAGCGAAAGACAACAGCATGGCTAAAACCAGAGGAGAACGAAACAAGATCGATGGGAGATTCATAAGATGTGACTTCCCGAAATGATGACTACTGCGGCGCCGAATTACTAGAATTGATTCGGCCGACTTGAGTCGGGCGTTGTCAGGCGATGTAGGACCAGTCACCTTTGCGTCCGGCTGCAACTATCGTTGGCAACAGCCACGATTGCAGGCACGGTATCGCCGATTTGAAGCTTCCTTTCAGTCTCTTCCTGGCGCTCCGTTACCTGAAGCCGAAGCGCACGTTTCTATCGATCATCACGTTGATTTCGGTGCTCGGAGTGATGCTCGGCGTGACGGTCCTTATCCTGGTCATCTCGGTGATGACTGGATTCGATCGCGAACTTCGGCAGAAAGTGATCGATTTCGATGCTCACATTCTGGTGAGCACGCAGGAGGTCATGACCGATTGGCGTGATCTGACGGAGAAAATTCGGAACACCCCGGGTGTTGTCGCGACCGCTCCGTTCGTTCAAGGCCCGGTGATTGTCGATTTTCAAGGACGGCGGCTGGCACCCGCGATTCGTGGGATAGACCCGGAACAGGAAGAAAAGGTGATTCCGATCCGCAAGTTCATTAAAGAGGGAAAAATGGATCTCGAAGGCGAAAGCACGATACTGGGGGTGGAGCTTGCCCGCCAGTTAGGCGCAGGCGTGGGTGACAAGATCACGGTGTATTCACCGGGCAATCTCGGTCACGTGCTTGATTCGATGAAACGCCTGGAATCAGCCAAAGGCGACGACGAGAAAAAGGTAATGGACCAGCTGCGTGAGGTCATTTTACCGAAGGAGCTGACGGTTACCGGCATTTACGAGACCGGGCACTATTCTCACGATTCGGGGTATCTGCTGGTTCCGCTTTACATCGGCCAGGAGCTGTACGGCCTGGGCGATGCCTTGCACGGGATCCTGGTCAAGACTAACGACCCGTACAACGCCGAGCGAGTCAAAGAAGCGATGATGCAATATTTGCAACCGCCGGAGTACGCCCAAACCTGGATCGATATGAACCGGCAATTCTTCGAGGCGGTGCGGCTCGAGCGAACGGTCATGTTCTTTTTGCTCTTCTTCATCGTGGTCGTCGCCGCATTCGGCATCATGAGCACGCTGATCACGACGACCGTTCAAAAGCGACGGGAGATTGGGATCGTCAAAGCATTGGGAGCGAATGTATCGCAGATCGTGTGGGTATTCCTCGGGCAGGGAACCATAACCGGGCTGTTCGGCACGATCACCGGCCTCGGGCTTGGCATGACCTTGATCCGGTATCGCAACGAGTTCAGTCACTGGCTGGCGACCACGCTGCACATTGAGATCTTTCCGCGAGAGGTCTACCAATTCTCCCAGATTCCGGCCGAGGTAGTGCCCCGGGATGTCTGGATCATTTGCATCAGCGCATTCCTGATTTGTTCGTTAGCCGCGCTGATCCCGGCATACTTCGCGGCGCGGTTGGACCCGGTAAAGGCGCTGCGCTACGAGTAGGCGGTATAGACTATTGCAGTTGTAGAGGCGGTTGTGCCAACCGCCTGTTTAGTAAGATTCGGTAGTTGACACAACCAACGCTACAACTGCTCCCGCGATGCGACGAATTTCTCGAGCAGCGCGCTGGCATAACTATAGCCTTCGGGCCATTCCGATTCTCGCGGTCCCGCGACATTCAGCACCGTAATCCGGTGTTGCCTAACGAAAGTTGACAGCAACTCGGCGGCTCGGTCGGCAGCGGTGTTAGTCGCATCAATGAGCAGATGCGGCCGCTGATGGTCGATGCAGCATTGCACGGTGTGTTGAGTTCCGCCGCGCAGCTCCCCCGGGCACAAAATCAGGCTTCCATGGGATTCGATCACGTTGCGGAGCGTTCGTTCGGCAGAACCGCCGGCCGTTAACGGTTTCACCGGATACCGATCCGGGATTCGTCCATATTCATCCAGCCGTTGGGCTGGACACCATCCGCCACAATCTATTCCTCGGGCCAGGGCCACATCGAGCGCGGCACGATCAATTCCAGTCTGCCCTCCTGAAATAATTCTTATCTTGTGCAATGACGATGGCCCCTGGGACCGGGCAGCCTTCATGCTCCTGATCCTGATCGACTTTTTCGTTTTTCCGGTCCGGTCGCCGCACTTGGGCGCCTCCCACATTTCTGGCTAGTCGCCGGTGGGCACGATATCGGCGCGTTCGACCATCAGGATAACGGTGCGCTGCGGTGCGCGAGTCCGATGTTGCGTCTGTTTCGGAACCACGAAGCCCTGCCGACGCCCGAGCTCGACGGTGCGGTCTTGCAGATCAACGATCAGCTTGCCGTCGATGACATAAAAGAATTCGTCGATCTCGCTGTGCTCGTGCCAATGGTACTCGCCCTCGATCACCGCCATCCGAACGACGGACTCGTTCACCGTGCATAAGGTCTGGTTGTACCATTTATCAGTGCACGCATCGGCGAGCTTCTGCACATCGATCAGCTCAAGTGGTTCGTGCAGAATGTTAAGATAGGTCTTGTATGGAAAATTATCTGTCGGTTCGGAATTCATAATCGGTTCCTCATAAAGAGATTCACTCTTCCCCATCGAAATAATCTGTCTCCTGTGCCTTTATGATGACCTCCTCCGATCCTTCCTTCCAAACCGCAAACTTTCCGCTGTCAGGATAAAAGCACGAGTCGCCCCGCGGGTTGTCCGCGATGACGTAGTAGACGAAATCTTCCTCGCCGGCATTGCGGAGTTCGTGGGCTTCACCGGGTCCGAAAAAGAAGGCATCACCGGGACCGACTCCGGTTAGGCTGTTTTTATCGCGAACAGTTCCGCGGCCGGACATCACCAGATACAACTCCGATTCTGTGGAATGAGAGTGATATGGGCAGCGTGATTTACCCTGTGGCACCGTCGTTAGGGCGAGGTCGAATGGATGCCGCTTCGTGAGATCGAACGACTCCGGGTCCCGCCCGAGAGCGATGGAGATTTCCTTGAATCGCACCCCAAATTTACCTTTCGGCGAGTGCCGCTCCCGTTCTTTGATATCTTTCAGATTAACTTTTTGCATGGATCAACGCGGTTTGATTGGAAGCTCGGCCACACTTCCCCAGTGCTTCACCGTTGGTTCGAAAAACGTCCAATCAACCGCAGCGCCGGTCTTCATATCCGTGACACGCTCCATTGTTTTCCGCAATTTGCCTCCAGCGTCGACCGAATAAATTCTTTCACATCGAACCGGCCCGGTCTCGCCGCAGGGACACACGCCGTTCAGGGTTGAGAAATCGTATTGAATTTTGTCGAGCCGCCCCGTCGTTCCATAATGGTATGTCAGGGTTAAGGACCAATCTCCGGACGGAGTAGATCGTTCACGAATGACCTTCAATCCTCCGTCTCCGAGCCGCTGGCAGGTGTAGAGATCGAAAACATTCCCGGGTCTCCCTTTATTGAACGCGTTTAGGTCAGCGGCGTGCCAGGTTTGCCTCTCGAAATTATCGCCTGCTGAAACCGCATAGTAAACTGTGTCGGCACTGGCTACCGACGCGAACAATGTCGTCGCGACGAAGAACGTGACCTGACGCGTTACAGATCCCATTTCCTCGGGAACTTCTGTTTCAGCGTTTCGACCTGCTCGAACAAGTCTCCCATCTTATCCACCCGCGTCAGCGTTTGATTGCAGCGAAAACGGAGCAGATCTGCCTTTTTCTTCTTCAAACAGTTTTCGATCTCTTCCCATTTTACGGGCGTAGAGACGGTAGGTTCCTCTTTGGCGCGGAGCGAGTAGACACACACAGTCGTCTTGTGTTCGTCATTCTGGCTCCAGTCCACGAACACCTTTCCTTTGCGTAACGCCTTGGCCATTTTTGATAACACCAGCCCGGAATGTTCGCGTTCCAAATGTTGAGCCAATGCGAGCGACAGGTCCTTCGTCTGGTCGAATGTGACCGCGGTGTTCAACGGCACATAAATCTGAAGACCTTTTGAACCGCTCGTTTTGGCGAAACTTTGGAGCTTCATGACTTGAAGCAGGTCACGGAGCCATAGCCCGACCTGGCAGCACTGAACGATGTCCGCGGGCGGCCCGGGGTCGAGGTCGAACACCATCATAGTCGGACGCGCCACATCTTTTTTCCGAGCCAGCGATGTATGCAGCTCCAGATCTGCGAGGTTCGCGGCCCACACCAGCGTCGGCAGATCTTGAGCGAGGCAGAAATCCATCATCCGATTGTTTCCGTGACTCCAAACCTTGGCCGTTTTGACCCAGCTCGGTCGATGAGTCGGGCAGTTTTTCTCGTAGAAAAATTGCGCCTCGACCCCGTTCGGATACCGCTTCATCGTTAGGGGACGATCTCGCAAATGGGGCAGCAGCACCGGCGCGACTCGAATATAGTAATCGATCACCTGGCCTTTGGTGAATCCCGCCTTCGGGTACAAAACCTTGTTCAGGTTCGAAACCGCCAGCTTCTTGCCCTCTACTACCAGCTGCGCTTTATCAGACATCGTAGGGTAAGGGCAATTTAGGCAAAGAATCGCTCCGGCGAAAGAATTGGCTGCGGCTTGCAAATCCGCGCTACGCAATGTTCCCAGCTCTCGTGACCACTTAAAATCTCGATCTCGACTCGCAGGAAATAGATCGGCACTTTCATGTCCGACTCTGAAACACGGGGCATTCGGACAGCATCCTTTTCAGTGGTGACGATCATTTCGAGGTCGCGGCGAACACATCGACTAATGAAGCTCAATATTTCAGCGGCGGTGTAGCGGTGATGATCGATATAACGCTTGGCGAGATCAACCCGGGCCCCCAATTGGGCCAGGCCATCCTCGAAACTTTCAGGCGCGGCAATGCCGCAGATCGAGCCCACGAAGGTGTCGCGCAAACGTTCCAAGGGCAGCTGCTCTCCGGTCAGCAGATGTTCGAGGTAAAGCGGCCGATGAGCGCACTCGATAATCTCCGCGGTGCGATTGTAGCGGCGGATCCGTTGAATCAGGTCCTCGTTAGACGCTCCAGTGCTCTTGGTGATGAAGATATAGCTGGCCCGCCGCAAATTTCGCGGTGGCTCGCGTAAAGTTCCACGCGGCAGCAAAAATTCATTCCCGAACGGGGCCTGACGATCGACCAGCACCACGTCGAGTCGATGTTTCAAACGCAGGTACTGCAAACCATCGTCCAATAGCAGGGTATCGACTTTCCAATTCGCGATGGCGAACCGGCCGCATTTGACGCGGTCGGGATCGACTAAAACGATGACATCCTTTAGATTCCGCGCGAGCATATAAGGCTCGTCGCCGGCGGTTAGGGAATCGAGCAACAAGGTTTTGCCGTCTGACACGATTCGCGGTGGCCGGTTGTCACTATTCCTCCGGAAGCGAGCGAACCACCTGCGTTTGCCGGGTTGAGGGACGCTTTTGTAGCCGCGGCTGAGGATTGCCACCTGGCGGCCGCCGGTTTGAAGCGCACGAGCGAATTTCTCCACAATTGGCGTTTTACCCGTGCCGCCGACCGTCAGGTTTCCGATGCTGATTACGAGGCAGCCAAGCGTCCGCTCGCGAAAGATTCGCCGCCGATATAGGGTGAGCCTCAACTGAACCAGACGCTCATAGACGAGCGACAGGACGTACAGAATCACGCGCAAAACACTGGCTCGGACGCCGTGGCGGCGCTCCAGAATCACATCGATCGCAAACTGCTCGAGATTTTCGATCCGTTGTCCCATTCAGAAATTCCCGCTCCGGGCTTTCACGATTTCCGCTGGATGATCCGCGCCCCTTGGTTATCGGCGAGCAATACGGCTGCGCGCGCCGGAATGCCACGAACCGCATTTCGCATGGCCGCAGCGACATTGTTAGGATGTTCGCGAGTAACTGCCGCAATGGTTGATCCGCTGCCGCTGAGAAAGGCTCCCAGGGCACCAGCCTTTTCAGCCGCGCTGATGACCTTATTCAGGTAGGGAATCAGTTTGATCCGAAACGGCTGATGCAGACGGTCCTTGAAATTACCGCGCAACGATTCGTAGTTTCGGCTAACGAGGGCGGCGGTGATCGCGCAGGCATTACCGCAGCTTTCCACAGCGTCAACCCGGGCCAGACGCCGCGGCAAAATCCTGCGCGCCTCGCTGGTTTTCACCTCATGCCCGGGAATTAGAAGGACGAACTTCAATGTGCGCGAAACATCAAACCGCTGCACCATATGCAAACGTGCGACTGTGAAACCTCCGAAACAGGCCGGCGCAGCATTGTCAGGATGTCCTTCCAATTCGCCACAGAGTCGGAACAGGTCGGATGGGGTCAAGCCGCTTTGGTTAATCCGATTAAGTGCCAGCAATAACCCGAGCCTGACCGTAGCGCTACTTCCGAGCCCCCGGCTGCGCGGGACCGTTTCCCTAACCGAGCAGGAAAAACTGAAGCGCCGTGTGCGAGTGCGCTTGAAGAAAGCCGCAGCAGCTTCGTCGAACACGTCCGGCAATTCACCTTGTTTTGCGGTGCGTTCCACTCGAATAACGTTGTACAGGCGTAACGCCAGCCCGAGACAATCGAATCCAGGTCCCAAATTTGAGAGACTCGCTGGAACGCGAACGATAACTGCTGACATAAACCGAAATGAATGTTGTCCGCCATAGCACAGTCGAGCGAGGGGAAAGTGCAATCGCTGACCAGCGACAACTCCCATCCGCGCGCCCTCGCCGCCCGGCGATCGAGGCAAAGCCTGGCGTCAAACAAAATTCCGAATGGATCAGCGCCAAGGTGCTGGACAAGCTAACCGGCGAAGGAACGAATGCTCATCGTCTGTGCACTCTCGACGACGGCTGGGTGGAACGATTTGGACGCGAGACGTTGATATCATTCAAAAACACGGCCGCGCGTGATCGGCTGATCCTCGAGCTTTATTTCTGGCGAACCGCGGTCGGGGCGGACGTCGCCCGCGTGTTCGGACGTTTTCTGCCAAAGAAGAACGAGGAACGCGAGAAGCCGCAGCTCCTATTCGGTGACAGCGAGCAGAACCTCCATACCATCGCCACCGAACATTTCTTAAACTACAAGATCGACTTTGATTCCGGGTATTCGGTCGGCCTGTTTGTCGATCAAAGAGAGAACCGTCGCTATGTCCGACAATCAAAACCGAAACGGCTGCTGAATTGTTTCGCCTACACCTGTTCGTTTTCAGTGGCCGCCGCTTCCGTCGGCAGTCAAACAGTGAACATCGACCTGTCGAAGAAGTCGCTGGAACGGGGCCGCGAGAATTTCGCGCTAAACAGCCTGCCAACGACGGATCACAAGTTCATCAGCGACGATGTCCTGACTGTGCTGCCCCGCCTGGCGCGGAAAGCCGAGAAGTTCGACATGATTATCCTCGATCCGCCGACGTTCTCCCGGTCGCACCGCGGTAAAACTTTTCACGTGGAAAGCGATTTTGAAGAACTCCTCGGCCTTGCTTTGCCGCTGGTCGCGCGCGACGGCTGCATTCTGCTTTCCACCAACTGCTCGACCCTGCGCGATAAAGGGCTCGAAGTGATGGCTCGTTATTGCCTCAAAGTAACGCGGCGAGCGGGAAAATTTCATCGCACGCCTCCCCTCCCCGATTTCCCGCCAAACACCGGCGCCAGCACGGTTTGGCTAAGCTTGCGTTGACCATTTCACACGCAGGCGGCGACTTTGATGCGAATCAGTTAACGATGGCAAACTCAAGCTCAGAAACAGATCAGGATATTGTTGTTCGTGGCGTGCGTTACACCAAGGAGCACGTCGAGGATTTTGTGGGCCAGGCTGAAGAATACGTCCGGGAGAACCCCGGTCAGGCGCTCTTGTACGCATTTGTCGCCGGGTATGTTTTAAACCGGCTGCCGGTGGGAACGATACTCCGCGGTCTGATAAAAACCTCATTTCTCGCGTTGCGACCGACAATGTTCGTATACGGTGCGAGCCGCTTGTATCAGGCGTCGCAGCAGGAGTAAGCGGACGGCGCAGCTAGTCTGGCTCTCTGGGATCCGCCGTTTTCCAGACCGGCTAGCCGTCGAGGGTAAACCCGACCTTCAGCGTCACCTGCCAGTGATTCACCCGGCCGTCTTCGATATGGCCGCGTGTCTCCACCACTTCGAACCAGCGCATGTTGCGGATCGTCTGGCTGGCCCGGGAAAGGGCATTCTCCACCGCCGCCTGGATTCCGTTCGGCGAAGAACCAACCAGCTCGATCTTCTTGTAAATATGTTCAGACATGGCGGTATTGTCTGACCAGGGACGCGACAGACAACACAAAATCACCGCCACGGAGATTCCCAAGTTTCCGTTGAGCCGGAGATGAGGGATTGCTAGCGTCAAATTCTACCCGTCATGGCCGACTCAAACATCGAATCGCACCTCGTCGAAAAGCGCGTCTTCAAGCCTGCAAAGGAGTTCTCGAGAAGTTCGCGGATCAACAGTTTCGCGCAATATCAGAAGCTTTATCGGGAATCGATTCGTCAGCCGGACAAGTTTTGGGGTCGTGAAGCTCGCGAACTGACATGGCGCGCGCCGTGGAAAACGGCATTGAAATGGAAGCCGCCGTTCGCCCAGTGGTTCATCGGAGGCAAATTGAATGTGTCGGAGAACTGCCTTGATCGGCATCTGCAAACGCATCGCCGCAACAAGGCAGCCATCATTTGGGAAGGCGAGCCCGGAGAAAATCGCACGCTCACCTATCAGCAGCTTCATCACGAAGTCTGCCGGTTCGCCAACGTACTGAAGCGAAACCGGGTCAAGAAAGGCGATCGCGTTATCATTTATATGCCGACTATTCCGGAAGCGGCAATCGCGATGCTGGCATGCGCCCGCATCGGAGCCGTTCATTCAGTGGTGTTCGGCGGTTTCAGCGCCGACTCCATCCGCGACCGCATCGCAGACAGCGGCGCGATTGCCGTGATCACCGCCGATGGCAGCTATCGGCGAGGCGGCATCGTGCCCTTAAAACAAAATGTCGACGACGCGTTGCGCGGTTCGCACACGATTAAACGCGTGATCGTGTTTCGCCGGACCGGGCACGACGTTCACATCGAAGAAAAGCGAGACGTCTGGTGGCATCGAGAAATGGAATACGTCGATGCGAACTGCCCTGCGGTTGCGCTCGATAGCGAGCATCCGCTCTACATTCTTTACACCAGTGGATCGACTGGAAAACCGAAGGGCATTCTGCATACGACCGGGGGTTACCTGGTTGGGGTTTATTCGACAACCAAATATGTCTTCGATCTGCGGGAAGAGGACATTTACTGGTGCACCGCTGATGTCGGCTGGGTAACCGGACATAGCTATGTCGTCTACGGCCCGCTGGCGAATGGCGCCACTACGTTCATGTATGAAGGCGCACCTAACTGGCCGGAGCCGGACCGGTTTTGGAAGCTCATTGAAGATCACCGGATCAACATCCTCTACACCGCGCCCACGGCGATCCGGGCGTTTATCCGTTGGGGCGACGAATGGGTGAAGAAACACGATCTGTCGTCTCTCCGGCTGCTTGGGTCTGTGGGAGAGCCGATCAATCCGGAGGCCTGGATGTGGTACCAGCGGGTGATTGGCGGCGGTCGTTGCCCGATCGTCGACACCTGGTGGCAAACCGAGACCGGCGCGATCATGATCACACCGTTACCGGGCGCCATCCCCACCAAGCCCGGCAGCGCGACCCTGCCGTTTTTCGGAGTGGATGCGGCAGTGGTTGATCCGGCCGGGAAAGAAGTCGGGCCTAACATTGGCGGAAAATTGATCCTCCGGCGGCCATGGCCATCGATGCTGCGGACCATTTACGCAGACAAGGATCGATACAAGAAGCAGTACTGGAGCGAATTCCCGGGAAATTACCTAACCGGTGATGGTGCACGTAGAGACAAGGATGGGTATTTCTGGATCGTTGGGCGGATCGACGACGTCCTGAACGTCGCCGGCCATAGACTCGGAACGTCCGAGATCGAAAGCGCGCTGGTTAGCAATGCGAACGTTGCCGAAGCAGCCGTAGTCGGACGACCGGATGAGCTGAAGGGACAGGGAGTGGTCGCGTTTGTGACTTTGAAAGGTCGGGTGAACCCGACCAGCGCGTTGAAAGATGAACTGCGAGACCATGTAGCGAAACACATCGGCGCCATTGCCCGACCGGACGAGGTCAGGTTCGCCGAAGCATTGCCGAAGACGCGCAGCGGCAAAATCATGCGACGGCTGCTCAAGGAAATCGCAACCGGGGCCAAGGTGACCGGAGACACCACTACTCTGGAAGACTTCAGCGTTCTCACGAAATTAGCATCCGCCGAGGAATAACCATCACAGCGCCAGCGCGGTAAGGGCTGGTCCGGCATTCTATTTCCAACGGCTGCACGGCTTTTGCTTTGCCGATCACCTCAGATACCGTTTTCCCGTGAGCTTCATTCGAACCGGACTCCGCGAGCTGGGCCTGAAAGTGCGTCGGCAAAAGACGCGCATCGCATTGCGGCACGAGAAGCGGCTCCTCCAGAAAAGCGAAATCAGTCTCGGCCGCGAAGGGACTGCGCAGGCCGCGAATTTTCCAGAGCTGCGAAACGAGATCGTGGCGCTCAAAAAGCTGGAGCAGGAGCAGAAAGAAGTTGCCATCCGGATTTCGCAAATCGAAGGGGCGATTAAGAAAATTCAATCGGAACAGCAGCAGAATCTTCGCGAGCAAAACGAGGCTGTCGCGAGGCTGGAGACAGAAAAGAAACCGATCCTGGAACGGCACCATCAGGCGAAGCATTCAGCCGACATCTGCGAACGAGAACTGGGCGCAGTGGATCGTCGCATCCAGGAAAATGAAGAAGCGGACCGTTCACTGTTAAAGGAGATCAGCACGCTCGAAGCGGCGGAACCGCCGCCGGCAGATCGTGAACATAAAGCAGCGGCGCTGGGCGCTCGCCGCGCGCGTTTACCCGATGAGCGGGCAGAACTCGTTAGGGCCCGCCTCGGAAGCTCCGATGCCTGTCAGACCGCAAAAGAGAAACTGAAGGCCGCCGAAGCCGAGCTGAGCGCGATTGAAAAGACGATCGAAGGGGTCCGGGCCGAGTTCGACGCCAAAGATAAATCTTTTGCCGAAAATATTAAGACCCAACAGGAGTCCATTCGCGCGGCGCGAGTTCATCATCAAGTCGTGGAAGAACGGAAAAATCCGGCCTACCTGAACATTGGACGCCATCTTGCGGCGCAGGCTATCGCACCACCTAATGCGCCTCATCTGCTGACCGACGTGCAGCGCCGTCGCGGCGCGGTCGACCGCCACATGCAGCACACCCAGGAGCTGGCGCTACTTTCGAGTCAGATCGATAAACAAGAGCTGCGGAAGTTTTATTTCAGCGTCTTTTCCGTGCTCGGTCTTCTGGCGATCATTCTGCCGTTAGTCCTAAGCTCACCGCGCCGGCGCGAATGGTTGCCTCAGGAAGCGGAGGCCGTCCTCTCTCTGAACGTCGAGCAGTTCGAGCGCAATGATCTTCCGAAACGCTGGCGCAAGGAACAGCCGGAAGTATGGAGCACGGTCTGGAACGGACTGATCGGTGGCGCCGCGCGCACTCCTGTCATCAATCTGACCCGAGATGCCACCCGGGTGACGCGAGCGATCAATGATACTGACGACGGTAAACGCCGCGAATTCACACTGGTACAGACCCGTGGTGATGTAACGCCAGTGATCCGCACCATCGCGGAAGACAAATCAGTTGATCGTCGCACCGTCGCCGGACTGGCAACGTGGCAGAAAGGAGATGTCACCATCGCTCGCGTTGGTCCTACCACACTGGCGATCGGCACCGCCAGCGATGTCGATACTCTGATAGAGGTTCGTCTGGGAATGCAGCGCGATCTGAAGCTGACCGGCTCGCCCTTCGAGCGTTTTGAGGCGTTCGATAAGGACAATGCAATCCGTTTATTATCTCGAGACCCTTCGGATCTGTCGCGGGTTTTTCATCCCCTTTTTGTTCGCGAACTGCTCGATGGTTCGCAACTGATTGGCCTCGTGCTCGGATTGGAAAATCCGGTTCGGGCGCGGTTGCTGATCAAGACACCAACACCCGAGCGTGCAGAACAAATGGCTGCCGCCATCAAACAGGACCCGTCGCATTGGCTGCACCTGCCAGACTCGGACCTGCTTTTGTTCAGCGATAATCCCTCGATCTCGAAGCAGGACTCGTCTGTCGAGATCAATTTCACGGTGCCCGAAAACAGCGCGCGCCTTTTGTTGCAACGTCTCGCCCGGAGCGACACCGCGCCAGTGGTAGCGTCTCAGCCGAGCGAGGCGCAATGACGAACCGCGGTGCCGCGCTTACCGGAATCGTGATTCTCGTCGCTCACACGAGCGCCTTTTCTGCGGAGACAACAATTCCTCTTGCCGACATCAAATCAGCCGATTCAAGCATTGTCGTGGGATTGCGCTATGCCAGTTCGAAGAACATCGCCGGGCATCCGCTCTACCCTCGCAACATGCGAGCAATGGTTAGGCCGGAACTTGTATCGCGCCTGGTCGCCGCACAGCAATTTTTGCGACAGTACAACTATCGATTGAAAATCTGGGACGCCTATCGCCCTCCCGCTGCCCAAAAAGAACTGTGGCGCGCGATTCAAAACGATAACTACGTCGCCAATCCCGAATTAGGCGCCGGATCCTTACACAGCTGGGGGGTAGCCGTCGATTGCACGCTGGCCGATCTTCACAACCGCGAAGTTGCCATGCCTACTGATTTCGATGACTTCACCCCGGCAGCGATGGCCCGATACGTCGGTCCCGATCCCCGGATCCGGACAAGATTGCAACTGCTTCAGGTCGCGATGGCCGGCTCCGGATTCTATGCCTACCGCCATGAATGGTGGCACTTCACCGCCAAAAATTGGGCGAAATATCTGCCGTTAGAAGAAGTGGGCCGGTTCACTCGGATTTACGGCAGTCCTTCGGAACAAAACATGTGATTCAGGCATTCCTCCAGGATCTGAGGCGGCCGGAGTATGTTCATGTGCTGTTGAATCCGGTGCCGGTGTACGGGCTGGCCATGGGTTTAATCGGAACGGCGATCGCGCTTCTACTCCGTAGCAGGCGCGCGCATGTCGTCGGACTTAGCCTAATCTTCCTCGCCACCGCAACCGCATGGCCGGTCTACGAGTTGGGTCAGAAATCGTCAGATGCGGTCTCAGTCATCGCGGATGACGATGGCCGCGCGTGGTTGAAAGCTCATGAACACCGGGCCGAGAAGCTGATCCCATTGTTCTATGTCCTGGCGATTCTGAGCGCGACAGCGATTGTGGTTCCATTGAAAATCCCCCGTGCGTCCCTTCCGCTTACCCTGGCGACCGTGATTCTCGGTTTGGCGGTGTTCAGCGCCGGAGCTTATATTGCCCAGGCCGGCGGTAAGATACGCCACCGGGAATTCCGGACTACGCCGCCGCCAGTGACGCCTAACGACGATTCGGACTAGGTCATCTGGAGACCCCAACCGGGCCAGCAGGAGAGCGGATTGCAGCTGTGCTTGTGTTCCGCCTCCCGGTGTGGTCAAACAGGCGATCGCCGCGCCAGCGGCTCTGATCCGTCGATGATGAATCCAGACGCCAACGATAACGAACTTTCGCGTTCCGAAAGTGAGGTCAAAAGTCACAGCGTCGGGTTGCACAAACCGCTGCGGCTGCGTGATCTCGTGCTGATGCAGATCCTCTTCGTTGTCGGATCGGCCTGGGTGGGAACTGCCGCCAAGTTAGGCCAATCACACCTGTTTTTCTGGCTGCTGGCGATCCTGTTGTTCTACATTCCGCAGGCGGTCGTCGTCATTTACCTAAACGCCAAGATGCCGCTGGAGGGCGGCCTCTATCAATGGGCCAAGCTCGGTTTCAACGAGTTTGCCGGGTTCATGGTGGCTTGGAATCTCTGGCTTCTTTCCATCACCGTAATCGCGCTCGGCGGAATGTTCGTGACTACAAATATCTCCTACGCGATCGGCACTCATGCGGCATGGCTGCCCAACAGCAAGCTGGCTGTTTCGTTTATCAGTTGTGCGATGGTTACCGGACTCGCCTGGATTGCTGTTCGCGGGTTATCTCTCGGCAAATGGGTGCATAATATCGGCGGAGGCGCGATGATCCTGGCCTACGGCGCGCTGATCATCCTGCCGTTCGTTAGCCTGGCGCGTGGGGATTTGAAGTCGTATCACCCGTTCCAGTTCGCCGCGCCCGCTGTTTCGCTTTTCTATTGCCTGAACATTTTCAGCAAACTGGCGGTGGGCGCACTGAGCGGATTTGAGTATGTCGCCATCTTCGCCGGCGAAACGAGATCGCCCGGGCGGGACATCGGAAGATCAGTGATGATCGCGTCACCGATAATCGCTTTGCTGTTCATCCTGGGCACCGGCTCGGTGCTGGCGTTCATTGGGGACAAGCCAATTGATCTGATCGGACCGGTCCCACAGACGCTGCGGTTAGGGATGCAGTTCTTTCCGTTCGCGGGAGCGGTAGCTTCGGCTGGGATTATCATGATGACGGTGCGCTCGATTTCGGCCACCAGTGTTCACCTCAGCGGCAGTTCCCGTCTGCCGATGGTCGCCGGCTGGGACAATCTCCTGCCGGTCTGGTTTTCGCGCTTACATCCGCGATTCAAAACCCCCACGAACTCGATCCTGTTCGTTAGCGCGATCACGGTCAGCATCGCCGTTGCCAGCCAGATCGGAGCTGGGATTCAGGAAGCATTCCAGCTGGTAGATAACGCCGCGAACGTGTTCTACGGAATTGTCTACGCCGTCCTGTTTGCCATTCCGATGGTGGGCGCCGCCTCAATCCGAACGGCCGCGCCAATCTGGCTGCGAATCGCGGCCTTCTGCGGATTCGGCGTGTCGCTGCTCTCGATCTTCTTCACCATCTACCCCATTATCGACGTGCCCAATCCCCTGGTTTTTGGAGCAAAGATTGCTGCCGCGACAATTATTGCGAACACCATCGGCGTTTTGATTTTTGCTGCGGCTTCACGGCGGCGTTAGCCGCGAAAACGACTCCGTTCGGTTTTGTGCTGCATGATCAGCCGCAACTTTCCCTGACCCAGCTGAGGTATTCGGGCAGCCCTTCGGCCACGTGAAAGGCAATGATCTCAGGGACTTCGTAGGGATGTAACGCACGTAGTTTCGCCTCGAAATCGCCATATCGCTCAGCCGCCAATTTAAACACAACGAGGACTTCGTCAGCTGACTCGACCTTCCCCTGCCACCGATAAATCGAGCGGACATTAGGAAGGATGTTGCCGCACGCGGCCAGGCCGGTGTTAACCAGGTCGGTCGCGATGCTTGCCGCCACATCAGCATCCGGCATCGTGCACAATGCCACCAGCACGTGCGTGGCCATTCGTTAGGCGCCGGTTAATTCAAGTGCCGCCCCGGCGGCGGATTGATTACGACTCATATCGGAGTGACCGATCGCCTTGGAACGGCAGATCCAGCCGCCCCCCAGTACCACGTCGTCGTTATAAACAACTGCTGCCTGACCGGGAGTAACCGCTCGCTGCGGCTCATGCAGGACGATGCGCGCCTGATTGTCCTCCAGCGGGATCAATGTCGCGGCAGTGCCGGCATGGCTGTAGCGAATCTTCACGGTGACATTCGGTCCGAGTTCGCCTAACGGCACAATCCAGTTACAACGATCAATCACGAATTCGGTGCACAATAAATCTTCGGCATCTCCAACGATTACTCGGTTCGTCTGCGGATCGATGTCCACCACGTAGCGCGGTTTTGGGGAACCTCCCGGCAAGCCTTTCCGCTGCCCGATGGTAAACAACTCGATACCTTCGTGTTCCCCCAGAAACGTGCCGCTTACATCATAGATCCCGCCGCGATGAAACTCTGCCGCCCCAAGGTGCGCTCGGAGGAACGTCTTGTAATCGTTTCCCGGCACAAAACAAATTTCCTGGCTGTCCACTTTATCGGCAACCTTCAGGCCCAGTGTTCGAGCGATCCGGCGGATCTCCGGCTTTGACATCGTTCCCAGGGGCGTTAACGCGCGCTGTAACTGAATCTGTCGCAGACTAAACAGAAAATAAGATTGATCCTTACGGGAATCGATTCCCTTCCGGAGAATGGCTCGACCACCCGGCTCCTGCTCGATGATGGCATAGTGACCGGTGGCAATAAAGTCGCAGCCCAGTGCCTCCGCTTTTTTCCACAGATTTCCGAACTTCAGCTTTTCATTGCACATCACACACGGATTCGGTGTCCGGCCCGCCTGATATTCGGTCGCGAAATAATCGATTACCGTCCGCTCGAACTCGTCGGCTTCGTCCACGACGTAGTGCGGAATACCGAGGGAATGGGCAACTGCCCGCGCGTCGGCTACAGCTTGGGGACCGCAGCACTTATCTTCAGCTCTCGAGATGCAATCCTGCGGCCATACTTTCATCGTCACCCCGACGACGTCGTAGCCTTGCTTACGCAGCAAATATCCGGTGACGCTGGAGTCTACTCCACCGCTCATGCCAAGAAGTACCCGCTGCAATTTCATGGAATGGCAAAGGTCGTTGAATCGCGGGGTGAGTCAACGCCGCGGTGCATACCACCGATAGGTCGTGGCCGACCTATTTCCGCTGGACCGGCCGGCTAACAAACCGGCTATTTTTCAATGTAAACCGCCACGGAAAATGGGCCGAGCGGGTGATGCCGATCCGCTCGTCCGCAACAACCTCCACCTCCTCGCGCCGAGGCAGAAAACAATGCTTCGGATCTGAACAAAGATCGATCTCGTGATGGTGACCGGTGATGCTCAACGCCTGAGTCAACTTCCCCGGACCGGAACAAAGTTTGTGAACATCATGAACTCCTCTCCTCCGCCGCATCAAACTGATTCCCTCCAGCGGCTCAAGTGCGCGAATCAGCACAAATCCATCGGCTTTTCCGCCTTTCACCAGCACGTTCAACATCCAATGCACTCCGTAGTTGAAGTAAACGTAAGCTGCCCCGGCGCGATTTCGGGCAATAAACGCGCGGGTACTTGGACGGGTGAACGTGTGCGCGGCTTCGTCGTTTTCGGCGAGATACGCCTCCGTCTCAACGATGATGCCGGAGCACCGGCCCCACACCAGAGTAGTACCGATGAGACCCGGCGCGCAGACTAACGGATCGCTTCGAAAAAAATCGGGCCGGAGCAAATCTGGATCGCGCTAATCGCCGGCCTATTGCGGCTCCGGATAGTACAGCGGCAACGTGACCTCGCAATCAACCGGCTTTCCATCCCGGAACGCCGGAATAAATTTTGCGCCGTCGAGATCGACCAGGCCTTGCGCACCAAAGCCCACCAGCGGCGGATGTTCGCCGATAACACCCATCCATTCGAGGTTTCCCTTCGCATCCACTTTCACCCGGATATCGGCAATACCGCTGACTGGAACCTGCGCCGCCGCCGCCGGCGGGTAATGCAATCCCGCAAATTTCGATTCCCCGCCAAAGATTGGCTGCGGCCCAACGAAATTGCTCTCCTTCTGCAATTCCGGATATTCCTGATTTGAGAAAATTCGAAGGCGCGGCTTTCCCTGGACTACCACAAAGCTAACCGTCCCGTAGTACACCGCATCCACGAGTTGATGGTTGTAAACCGCCGGTGCAAACGTCGCGTCCACGAGTCTGCGCTTGAGTTCTTTCTGGAGCTCATCCGAGTTTGCCGACGGCCGATAGACCGCGGTTTCGAGCATCTTGCCTGTTTTCTCGACTAGACACGTGAACATGACCAGGCCGTCCTTTTGGCCTGCCTTAATCAGTGCCGCAGTGTCAATCCGATTGATCAGTGAATTTGGGCCGGTGCCGAGAACGACCGGTCGGAAATCCGGATTGTTCGCCGGGGCGGTTTGAGCCTGCGCAACCGGCGTCGGCGACGGTGAGCGCCCTTTCGCCGCTGCATTCGCGGATTTTACGTCAATGGTCTGGCTAAACGCCGGTACCGCGAAAACCATTGCAGTGACCGCGAATAGACCGGAAAGGCGCATCGGCGAATAGGCAACCGAAATGCCGTCCGTTTGCAAGGGCAATCTAGCTCAGGCGGCCGCTGACAGCGTCCTGTTCCAGATTTCGCGACCGATTTTCCCGTGGCGACGAAATAGCTCGATCAGCGCATCCCGGGTCTGAACATCGTGCAATACGCAACGCGCCTCCGGTCGATCGAGCATATCACGCAGCTGCATAAACCGATGCCCCGCGCTGCGGGAATCGAACGTGTTCAGTGCGATTGCATATCGCTCGCCTTGCGTTCGCCCTGGGCGGACCTTCGGAACTACGGATGTGACTTTGCGGTGCGTGCCGCTGCCGCTCGTCCGGACGTCAAATCCAATGAGGCTGCGCGGCTCCTGCGCGGTATACATCTCGTCCATCATCGCCCGCAGCTCTTCTTCCTTGAGCTCAGCCGTAACCAGAAAATTCTCGTAGGGTAAAATGTTCCATATATCGGCGACTGTTTTCGGCCCGGCTGGGATATCGCGGCTGGTGTCGAACAACCCGTGGAATACTCCGTCGATCAGTATGCCGCGTTCGGCTAATGCCTCCCGAATCGCCGTGCCGATCAGCATTTCGGCATCGCTAGGCTCGCCGGCCGTCGCTTTGACCCGAATAGCGTGAAGCAGTTCTCCGACGGGTTCGGCGAGTGCAGCGTCCGAAACGTCGAGATGTGGTTTTGCTCGGGATAACACCACGTGATTGAGGTGAACGCGGTTGTCCATCCGCTCGCACATCGCTTCACGTCCGATCAACCGTTTCGAAGCGCGATCAAATGTGAGGTCAACCCGCCCGACGTGAATGCCGAAGTGGTCAGCCTGCGTGATAAGGACATTGTTCACCAGCCGTCCGGGGATCAACTGATGGGTGTGGCCGGCAATGAACACGGGAAGTTCGGAGAATTCGGTCGTTAGGGCGATGACATTGTTCGCGAAATCGTCTCCACCACCGCGCTGTTTCAAACCCATGTGTCCAGCCAGTATGACGGCGTCAGCTCCGCTTCGTCTTGCCGCGGCAATTGCTTCACGAACGGCGTCGTTGGGATGATCAAAGTGCAGGTCTCGAATGAAATCGGGTCGAAACCAAAACGGCATTCCCGGGGTGGTGATTCCGATGATCGCGATTTTGATTCCGGCGATTTCTTTCAGGATGTATGGCTTCACCTTGGAAAACGGATTTGCGGTTTCAGTAATCGTGCCGGCGCGTCGGCCCGCCATCGACATGTTCGCGGCCAGAACGGGCATGCTCGAGTTTTCCAACGCCCTAACAAAAGGATCCATGCCCCAATCGAATTCGTGGTTGCCGATTATCCACGCGTCGAACTTCAGATGATTGAACAAATCGATCATCAAAGCGCCTCTGGTACGCAACGCCACGTCCGTGCCCTGATAGACATCTCCCACGTCAATGAGTAAGTGGTTCGGATTCTGGCGACGCCATCGGTGAATCTGGGTCACGCAACGCGCCAAGCCGCCGACGTCCGGGGCGCCGTCGTAACCGGTAGTGGGCAGGATATGGCCGTGCAGATCGGTGGTATGCAGAATGGAAATCCTGATGGTTTCCGAGTCGGGTAAAACGGCCGACCTGAGCGCTCCGGGCAACGCGGTGATCAGACCCGCTCCGCCGAGCGTGCCTACGAAGTCACGTCGACTCCAGAGTTTATCTGAACCAGGCATCGCGTCCTTTGGCTGCGCGCGATGCTATCTTTTCAAATCGGCCGACTCAATGTGTAATCCGCGCGTCGAATGCCTGTTCTGGTTTGGCGCGGTGAAACTTGTGAGTACGCTCGAATTGCCAGGGGAAGCGCGGTTTCTGTCGCGCCGGGGAGCTAGCAGCTTCCCCTAGAGTGCCGCGCAAACTCAGGTTCGGCGCGCCCACAGTGCGTTCGCAGCGAACTGGCGGAACGCGATCTTGCCGGGTTAAATCCGCAATATTTGGATGGTGTTCACTTTCAGGAGTTTGTAGGTTTGGCCCATGGCCAACAACGCGACTGACACTTCGGTAGATCAACTTCAGGCGAAGTTACGAGGCAGAGTCATCGGCACCGCGGACACCGATTACGACACGGCGCGGAAAGTTTATAACGCGATGATCGATCGCCGGCCGCGCTTCATCGCCCAATGCGTAGACGTAGCCGATGTCATCCACTGCGTGAACTTCGCCCGAGAAAACCAAATTTTACTTTCAATCCGGAGCGGCGGACACAACGCCGGCGGACTGGGCGTTTGCGACGACGGCCTGGTGATCGACCTCTCGGGAATTAAATACACTCGAGTAGATCCAGCAGCGCGGACGGTCACGGTTGGAGGCGGCTGCACCTGGGCTGATGTCGATCACGCGACCCATGTTTTTGGTTTTGCCACCCCAAGCGGAATCATCTCCACAACCGGTGTCGGCGGCTTGACCCTGGGCGGCGGCATCGGTCACCTCACCCGCAAATGCGGCCTAACGATCGACAATCTCGTTTCCGCCGATGTCGTTCTGGCCGACGGCCGTTTCGTGAAAGCCAACGCCGAAGAAAATCCTGATCTCTTCTGGGCGCTGCGCGGCGGCGGCGGCAATTACGGCGTTGTCACCGCATTCACGTTCCGATTGCACCCGATCAGTGTGGTTTATGCCGGGCCGATGTTTTATCACCTCGAAGACGCAGAAGAAGTAATGAAATGGTACCGCGAGTTCCTTCCTGCTGCACCCGATGATTTGAATGGATTCTTCGCGTTCGTTACCGTGCCGCCAGCTCCGCCTTTTCCGGAGCACCTCCATTTGAAAAAGATGTGTGGTGTCGTCTGGGCATACGCGGGCGATATCGCCAAGGCTGAGTCCGTTTTCAATCCGATTCGGTCGTTCAAATCGCCGGCCCTCGATCTGGTTGGCCCCCTTCCGCATCCCGCGCTTCAGGGCATGTTCGATCCTATCTACCCGCCAGGACATCAATGGTACTGGCGCGCGGATTTCTTCACCGAAATTTCTGACGCTGCGATCCGCGAACACCTCCGGTTCGCCGCTGAGTTGCCAACGTGGCAATCGACGATGCATATGTATCCGATCGATGGCGCTGCAGGGCGGGTCGGCAAAACCGATACCGCTTGGAATGCGCGGAACGCCCGTTGGGCGGCGGTTATCGTCGGAGTAGATCCCGATCCGGCAAACAAGGAAAAGATCACATCATGGACGAAGGCCTATTACGATGCGGTGCATCCTTATTCTGCCGGTGGTGCCTACGTGAATTTTATGATGGATGAAGGCGAGGAGCGGGTCAGGGCAACCTACGGCGGCAACTACGACAGGCTGACTGCGATCAAAGCGAAATACGACCCACAGAATCTGTTTCGCGTAAATCAAAATATCAGGCCGGCGAAAGCCGCCTGATCGTGCAGCATTTGTGAACCTTAAGGCACTCGACCATGTGGCCGTGGCGGTCGGTGATGTTGAGCTTTCGGCTCATTGGTACGTCGAGGTGCTCGGATTAACGCGTCAGCATGACGACGTTTGGAATGGATATCCGGTGTTCGTCGGGAACGGCGCTGCGGCCGTCGCATTGTTTCCGATCCGCGGGAACAGCGCGTCCGAATCGTCTAGCGGAATACGAATCCTGCATTTCGCATTTGGGACGACGCGGTCCGGTTTTATCGCTGCCCAAAACGAGCTAAAAGAGCGCAATATTGATTTCGAGTTCGAGGATCACCAGATCTCGCATTCGATTTACTTCCGCGACCCGGACGGTCACGAGATCGAGATTACGACACACGAATGTGAGTGACGCAGACCGCACGTTGTTCCGCTGTAGCCGTCACTCTGTGAGCGACGCAACCGGGTGACTTGGACCTCAATCCACGCTTCCCAGAACGAAACGGCTACAGGGCTACGCGGTTCGGCCGCAGCAGTTCTTGAATTTCTTGCCGCTCCCACAAGGACACGGCTCGTTCCGGCCGACCTTGGGCAACGAACGCCTGACCGGAAGATCGATGGTCACTTCTTCGCCGCCGTCGCCATTGCCCCCGCCGCCGGCCGTAGCCATCGCTGGTTGCGGCCGCAGCGCACGTTGAGGCGCAGTTGGACCCTCGGGTGAAGGAGCCTGCTCGCGGAGCAGGAACTGCGGGAGACTGGCCAGGAAATTCTCGAATGCCTGAAGATTGGATGTGCTGCGAAACAGATTGTGCAGCACTTCGTTCTTAATGTTGCCCATAAGCTCGACGAACATGTCGTAGGCTTCGGTCTTGTACTCGATTAGCGGATCTTTTTGAGCGTAACTGCGCAGGTAAACGCCTTCTCGCAGCGCATCCATGGCATAAAGATGTTCCTGCCAGAGCCGATCGATCGCATTCAGGATGATGTAGCGCTCGAGACTTTTCACCGCGGTCGGCTCTTCGTGGCTCGACTTCCGCTCGTAGGCTTCCTTGATCCTTCCGGTCAGGAATTGTGCATTCTCGTCCGCCGTTCGCGTCTCGAATTGACCCTTTTCCTTGGTCAAGCCTAACGGGAACGTGGTGTTTACCCACTGAATCAAACCGCTGTAGTTAGGCTCCTCGCCTTCCGCGATATAATCCTTCACCTTCACCGGGACCGCTTCGTCAACGACCTCATAAATCAGGTGCCGCGGATCTTCCGCGTCCATGATTTCGTTGCGGTAGGTGTAGATCACCTCGCGCTGATTGTTCATGACGTCGTCAAAATCGAGGGTGCGTTTACGCATCAGGTAGTTGCGCTGCTCCACCCGCTTCTGCGCGGTCTCCACCGATTTGTTCAGCCACGGATGTTCCAGCTCCTGACCCTCTTCGAGTCCAAACCGCTCCATGATTTTAGTCATGCGATCGGCTGCGCCGAAGTTGCGCATTAAATCGTCTTCGAAACTAACATAGAAACGTGAGGCACCGGGATCGCCCTGCCGCGCGCAACGTCCGCGCAATTGCCGGTCGATACGGCGCGCTTCGTGACGCTCCGTGCCGAGCACATAAAGACCGCCTCGGTCCGCCACTCCGGGTCCGAGCTTAATGTCCGTGCCACGACCGGCCATGTTAGTGGAAATGGTGACCGTCCCCGCCTGCCCCGCGCGAGCGACGATTTCCGCTTCCTGCATGTGGTATTTCGCATTCAGCACATTGTGCGGAATCTTTTCGCGCTTCAGCATTCGGCTGAGCAGCTCGGAGGCTTCGACACTGACCGAGCCGACCAGCACGGGCTGTTGCTTGGCGTGAGCTTCCTTGATGTCGTTGATGACCGCGTTGTATTTTTCGCGACGCGTCTTGTAGATGCGATCGTTTGCGTCCTTCCGTTGGACTGGCCGGTTCGTCGGGATCACGTTCACGTCGAGTTTGTAAATATCGTGAAACTCCGCCGCTTCCGTCTCAGCGGTGCCGGTCATGCCGCCGAGCTTCTCGTAAAGTCGGAAATAATTCTGAATGGTGATCGTCGCCAGTGTCTGCGTCTCGCGGTCGATCTGCACCCCTTCCTTCGCTTCCACCGCCTGATGCAAGCCATCGCTCCAACGTCGGCCCGGCATCTTTCGTCCGGTGTATTCGTCGACGATAACGACCTTGTTCTCTTCCACCACGTACTGCACGTCTTTCTCAAACAGACAGTAGGCCCGCAGTAGTTGCGAAATATTGTGAATGCGCTCGCCCTGGGCGTCGCAGTGCTGCTGGCGCTCGGACTTTTGCTTATCCTTGTCCTCGTCGGCTAACGAGGAATTTAGATCGATCTCGGTAAATTCGCTGATCAGATCTGGCAGGACGAAGGCGTTCGGATCATCGGGATTAAGAAATTCACGGCCTTGCTCCGACAGATCGGCCTCGTTCGATTTCTCGTCGATCGTGAAAAACAGTTCTTCCTTCAGCGCGAATAGCTCTTCCTTGCGGGTGTCGCTGTAAAACGACAACTCGGCCTTGTCGATGGCACGCCGTTTGTCGGGGTCTTCCATCATCCGGAGCAACTGCTTGTTGCGCGGCTGTCCCAGTTTCACTTTGAACATGAGAAGCCCGCCCTGCTCCATCTCGTTCTTCTCGAAAGCTTCCATCGCTTCGCTGGCGATGCGATTGCAAAGCATGTTCTGCTTGCGCACCAATTGTTCGACTAGCGGCTTCCATTTGTCGTATTGATGCGTCGAAACAGTGGCCGGACCGCTAATGATGAGCGGTGTCCGCGCCTCGTCGATCAGGATCGAATCAACTTCATCAACGATGGCGTAGTGATAGCCACGCTGGACCTGCTGATCCCGCGTCGTCGCCATTCCGTTGTCGCGCAGATAATCGAACCCGAATTCACTGTTGGTGCCGTAAGTGATATCCTGAGCGTACTGCTCGCGGCGAACGTCAGGCGGTTGATCGTGCTGAATGCAGCCGACGGTCAGGCCCAGAAAGTTGTAAAGCTGTGCCATCCATTCGGCATCACGGCGGGCCAGGTAATCGTTGACGGTCACGAGGTGCGCTCCGCGACCGGTTAGGGCGTTGAGGTAGAGCGGCAACGTCGCGACAAGAGTTTTCCCTTCGCCCGTGGCCATCTCGGCGATGCGTCCGCGGTGCAGAACCATCCCACCGACCAGCTGCACATCGAAATGCACCATGTTCCAGGACATTGGCTGATCGCAGACAGGGAAAGTTCCGCCGCGTGCAGTGAGCCGCCGAGCGCCATTCTTAACGACGGCAAAGGCTTCGGGCAGAATCTCGTCGAGCCGCCGCCATTGGTCAGCCAAGGGTGTTTCGGCGAGTTCCTGTTTCCATGCGGCCGTTTTGGCACGCAACTCGTCATCCGAGAGCGACTTGAACTGCTCGTCGTACTCGTTGATGCGTCGAATCACCGGCGCCAGCCGTCTCAGCTCGCGAGTGTTCTTGTTGCCGACAATTTTCTTTAAAATCCAACCTACCATCGGACGCCTAATATCGATGAGTTTAGGCGAGAGGCAATGCCCTGCCACGCCTCAGACATCCTGGTTTTCGGGGGTTCAGCGGAGTTCATCGCGGCCGCCAATTGTGCAAGAGCTGTTCCCGATTTGGGGTTGCGTGACGAAAAACAGCAGGTTCTCGCCTGGCATCGCAGTGATTGCGTGTCTCAGCCGGCCGCCTATCCTCGTGCATGAAGAAAATCATTTCGACTTCTGACGCGCCGGCAGCGGTCGGCCCCTACTCCCAAGCCGTTCGAGTCGGTGATACGGTCTATTGTGCCGGGCAGATCCCGCTCGATCCGAAATCCGGAGAGATCGTCACCGGCGGCATCGATGTGCAAACGCGTCGGGTTCTAGACAACGTCACCGCAGTCCTGAAAGCCGAGGGGCTAACCTTCTCGAACATCGTGAAGACCACAATTTTTCTGATGGATCTCGGCGACTTTCAAAAAGTGAATGAGGTTTACGGGTCGTATTTCAACCAGACGCCGCCGGCACGTTCGACGGTGCAGGTGGCTGGTCTGCCGAAAGGCGCACGTGTAGAGATCGAAGTCATCGCAGTGGCGGACAGCGGCCGCAGCGGAAGCGTCGGCGATACCT
>JBJMXE010000085.1:0-45438 GCA_045809745.1 Chthoniobacterales bacterium | reverse complement strand
GGAGGTGATGGCGCACTTTGGCTATTCGCTCCTCTCCACCTGATTCGACGGTGGGTCAAACGCGACGCCACGAAGACCTCCACGCGGTAAGCGCTTCTCTTCATGCTGTTTACGTTGAAATGCGGCTCGCTGCTATTTACAAGAAAGCCGTAAACAAGCGCCGGAGACTGCCACTTTCTGCTATTCAACGAGTAAGATAATATAGTATAAAAGGTCGACTCACCGTCACTTATGAAGCTCCGTTACCCGTCCATTATTGCCATTGCTTTCATCACCGTGTTAGGCGTGACGTTCGCCGCGACTCCGCAGCGCGTGTATCGCGCCGCCAGCGATTTCTGGGGTTCGCATTACGCCGCCGCGCAAAACATCGCTGCCCCCAGCACTCTCACGAAGTCCAAAACCGTTGGGCCGGCAGAACGCATCAGGCATTGGAACGAAATGGCAGTGAACGCGAGCGGTCTCGATCATACGCCGGTCGCGCCCGGCGAAAATCGGGTGTTCGGCGAACAGATTGGCCCGGTCCGAGCAGCTCGCGCCATCGCGATCGTCCACATTGCCATTTTCGAAGCGGTGAACGCGATTGATCCCCGATGCAACAGCTTTGTCGGCATCACCCGGGCATCGGCCGATACCTCGATGGATTGCGCGATCGCTCAGGCGGCCCACGACACCTTGTGCGCGATGTTTCCTTCTCAAAAAGCAACTTTCGACACGCAGCTGACCGGCGATTTGAGCCAAATGCCTAACGGGCAAACCAAAAGGGCAGGAATCGCGCTCGGTCAACATTGCGCTGCCAAGGTGCTCGCGGTTCGCGCTAACGACGGTTCGACCTACACTGAACCACGGGTTGGAATCGAATTTATCACCAGCAATGCGCCGGGAATGTGGCGCCAGGATCCGATCAGCCAGCATCCCCTCGCCCTCGGTGCGCTGTGGGGTCAGGTGAAACCGTTCGTAATGCAATCTGCTTCGCAATTTCGGGCGCCGGCTCCGCCAGCGCTGAATAGCGCGGAGTACACCGCCGCGTATAACGACGTAAAAAGTCTCGGCGGCGATGGAATTGTGACGCCGACTTCGCGCACCGCCGAGCAGACCGAAATCGGAACGTATTGGGCCTATGACGGCACGCCGAGCCTGTGCGCGCCCCCACGGCTGTACAATCAGATCACCATGCACATTGCGGACCAGATGGGCACCAGTTCCGACCCGGCGGCTCTGTCCCGATTGCTGGCCATTGTGAACACGGCGCTGGCAGACGCAGGAATCGCCAGCTGGGAATCCAAATTTTTCTACCAATACTGGCGCCCGATCACGGCGATCCGCGAATCCGATATGGGCACAGGCCCCACCGGCTTCGGCGACGGTAATGCTGATACTGTAGGCGACCCTACGTTCACCCCGTTAGGCGCACCGGCCAGCAATCTGACGGGTCCCAATTTCACCCCGCCGTTCCCCGCCTATCCTTCAGGCCACGCCACATTCGGTGGAGCACTGTTCGCGACGCTGCGGAATTTCTACGGACGTGATGACATCGCCTTCACTTTCACCTCCGACGAATTCAACGGAGTGACGAAAGATAACGCCGGCAATGTGCGACCAATGCTCTCCCGCAGCTTCAGCTCATTGTCACAGGCCGCGGAAGAAAATGGCCAAAGCCGAATTTATCTGGGCATTCACTGGCCGTGGGACAAGACCGAGGGGATCAACCAGGGCCAGAAAATCGCTGACTACGTGTTCACGCACGCGTTTACACCGGTTACGAAAAAGAAGAAGAAGTAACCCGTTAGGACGCGGCGTTGCGTTCAGGCTCATCGGACGACTCCGCCGTGGCTGCCAATTTTAGGCAGTCTCGGTGAGACGGCAGTTCGATGAATTACAAGCCTGGCGCTGAATTGTAAGCGCGGTCCGGCCGGTCGCCGCCTCGATCGATGCTTATTTCGCCCGCTGAAAGACACCGTTCCCCTGGTCCAGGTACACCGTAGCTCCGACGCGGGACGTTTGCAGCCACTGGCGCCACTGGCCAGTCGGGAATTGGCGAATCGCTTCCACGGTTTTCGTTTCCGCCTCCGGCGATGAGCCGTTGGATTTGACTAGCGCTTCGCTCAAGATCCTGCCGTCCAATTTCTTGGGCGGCGTGATGCCAAGCAGCTGCAAAATGGTCGGCGCGACATCGACATTCCCCGTCGGCAGGTCGTCAGTTGCGCCCCGTCTAAAATCAGGACCGGCCGCTATCAAAGTGTTGTGCATGTCGAACCGGCTGAGACTCGCGTGGGTCGCTTTGCCCGCGGCGCGTTGCCAATCCGCGTCAATCAGGCCGGGCACGCCGTATTGGTTCGTGTGATCATTCCAGCGAAACGCCATTACCGCGTCAGGAGCGTCGGCACTGTCGATTGCTGCCTGGCTAAGAGCGAAGGTTCCTTCCCTCGCCTCCCGGGTGAAAATCACGCCGGCGAAGTCGCATGTTGGGAGGAAATCCGTCAAACGTTGGATGACGGATGCATCATGTTCCACCACGTAAAACAGAACGCTTCCGCCGCCCCCGACCAGCATAATCTCACCAGCTGTGGGGCTTGATCGAAATTCAGTCGCGACATTGAACCCGGCTTCCCGCAGAATTTTCGGCAAATCGATCTCGCGTTCAATCGTGGAAAAGCCGTGGTCCGAAACCACCATTACGTCGGTGGATTCTCTGAGGTGGCGTTCATCAAGCGCCCGCAATACAGCGGCCAGGTTATCGTCTGCGGTCTTCATGGCCTGGAGTGCAGCCGGCGCGCCGACCGATGTTTCGTGCTGAGTCAGGTCGGGCTCACCCAGCCAGAGCACTGAAAATGCAGGCACCGAATCTTTCCAGAATACATCGGTTAACGCTTTGGTTGTCCACGCGTCCCGCTCGATGTGGTTTTTAGGAAAGGGACCGATCAACCTTGTTAGGGCAACTGCCACCTCGTTAGGCCAGACTGAGCCGGCAGATAAGGTGACGCTGTTGTTGCTGAAAGGAGCATCGTGAGGTCGATCGTGTAGTAAGCCCACGGTCTTGCTCCCGGCGATTACGGTTCGTCCGCCTGCTTTGCGCACCAGTTCGGCAACGGTCGGCGCAGCAATGTAATGTCCGTGCGTTAGCTCATCCCCTTTTCGAACCACATTTGGGTCCTCAACGTCTACCGGCTTCCGGTTGTCGATCTGAGGACGGAACTCATGGTTTGCGATCAACCCCGAATGATTGGGGTACAGTCCCGTCGCCAAAGCCACGCCGTTCACGTTGGTTGCCGAAAAATAAACCGGATGGTGATTGCGAAACACCACGCCTTCTTCGCCCAGCCTGGCTAACGTCGGGGTATTCTGCGGCGTCACGAAATCCGGGCGCATACCGTCCCAGACGACAACGACGAGATGCCGTTGGTTATCCCCGGCCCGGCTAAACTGGCATAGGGACAATGCCGCGACCCAAATCCATGCACCGCGCCGAAATCGTGATCGCGTCATCCTGACATAATCAGGACATCGATTTGCCCGCCTGTCGAATAGCGAAGCGATGATTGAGCGGACAAGAGGATGTATTGTCCCAACGTGTGATGGTAAGCCCCCTTGCGATTATTTCGTCGGTCCTCGGAGTCGCCGTTTTTTCGGCACCAGAGCAGATCATTCCCGCGCGGCCTGGTACGGCGTGGTACTACAACATGATCGAAGAAGCCGGTCCCGGCGCGCGCCTTAGTGATGATTCGCAGAAGGAGGCCGGAACCTTGCGGGTGCCGGTGGTCTACCGAATCCAAGGGCAACGCGAGGTTGATGGCCGTGCTCTCCTCGCATTCGAAATGCACCGGGCCGGCCGCATCACCAACACCGATCTCCTAACCGTCGACGAACATGGCGTGCAATGCTGGGCCCGTGTCGACGAAAACGGCCAGCTTACGAAATTAGACCAGCCGCTGCCGATCGTCGCTGCCCCCATCACTGTTGGTACAACCTGGGATTTCGATGGGGAAATGGATGGCGCAAAAATTCATCAGCACTATGAGATTGTCGGTCAGGCAGACGTCACCACTCCGGCTGGTACATTTCACGCCTTCCATATCCGGGGGGAGCAAACGGAGCCTGGCCCGATGACGATCGATCGCTGGTTCATGCCGGGCATCGGCATTGTCAAAGACGTGACCGAAACCAAGTCGACGACCGGTGAACTGCTGCGAAGAATCACACTCGAATTGACCGAACAACCGAAAATCGGCCCCCGACCTGAAATCAAGGTTAGGCCAGGAGTGAGCAAGCTAACCGGATCGTTAGGCCAGGAAGCGATCGGCGAAAGCCGTAACGAGTTCATGTCGGTGGCGCCGAAAATTTGCGCTCGCTGGCAGGGCCGCAACCTGCGGGAAGGGTCCAAGGTGCGCGTGTTATGGATCGCCGAACAAGTGCAGGATGTTGCGCCACCGGATTATACGATCGACGAAGCCACCGCTCGGGCCACGGCCCCGGATTCTCATGGGGTCTTCACGTTGATGCGCCCGAAAGATGGTTGGACCCCGGGCATCTACCGCGTGGAATTTTACGTGGATGGGGTGTTCGCTGACGCCGCGAAGCTCAAAATCACGAGCTCGAAGGCGAGCCGATTCGAGCCACTGGACGGGGCCGGACCGGTTCCCCCGTAAGCCCTACCTCCGGATAAGCAAAGGCATTCTCTTTTCCGGCTGCGCCCGCCCGATTTCGGCTGGCGATGTCCTCCCACGGTTCGGCTGCGACCACCCGGCGACACGTTGTCATGTCGAGCAAAGTCCGGACATCTCTCAAGCCGTCAGCGCAGCGAGAAAATGGAATGCCTTTGCTTCGCAACCCAGCATGTAACCGAACATGGCAGAGCGGCCGCGGCGGACGCTGCACGAGAGGCACTTTTCTTGAATCTAATCGGCGGTTTGCCGCATCTTATTCGAAAAGGAGCTTTGCGAATGAAGAAATCGTCACTACTGCTCGCGGCCGGCGTTGGCTTAGGCCTGACGGGCTGCGACATAGACACCGGTATTAAGGGCAGCGGCCATGTGGTTACGGTGCAGCGGCCGATTGGGGCATTCACCGAATTGACTGGCCGCGGCAGTCTCCGCATTGAATGGCGCAACGGGGAGCCGTCCCTGGCCATCACCACCGACGATAACCTTGTCGATCAGCTGGAAGCGCAAACCACGAACAATCGTTTGGAGCTACGGACACGAGAGCGGGTGCGGCCGACGCATGGTCTGAAGATCGCGATCAGTAGTCCCTCACTGACCGCCGCCGAATTGTCTGGTGCCGCCGATTTGGTAGCCCACGGAGTGAATGGCAAATCGTTCGCGGTGCAGTCGAAGGGTGCCGCTAGCATCAGTCTGGATGGAACAGTGGACGAGTTACTGGCGGACATGACCGGCGCCAGCGAGTTGAAAGCCAAAGGGCTCCAAGCCAAAGTGGTGGAGATTTCTACGACCGGAGCATCTGACGCCTGGGTGCACGCCGCCGAAAAATTGCGGGTCGCGATTACCGGCGCCGGCGATGTGACCTACTCGGGCAATCCGCAGTCAATCGAGCGCAAGATCACCGGCGCGGGAACAATTCATCATAAGGAGTAGTTATGGGATTCGCATTTATCATTTGGGTCTTGATTTGTAACGCGACGCAGGGCGCGGTTAGGGCGGTGCTAGAATAATGCGGCGGTTTGTGACCGTGGCACGATATTTCCATCTAAACGGCTCACCATCCGTCCCCTATTTCGGCCGCATCAACGGAAACAGGATCACATCCCTGATCGAGTCGGCGCCGGTCAGAAGCATCGTTAGGCGATCGACGCCGAGACCCAGGCCACCGGCGGGCGGCATTCCATGCTCCAGCGCCAGAAGGAATTCCTCGTCGATCTTCTGCGTCTCTTCCCCAGCCTGCTCGATCAGACGGCGGCGCTGCGTGTCCGGATCGTTCAGCTCGGTATAACCAGGAGACATCTCAACTCCGTTGATGATCAGCTCGTAAACGTCCACCAATGTGTCGTTCTCCAAATTCTGTTTCGCCAACGGCACCAGCTCTTTCGGACAATGGGTTACGAACAACGGGTCGAATGTTTTCTCTTCGACCAGTTTCTCGAAAACATGCTGCGTCACTTCGAAATCGACCAATTGAGGCAACACTTCGACCTTCAAGTCGCGGGTTGCGCGTTCACGGCGCTGCTCGCTGGAGAGTTCAAACCAATCGTTCCCCGCGACCTCGCGAATCAGATCGTAGTAGCGGGCACGCCGCCACGGTCGCTCCAGATTGATCGTGCGGGTAATCTTGCCTTCGGCGTCGCGATGTTCGATGCGCAGCGCAGAGGCGGCGGCTCCAGACTCGTTGGAAACATCCAGGGCGTGGACGCGTTCAGCCAGATGACAGATCAGCTCTTCCACCAGATTCGCCATCTTCTCGAAATCTGCGTATGCCCAATAAATCTCGAGCATGGTGAATTCGGGATTATGTCTCCGCGATATTCCCTCGTTCCTGAAATTTCGGTTCAATTCGAATACTTTCGGAAAACCGGCCACTAACAATCGCTTCAAGTAAAGTTCCGGGGCGATCCGTAGATACAAATTCATGCCTAACGCGTTGTGATGCGTCGTGAATGGCTGAGCCGCTGCGCCTCCCGCTACCGCCTGCAACATCGGAGTCTCAACTTCCTGGAAGCCGCGATCTTCCAGGAATCGCCGCATTTCCCGCAGCACCACGATTCGCTTGGCAAAGACGTTGCGCGATTCCTCGTTGGTCAGCAGATCGAGATAGCGGTGACGATAACGCGCTTCCACGTCCTGCAACCCATGCCATTTCTCCGGCATTGGCCGGAGACTCTTCGAGAGCACCTCAAATTGATGCACCTTCAGCGTCGGCTCGCCGGTTTTGGTAATAAAACACGTGCCCTCCACTCCGACGAAATCGCCAAGATCGAGCAGCCGGAAGATCTCCATCTTTTCCGACCCGATCTCCTTTTCATGGAGATAGATTTGGATCCGGCCGGTTGCATCCCGGATATCGACAAAATGACTTTTTCCCATGTCCCGGTGCGCCGTAATGCGGCCAGCGGCTCGTAACGTTTCGCCGTCACTAAACTTCTGTCGGACCTCGCCGATTGATCCGGAAACCTCAAATCCGCGCCCGAACGGTTCGACTTTCCGACTGCGAAGTGACTCCATCTTTGCACGTCGCTGGGCGATTAGATCATTCTCGGGTTCCGGCATTTTCCGCTGACCTTAAACTTAATCAGGGGAATGAACAGGCAAACTGCGGCGGTGGGCAGATTGGTCCCGCCGGCCCGGCAATCACCCCCGCGCGATGCAGCCAACATTCTGTTTGCAAACAGAACGAGCGAGGCGACATAGTTTACTCTCTCGCCGGGTGCCGGTCGTCGTCGCGCCGGTGGGCGAAATGGGTTTGAACTTACCGGAAACAACTTCGAAACGCGAAGGACCGCTCGTTAAGCAGTTCTCGGTTTTCCTGCCGAATAAGGTGGGCGCGATGCTGGACATGATCAAAATGATCAATGCCCAGCAGTCGCACGTGGTGGCTTTGAGCGTTTCCGAATCGACGGATTCCGCGATCGCACGAATCGTGGTGAGTGATCCCGATCGCGTTCAAGACTTGTTCGAGGAGAACAATGTTGCGTTCGGGATTTGTGAAGTCGTGGTGGTCGAACTGCAGGAAGTAGCCACTCAGCTAGTCAAACTCCTGGCATCGCTGTTCATGGCGGAAGTGAATGTCCATTTCACTTATCCCCTATTGACCCGCCCGCGGGATATGGCGGCTCTTGCACTGCACGTCGACGACACGGAATGTGCGTCATCAGTTTTGCGCGGCGCCGGGTTCAAGATCTTGAGCCAAAGCGATATTTCACGTTAATTTAACGGTTCATTCTAATTATGGCGGACAGGGCTAAAGATTTTTTCACGGAAACAGCCTCCATGCGGACGCTGACGTTTCCGTCCTCGGACCAGGTCGACTGGGGTTTTCGCGTCGGAGTCAGCTTGGTTGCTCTCTTCGCCATCACCGAGATTTCGGCTCTCGGTTATCATTTTGTGGGAGCGCGGATGGCTCGTCGGGCTGCCGCACCCGCTGTGGTGGCCAGCGCAACGACCCCTGCTCCGGCCGCACCGAGTACGGCGGCTTCAGCGGCTCCATTGACCACGGCGGCGCCGGTTGCTCCGTCGACGGCTCCGGCTCCCTCGACTGCTACTGTTTCGCCGGCCGATCGGCTACTCCAGGAAGCAAGGACACTCCGAGAACGCGGTGACACGACGACGGCGCTCGCCCGTTTACAGGAAGCCTCGCAAAGAGATCCTAAGAATGCGCAGGTGCTTGGTGAGATGGCTGCCACTTACGAGTCCATGCAGCTTTACGACCGTTCGAACGAAACGTGGCGGAAGATTGAAAGTATTGGACCCTCTGCCGGTTCGCTCTACGAGCTGGCCCAAACAAAATTGAAGGTCGGAGCGGCTGCCCCGGCAGTGGCAAACGCCGCACCCGCTGTGACACCGCTCACAATGGCCGCCGCCGCCCCTGCCACCGAACAGTCCACCAGCTCATCTCGGCTGAATCTTGACGGATCGACCGACGGCGCGGTTCTGACCATCGGCGATATCTCGGTCACTGAAGCTCCAGACAATGATGCTGAGACGAATTTGACCGTGCGAATTCCCATCAAAGCAAAGACGGGAACGATCATCGACCACACCAAAGTCACCATTCGGGTGTACTTTTACGACACCATCGGTGAGGACCCTAAGCCGCTCCTGACCGATGCCCAGACCAACTTCGAGTGGTTGACGCCAAACCATGACTGGGCCACGCCCAATCCCGAAGTTCTTGCAGTGAGCTACTACCGGCCGAAGAACCAGGCGGTATCGTCCGAAGCGGCACTGTCAGCAGCCGCAGCCGCTGTTGTTCCCGGGAAAAAAGCCCGGACCTCGACCAAACCGGCCGCGTCGGGCAATCGGCATTACCTGGGCTATATCGTCCGCATCTATTATAATGATAAGCTGCAGGCTGAACGAGCCCAGCCGAGCCAGCTTCTTGCTATCTTCCCCTCTCCTTCTTCTCCGTAATGCAATTGCTCGTCGCCCACCGGGATGCTGAGATCGGTGAGCAACTGGCGCAGATGGTGACGGATTACACCAGTCACGACTGCGATCTGGTTGGGAGCGCGCCAGCCGCCCTGGATTGGGCGCGTCGCCACGCCCGCTGTCGCCTGCTGATCACGCAGCTGGAAGGCGAAGACTACGATGGGTTCGCAGTCGGCGCGGCTTTGAGCGAAACATTTCCGGGGCTGCAAACGGTCTTTCTTCCGGCCTACCTTGCTGAGGAACAACGACTGGAGGTGCAGGATACCAAGGTTTTTCCTGAACCAATCGATGGCGAAGCATTGTTGGCGGCGATCGAGCGCGCAGAAGCGGCCACAGATCAGTCATCTGATCTGTTTCACGTCGCCGATGTGATCCAGATGGTTTGTCTCAGTCGCAGAAGCGGTGCGCTCCAGTTGGTGAGAGAAAACCGAAGTGGCATTCTATTTTTGAAACATGGGGCTATCATTCATGCCGAGACCGCCGGCGGGCGCGGCCGGGACGCATTTCTGGAAATCGCCAGTTGGAAGGAAGTTGAGTTCGCCTATGACCGTTCGGTCCGGCCGCCCGTTGAGACCATCCACGAAACGTGGGATGCGATGTTGATCGGTTTTCTCGAGCGGAACAAACTGCCTAACGAGGCGCAGGAAGAAGAACGCCGTCGCGCCTAAACAACAGGATTGTGACTAACTCGCGGTTTTCCATTAAAGCTGCCGCAACCGTATGCTCGCTGATCATGGCAGCGGTGGCCGCCGATGCCCAGATGCAGGTGGACATTAAATTCGCGAGACTCCAATACATTGCCTACGAACCGGTCATTGCCACCATTGGCATCACAAATCTGGCGGGTCGCGATGTCCAGTTGGACGATACCGAAGGCCAGGCCTGGTTCGGCTTCGAGGTCGCCGGCAGTGAAGGTCAGCCGATTGCGGCAACTAACACCAAATTGGCGCAGCCCCCTTTGCGAATCGCAGCAGGCAAGCGGGTGACGCAAAAGATCAATCTCACTCCGCTCTATGACGTTCATGATCTTGGCACTTACCACGTTCGCGCCTATATCCATTTCGCCGACCTGAGCCGGTTCTTTTATTCCGAGCGAAAAGTGTTTGAAATCACCGATGCCCGGCCGATCTGGCAAAAAACGGTAGGCGTTCCCAATGACGTGTCGGCTCCGGGCAGCGTGAGGACTTATTCGCTGCTAACGAATCGATTCCCCAACCACACATCCCTCTACGTGCGTGTAGAAGATAAGGACACAGGCATTGTTTATGCGACAGAGTCGCTCGGCCGGATTATCTCTATGGACGAACCAGACGCTCAACTTGATCGCGAAAACCGGCTGCACGTCTTGCATTGCGCTGGTCCGCGCAGTTGGGCTTACACCCGGATCGGCTTGAACGGAGAAATCTTGGCTCACGGTGCTTTTCTCGAAACTAAGACCCGTCCCCGACTGTTCCATTCTTCTGACGGGGAGGTAGTTGTGAAAGGCGGGATGTCTCAGGTGGCGGCCACACAGCCGATGACTGCGCACCCTGCACCCAAACTATCCGACCGTCCTCCTGCGATACCGAAACCGTGAACCTACGACTCTCCTGGCTCCATTTCGCCGCGTTATCGGCAATTTGTCTGTCGACGGCTACGTCCGCCGCAGGGGCGAGGCGCAGTGAAGGGTCTGGACCGACCGTTGTCATCGACGCTGGCCATGGGGGGTTCGACCGAGGTGGTATCCCGCGTCAACAGGTGGCAGAAAAGACGATGACGTTGGACGTCGCGCTGCGCTTGCGGTCGATTCTCGAAAAGTCGGGATATCGCGTCGTTATGACGCGCGACCAGGACGTGTTCGTTCCATTGCCCAATCGGGTGGCTATCGCCAATTCCTATCCGAACGCAATCTTTATCTGCATCCATTTCAACTCGGCCACTCGATCGGGCGCGAACGGGATCGAGACTTATTTCTACAGTCGCGACAGCCTAGCGCTGGCATCCGCCATCCACTACAACCTGATCGGAAACACGTCTACGCCGAATCGCGGCGTCCGGCGGCGCGGCTATTTTGTTTTGCGGAGAACGACAATTCCGGCGGTACTGGTCGAGTGCGGATTCCTAACAAATCCGACGGAGGCGCGGAATAGTCAGAGCACTAGTTATCGGCAGAATCTTGCCGAAAGTATCGCCCGCGGAATTCGGAATCGCTCGGCGGTCGCCGGCGGCGCTGCGTCCGGACAGCTGGTTGCGGACACGGCCATCCCACTTCAACCATTCATTGATCAGACGCATGTTCGGGATCCCGATCTGTCCCGAAAAAAGCGTTCGCACAAGAGTTCAAAGCGCAGATCGTCCAAGAGTGCTCACTTCGACTCAAACGGCAACGAAATCGCTTCGAGCAAAAAAAAGAGTTCTCACAAACCATCGGAGGACTAGTTGCATTCGCCGATCGTAAGTTCGGCGGCAATGCGGTCAGCCGAACAGGTCGCTTTCGATCGCGGGATTCCGGTTGAATCACTGATGCAGAAGGCAGGCGCCGGTGCAGCCCGCGCGATCCTGCAATTCTTCCCGATTCCCGGCGCCTGCGCGATTTACGCCGGCAAAGGGCATAACGGCGGCGATGCGTTGGTTGCCGGGGATTACCTGCAACGCAGGGGCTGGCAAATCGAAGTGCACCTTGCATTTCCGGAGAGCGATTGCAGCGAACTGATGCGCAAGAATTTGGATGCGCTAAAAAAAGATGCGACTTCAACACTGGACGGCAGCAAAGGGCGTCCGCTGGTTATTATCGATGGGCTGCTCGGGGTGGGCGCCAAGCTTCCGCTCCGCGATCCGGTGCTGGAACTCGTGCGTGAGATTAACAACCGTCGGAAGCAAGACCATGCAGTGGTCTTCGCGCTCGATATCCCAACTGGATTGGACAGCGATTCGGGAGAAGTGGATCCGCACCAGTGTGTAATAGCCGACTGCACAGTTGCTATCGGATTCGCAAAGCAGGGACTGGTTGTCGATTCTGCGATTGACGTGGTTGGCCGGCTGGAGGTGGTACCTCTGTCGGAGCTTACGGCGCCAGAAACCAAGCGAGTTGAAGTTGTCTCTACCCCGCATTCGTTAGGTGGACTGCTACCGCGACGGCAATTCAGCGCCTACAAAAACCTGTTTGGAAGAGTCGGAGTTGTGGCCGGTTCGGAAGGCTTCCTCGGCGCCGCTATTCTCTCGACCCGCGGAGCTTTGCGTGCCGGCGCGGGTCTGGTGAACATGTTTGTGCCACGAGAACTCTACAGCACCGTCGCTGCTCTGGCTCCGGACGAAGCAATGGTGAAGCCGGTCCAGAGCTACACGGATCTGCTCCAAGAAAAGAACGTGGATGTCTGGGCGGTGGGTCCTGGATTAGGCACAGCTCGCTCCGATGAACTGCTGCAGGTGATTGAGCAAAGCGACAAGCCGATGGTGGTTGATGCAGATGGTTTGAACATGGTCGCGAAAAATCCTGAGTTGTTGACCCGCTGCCGTGGGCCGCGGTTGCTCACCCCTCATCCTGGCGAAATGAAGCGCCTGTTCGATTCCGGTAAAATGATGCGAGCCGAAACGGCGCGGCGATTCTGCGAGCAATATCCCGTCTCGCTCCTGTTTAAAGGTAGCCGCACCATCACCTGTGAGCACGACCGACCCCTCTGCTACAACACCACGGGCAATCCCGGGATGGCGAGCGGGGGGATGGGCGACGTTCTGACCGGCGTCTGTGCCGGGCTGCTGGCTCAGAAGCTTGCGCCTTATGATGCGGCGAGACTCGGAGCGTGGCTGTGCGGGCGGGCAGCTGAAATTGCTGTATTTCAATCCGGCCAAAGCGAAGAGTCCCTTCTTCCGCGCGACGTCATCGAGCATCTCGGTGTCGCATTCAACGATTTACGGAATCCGCAGGTCTAACTCGCAACCCTTATGGCAACCTATTCTGAAGGCGCGGCAATCACCCCAGCGCCACCGAGGCCGGAGACGTTTTGGGATCGCACCAAGAAAGCGTTAGGCCCAGTGGCGGTCGTACTTACCGTCATCGCCAAGTTTTTCGCCAAGCTCAAGTTCTTCGTTATTCCCCTGGTGAAGTTCCTGCCGGTCCTGCTGAAGACCGGCGGTACCATGCTGATAACCATTGGATTTTATGCCGCGATTTGGGGATGGAAGTTCGCTGTGGGATTCGTCCTGCTGATCTTCGTTCACGAATGTGGTCACCTGATAATGGCTAGGAAATTCGGATTAAAGGTTAGCGCGCCGATGTTCATTCCATTCATGGGTGCGTTCATCGCTTTACGGGAACTGCCACGAAACGCCTGGATGGAAGCGTGTGTTGGAATTGGCGGCCCAATGTTTGGATCGTTAGGCGCGCTCATCTGCCATATCGCGGGGGTTTATTTCGAACTACCGCTCTTGATCGCACTCGGTTATTCCGCCTATTTTCTCAACCTGTTTAACCTCGTGCCCACTGGTTTCCTGGATGGTGGCCGGATCATCGCCGCGCTTTCCCCATGGTTATGGATTCCGGGGATAGTGGTGCTTGGATATCTCGGATGGGTTCATCCAAATTTCGTGGTCTGGCTCATGATCCTGTTGTCGATTCCGCGAATCATCTCACTGTTTCGGGCAAAAACGGACCAGGAGAAGCGCTATTACGAAGTCTCGCCGGACCAGCGATGGATCATGGCGGTGCTCTACTTCGGACTGATAGCCGTCCTGCTGCTCGGGATGAACCGAAGCCTACACACGCTGCAGGATATGCAGATCCATCCGCGAACGCATCCCGTTTATCAATGACAGCCTAACGGGCGGTCTTGAGCAGTTGTTCAAACCGCGGATCATTCCGGATCGGGTCCCATTCCCACCGATATTTCAGGTCGTTAGCGGTGATGCTGTAATTCGCGCTGTCCACCGCGCCTGGCACAGAAAGCAGATGCTGAATCAATTCGAAAGCCCGGTCGTTTTCGCCAGTGCGGGCATAAATCAGCGCGAGAATCGCATTCAGCACCGGGCCATCGAGCGCGTCCTTCGATTCCGGCCTGAGTTCGACAGCCCGTTTCCCTTCGGCGATCGCCACCTCTTTTTCTCCGGTAAAAGCGCACGCCAAACCAAGAAAAGCGTGACGCTCAGGCACGTCCGGCGCTTCCTTTACCATTCCAGTGAAGGAATCGCGCAGATGCTCGAATTCGCGCCGCGCAACATCGTTGTTGCCCCTCAGTAGTGCGATCGATCCGCTGAAATAACTCCGAGGACTATCGACGCCCGTGAAATACGAGAAAAATTCAAGACTGGACTGCTGGAGCGCCCGCTCCGCGGCGGCCGGATCGCGCGCAATCAAACTGGCGTCGATCTTGGAACTCGTGACCGCACCATCCGGGTCCTTGCCGGCCGGAATAGAAGCCATTTCCTGTCGCAGCCGGTCGGTCGTGCCCTTCGACCAAAAATCAACGTAGCCGATCTGCACCTTGGCGTTGATTGAATCGGGCGAGAGCGTCTGGAGCCTTTGCGCAGTTTTCTCGGAGTTAGCCCAATCGCGCATGGCGCAATACACATACAACAGATCGCGCACGACGTTGGCGTTCTGCGGATCCCGGATCAGGATCTCGTTGTAAGCGGCCAACGTTTGATCCCACTTACCCTGCCGGCGCTTTATCGCCGCGATATCCCACGGAACCGACGTATCGTTCGGCAAAAGAGTCCGGGCAATTTCGAATTCCCGCAGAGCGGCGTCATAATCCCGGGTAAACCAGTAGTAACAAAGACCCAGGGCGTGATGGGCTTCGCCAAGATTTGGCTGGAGTTGCAGAGCGACGGCTGCTTCGGCTCGTGCACTGTTACTCCACATTTCGGTGGGCTCATAGAAATGGTAAATTCGCGCCCGGGTAGCGGCCAGCCGCGCGTGAGCGAGGGCAAAGTTCGGATCAAGCGTGATTGCCTGTAGGTAGAGCTGCTCGGCGGTGCGGTAATCCTGAAGGAACGTGTCCGGCTTGAACTCGTAGTGCCGGGCCTGGAGATAAAGTTCGTAGGCCTGGGCGTTGCTCGTTGGCTTCATTTCCATCCGTGCGGTTTCTTCCGGCGTCAGCGTCGCCCGCAAGGCATCGGCAATTTCTCGGGCCAGCTCCCCTTGCAGGCCAATGGAATCAGCCACTGGCCGGTCATAACGATTCGCCCACAAGTGGCGATCATGAATTGCATCGATTAACTGAACGTTGACGACCACCCGATTCGCCTCGCGCCGCACGCTTCCTTCCAAAATGTTGGTCGTTCCGAGTGTCTTCGCGATGTCGCGCAGATCGCGACCCTTGCTGTCTCCGCGATATCGTTCGACCGATGTCCGGCTGATTACCCGAAGGTCATGAATACTGGTTAGGCTGGTCAGAATGTCGTCCTGGATGCCATCCGCGAAATACGCGTTCTCTTTGTTGTCGCTGAAATTTTCGAATGGGAGCACAGCTATACTTTTTTCACGCGACTGGCCGGCGGAATCGCCCCACGGTTTTTTGATTATTAGGAATGTCGCGGCTACTGCGACTAACAAAGCCGCGATCGGCACTATCAGCTTCCACTTGCCTCGGGACGCCGGTGCCTCCGCCAGTGCGGTCTGCTGCCGGGCCTGCTGGATTTTCTGCGGCACCGCCGGATTGCCGATCTGATCGGTGTAGAGATTGACCAGCGAGAGCGGCATTCCGTGTTTCACGCTGCACTCACCCAGATCGTGCAAAAACGGCCGCCAAGGGCGCGATTGAGATAAATCTTCGGCAGTCCGTTTTGACAGCAGGATGTGACCGGCATCGGCACAATCCATCACTCGCTGGGCCACATTGATGCCGGTGCCCGCGACGTTCGAATTGTTGTTCACGTCCGCGATCTTGTTCACCGGACCGCTGTGGATCCCCATTCGCAGCTGGAACTGCGGGTTGTCGCGAACCAGTTTGCTGATCTCCACCGCACACTGCACCGGTGCTTCGGGGCTGTTAAAGAAAACCAGTGCCATCCCGTCGCCGGTCGGGAGACGAACCAGCTTTCCCGCGGCGTCGGCCAGACGAAACTGCTCGGTGCTGCGGACGATGTCGTTCAGTTGCTGCTGCACTTCCCGCTGCTCGTCGATCAGCAACTTGGAATAGCCCACGAAATCCATGAACAGGACGTGACCAATCTCCAGCTGGACGTTTGGTTCCGAGTTGGATGCCATTCCAGAGCAGCATCTAACTCATTCTCTCTGATGTGACGAGGGAAAGCCGCGGCGACCGGTGCGAGGCCAGCCAGCAAAGCACGTTTCAAGGGCAAGACGCTCAGAGAAATGCTAGATTGGACGATGTCGTTTCAGCTCGAGTCCAGCTACAAACCAAGAGGTGATCAAGGCCAGGCCATCGCCAAGCTGACGCGATCGATCGAAGCAGGAAATCGGCATCAGACGCTGCTTGGCGTCACCGGTTCGGGCAAAACGTTCTCAGTTGCCAACGTGATTCAAGCGGTGGAGCGGCCGACACTCGTCATCTCTCATAATAAGACGCTGGCGGCGCAGCTTTACTCCGAGTTCAAACAGTTCTTTCCGCGGAACGCAGTCGAGTACTTCGTCAGCTACTTTGATTATTATCAACCGGAAGCATACATCCCCCGCTCCGACACCTATATCGAAAAGGATTCGTCGATTAACGAGGAGATCGAGCGGTTACGTTTGGCCGCCACCAGCGCGCTGCTATCGCGGCGCGACACCATCGTTGTGGCCAGTGTGTCCTGCATCTACGGCGTCACCTCGCCCGAAGATTATGAACGCATGCTGCTGACGGTGAAACGAGGCCAGCAGATCAGCCGGGAAGCGGTTCTCGGCCGGCTGATTGACATGCTCTACGAACGCAACGACATGGCTTTCTCCCGCGGCCGTTTTCGGGTCCGCGGAGATGTGGTTGAAGTCTATCCGGCAACCGCAGACGAAGAAGCGATTCGAATCGAGTTTTTCGGCGATGAGATCGACGCGCTGACCCGGTTCGACCCCCTAACCGGCCATGCCCGCGACGCTCTCGGAGTGATTACATTTTTTCCGGCCAAGCAGTTCGTCACTCCGGCAGACAAACTGAACCGGGCGCTGTCTTCCATCCGCAATGAACTGGAACATCGAATCATAGAGCTGGAGTCACAAGGAAAATTACTCGAAGCGCAGCGGCTCCGGATGCGCACGGAGTATGACCTCGAGATGCTGCAGGAGATGGGTTTCTGCAATGGAATCGAGAATTACTCACGGCATCTCTCCGGACGAGCCCCGGGATCGCGCCCTTACACGCTGCTGGATTTCTTCCCCAAGGATTATCTGCTGATCGTCGATGAATCGCACGCCACCATCCCGCAAATCGGCGGCATGTACGAAGGCGACCGCTCCCGAAAAACGGTGTTGGTCGATTATGGTTTTCGGTTGCCTAGCGCCCTCGACAACCGGCCGCTGAATTTTGATGAGTTCATGAAGATGACGAACCAGATGATCTACGTGAGCGCGACTCCGGCGGAATTCGAGATTCAAAACAGCGTGGTTGGAAACAGGGGCTATGTACCGCACAAACGCGCGCGAATCGGTGAAGATGAACTCGTGCCATTTGTGCTGCCCGGAGAAACGCGTTCACCCATCAATCTGCAACGAGTGCCCGCGAAATCAGACGTGCACATCTCACGCACCGACGAACCGCCGGAAAAGTTTGATGTCCACACCCCGGGTGCGCCGCTGGTGGTTGAGCAGATCATTCGCCCGACCGGTTTGCTGGATCCGAGAATCACACTGAAACCACTCAAACATCAAATCGACGACACAATCGAGCTGTGCCGGCAACGGGTCGAAAAAAACGAGCGAGTGCTCGTCACTACCTTAACCAAGCGAACGGCTGAAGATCTGGCCGATTATCTGCGCGATGTGGGCCTCAAGGTGCGCTATCTCCACAGCGATATTGACACAATCGAGCGCGTGGAAATCCTGCGCGGATTGCGGGCGGCAGAATTTGATATCCTGGTGGGAATCAACCTGCTTCGTGAAGGACTCGATCTGCCGGAAGTCTCGTTAGTCTGCATTCTGGATGCGGACAAGGAAGGCTTCCTGCGCAGCCAAACGTCTCTGATCCAAACCGCCGGAAGAGCAGCACGCCACATTAACGGCGAGGTAGTGCTTTTCGCGGACCAGATTACCCAGAGCATGCAGGCCCTCATCTCGATCTCCGAATACCGGCGAACCAAACAGCTGGAGTACAACGAAAAGCACGGCATCACGCCGCAAACGGTTGTTCGTGCAGTTCAGGAGAGTCTTCATACAATTTTACGTGGCCGCGAAATCGAGTCATCCGTTATCCGCGAAGCCGGCGGTGATTTCAACCTGACGGAGCTGCTACGGGAACTGGAAGACGAGATGCAAAGAGCGTCTGCCAACCTTGAATTCGAACGGGCCGCCCTCTTGCGCGATCAGATCATGGAAGTGAAGAGCGGAACCGGTCTGGACAAAATCGAACCGAAACGGCGGCCGATAAAGTACACGCGGAATTCGGGCCGGCGGCGGTCCCGGGTCTAACTTCATTCGCCACAACAAGAGCTGCCGGAGGCGATTGCTGCGGCAAGCCCTCGGGAGCACTCTCAGGTGTCTCATCCCCTTCGCCGACCTCCACCGGGGAACCGCCGCTCGCATGCGATTAGCTTTATGGAACACCATGTCATGGCGGTGGGCCTCAATCGCGTTTACCATCCTGGTTTTTTGTCTGCTGTCTGAAGCGCACGGGCAGATATCCGACACCAGCTCGCTGCGCGAGATCGAATTCTCGCAGCTGAGCGAGCGGGATCCCAATCCGTTAGGCGAGAAAGCACTGGCAATTCAGCCTGAACAGTGGAAACACAGCGAAAGCGACCACTTCATTTATCATTTCGCGCATACCTATGTCGCAACTCCGATCTCAGTCGAAGCGGAGTTCAATTATCGAGTGATCACCAAGGAACTTGAGCGAGAGCAACCTTCTTCCAACCCGAAGTGTCATATTTACATTTTCGAAAACGCAGACCAGTGGCACCAGTTCCAGTCGGCCGGCCAATTGGAAAAGTGGACCGGCGGAATCCATTCGGCTGGCAGTTTGTTCATCCAAAGGAACCCCGCCTACAAGTTCACTAACAACTCGCTCGGTCACGAGATCGCGCATCTTGTCCTGCATCGATTCTACACTGACTCGATACCCTGCTGGGTCGACGAGGGCTTTGCCCAATACGTTTCCAAGAATGCTCTGTCGAGTTACCAGCGCGCGCGCGGCTACATCTCCAAGCCGCATTCTCAGTCGATTGCGGTAGGCGACCTGTTGCCGTTGTCAGCGCTTCTCAGCCTGACTCATCCGCCGTCAGAACGAGTTGAAACCTTCTATGATGAATCGGAACGCCTGGTGCGGTTTTTAGTGGCGACGGACAAGCGAAGCTTTTTTGCGCTGCTGGATGCGCTCGCACGACACCAGCCGTTCGATCGCGCGTTGAGTAACACCTATGCAGGGACTTATGGCAACGTCAGCGTGCTGGAAGATAAGTTCCGTGAATACGCGGCCAAGGATTTCGGCACCGCGCTGCAGCAGGTCAGCAGCGATTGACGCGACGGCGCGCGGCGCCTTTTTCGCAACCCGGCCAGACCTGCCGAAACCGAGCGGCCTTCGCACGCTTACGTTTGTCATCCTGATCGCAGTGGAAGGACCTCTCCTACTTGCGTGACGACTGCATGGGGCGAGGTCCCTCGACTTCGCTCGGGATGACATAGCTTAAAATGCTGGTACGCTCGGTGCCGCGATCGACGCGCGGTCATCAACGAGCGGCAAGCGATGCGCTTGCCCTACAATTGAAAGCCCTGGCTGCGAGTTGCCGCTATTCCAGGGCGGGTTTACCGCCTGCCAGCCAACGGGAGCGACTAGCTCTCAAAAATCGAGCCCCGGCTTTCCCGGAGCCCAATCTAATCCCATATAATAATGAGTGTCTGCACGCCGGAGCATTTGCCTCCAAGCCATCCTGTGATGAAGTAAGACCGTGCCGAAAGCGCCTGTCAAAGCGAAGAAGAACACGCGCAGTGTCTATGCTGTTGTCGGTTCGGACGAAAGCGAAGTAAAGCGCATCGCCGCTGGGCTGGCGGAACAGCTTGCGCCTCCGGCGCTCGGCGATTTCGGGACCGAGATCATTGAGGGCTGCGCGGACAACGCAGAACAGGGGGCTTCGCGGATCCGAGCGACGATCGAGGCGCTGCAAACGCTACCGTTCATGGGCGGAAGCAAACTGGTGTGGCTTAAGAATGCCAACTGCCTTGCTGACAGCGTGATCGGTCGCTCGGCTTCGGTGCAGTCCGCGCTGGAAGATCTTTGCGCGATCATCAGCTCCGATCTGGCGGATGGCGTCACATTCCTGATTAGCGCCACAGAAGTCGATAAACGGCGATCATTCTACAAGTCGCTGGGCAAATGCTCTGAGCTTCAGATCTTCGATAGACTCGATTCGAGCCGCAGCGGCTGGGAAGAAGAAGCCACCGAGATCGTGCAGCAACGCGCCGACAAGCATGGGCTGTCTTTCGACCCCGAATCGTTGGAACTTTTTGTTCTACTCACCGGCGGAGACACCCGGCAGATCGAAAACGAACTGGAAAAGATCGATTTATTCCTCAGCCCGCGGCGGGAAGTCACTGCGGACGTCGTTCGGGAACTGGTGCCGCTTTCGCGCGCCGGCGTCATCTTCGATTTAGGCAACGCGATGGCCCGGCGGGATTTGGAACACGCACTGGCGCTGGTTCGTCGGTTGCTTGATCAAGGTGAGACCGCGATCGGTATTCTGCTCGTGGCCGTTCTGCCCACCGTCCGCAATTTGCTGTTGGCGAAGGACTTGATGGATCGACATCGCCTCTCTCGTCCCCATGCGCCGTTCACCTTCATCTCGGCTCTGAACCGTTTGCCCGAGGCGGCGACGCAGCATTTGCCACGGAAAAAGGACGGTGCGATCAACGGCTACGCGTTAGGAATCGCTGCCCAGAACGCCCATCGATTCGAAACCCCGATTCTCATCGAGGCCATGGAAGCCTGCCTCAACGCCAATCTGCGGCTGGTCAGTTCTCAATTGGATCACGAGCTAGTTTTGACCGAAATCGTGGTCAAGCTTCTGGCCGGCGGCAGCGGCGCGCCCCGCCCTGCCGTGATTAAAATGGCCTAACGATGCGTTCACCACCGGTTAAAAACGGATTATCAAAGGTATTTTTCATTTTGGCATTGTATAGTCTTCATCCAGCTGAAATGGTGAAGAGATGCGATAGCAAGCGAACACCGACTGGGAACCCCCGGGTATCGCTGATGCCCGCAACGGCGCCTGCGTTTGAAATCTGGTTTCTCCATTCGAGCTGGGCTGGGCACCGCCGGGGCGCGTGAGCACACGAACTGTCTCCTGGTCGTTAACCGGATCGGTCTCGGTTTCGTCATCGTTTCAGGGATCTGGCTCCAATCAGCCAACGCCCAATCGATCATCGTCAACGGCGGCTTCGAGCAGAATTACGCCAGCTGGAACGCGAGCGGCAACCAGGAAGTCGTTACCGGCGGCGCGACCCAGGGCACGAAGTCAGCGCGATTCAATTCGGGTCAAAGAACGCCTAACGCTGTCCTCACCCAAACCGTCGCCACCACGGCGGGCCAGTCCTACAGTTTAAGCTTCGATTACGGCGTGCAGTCGCCCGTTAGTCAACGAGAGCAGCGAATCCAGGTGACGGTCACCGGAAATAACACGTTGCTCTCTCAGCTGGTGCTCCAGTCGGCTTTCGGGTCGAACATTTCGTATGCGACGAAGAGCTTCACCTTCACGGCCGATCGATCAACGACCACTTTGACGCTGAGCGACGTGTCGGCAATTTCGGACTCGGTCGACTCATTTCTGGACAATGTCCAGATCACGCCGCGTTCCCCAACTCCCACACCGACTCCAATCGCTACTCCGACTCCGACCCCTACTCCCACTCCAACGCCCATCCCGACTCCGACGCCCATCCCGGCACTAAGCAACGGAAGTTTTGAGAGCAACTACGCGTCCTGGCAGGCAAGTGGCAATCAACAGATCGTGTCATTCGGCGCCACCGATGGAATCAAGGCGGTGCGATTTCAGGGTTCGGATACCGCGGCCGATTCGGTTTTGTCGCAAAGCTTCGCCACGTTGGCGGGCCGGCAGTATCTGCTGAATTTCGATTTCGGGGTGTATTCACCTAACTACGACGGCAGGCGTGATCTGCAGGTCGGTTTGAACGGCACTAGTCCGGTTTTTTCTCAGACCTTCACGCAGACCGCATTTGGTCCGGACATCATTTATCAACCGCGCAGTGTTTTATTCCAGGCAAACAGCGCCCTCACCACCCTGACTCTTCGTGACGCTTCCACGCCTAACGGTTCCATCGATATCTATTTGGACAATTTCCGGCAAATATTGCTCGACCCGCCAGCTATCGCGATACAGCCGGAGAACCAATTCGCTACAGCTGGCACTGCCGTGACGCTGTCGGTCATGGCGACGGGCACTCAGCCGCTTCAGTATCAATGGTCAAAGGACGGCAGTGACATAGCTGGCGCGATTTCTAGCACCTACTCGATCACCGCCGCTACCGAAGCCGATACCGGTAGTTACACGGTGACCGTCTCGAATCTCGTTGGGTCGGTTACGAGTAAACCGGGGACGGTTGCCGTTTACGCCTCCACCGGTGTGTTGCGCGTCAGCCCTGCCAATAGTCGCTACTTCACAGACAATACCGGCAGATCGATTTTCCTCACCGGCTCGCACACCTGGGACAATCTTCAGGATTTTTCCCTCTATCCGAATTTCGATTATACGGGTTACCTCAATCTGCTGACTGCCCAAGGCCACAACTTCATTCGGCTGTGGCACATGAATCAGCCCTACCACGGGGTTGATACCGGCAACCCTAAGGGATATCTGGACCCGTTGCCCTACCTGCGCACCGGCCCGGGCAATGCGGCGGACGGCCGCTTGAAGTTTGACCTGCTGAAGTTCAACCAGACTTATTTCGATCGGATGCGGTCCCGGGTGGCAGCAGCGGCCGCGCGCCGCATCTATGTATCGATCATGTTGTTCGATGGCTTTTGGATCAACGGCTTCGACGGGAATGAATTCACCTACAGCTACTACAACCCCGCCAACACGGTTAACGGATTTACAGCGTCGAAGGCAGATGTTTTCACCATGAAGAATCCGACGCTGATCGCGGTCATGGACCGTTATGTCGAAAAGGTCGTCGATACGGTCAACGACCTGGACAATGTCGTTTATGAGGTGATCAACGAGGCGCCGCAACCAAGCCGTGCCTGGCAGAATCATATTGTCGATCACATTCATAACTACGAAGCCACCAAACCGAAACAGCATCCCGTTGGACTCACTCCGTACGACGGCCAGGCCACCGATCAGGCTTCTAACTTCGATTTGCTGGGAAGTCTCGCCGATTGGATTTCCTTGTCCGGCCGAACCGCCCCAGCCTACACAACCAACGTGATTGACGCGCCCGCAGGCAAGGTCAGCCTGCTCGATACCGATCACATCTGGGGAATTGATCCTGCAGGTGATGACAGCGGTTGGGTCTGGAAATCCATGCTGCGCGGGCATAACCCCATTTATATGGATCCCTACGGTCACGATGCCGTTCATCCGCCCGACACTGCAGTTCGCGCGGCGATGGGCTACGCTCGGACGTTAGCCGACCGGATCAACCTGAACAGTATGACGCCGATAAGTTCGGCGAGCTCAACCGGCTATAATTTGGTGAACCCAGGCACGGAGTACCTGGTTTATCAGCCGGCAACCTCTTCCTTCAGTGTCACCTTGCCTCAACAAGTGTTCGCCTTGGAGTGGATCAACCCGGCCACGGGTCAGAGCGCCGCGACTGGAACTGTCGCAGCGAACACGGGCGACAACACGTTCATACCACCCGCTAGCTTCAACAAAGGAGCGCTTCTTCACCTGGCGCCAACACCAACGCCAACTTCAACTCCGACGCCCACCCCGACCGCGACACCGGTCGACACTCCGAGTCCAACTCCTTCGCCGATGCCCACTGCAACTATCACTCCTGAAGCAACGGTTACTCCGACTCCAGAAGCGACTGCGACGCCAACCATAACACCCGGGCCAACATCGACGCCTACACCTTCTGTTACACCGACCGCAACTCCGGAAGAGTCGCCAACTGCGACACCGAGCGCGACGCCCGAGGCAACGCCGACATCAACACCCGTAGTGACTGCGACGCCAACGGAAACGCCAACGCCCACACCAGGTACAACCGCCTCACCCACACCTCAACCGACTGACAGCCCGACCCCATCCCCTACTCCGGAACCAACACCGACACCGACTGACGCGCCGTCGCCGACTGCAACGCCCAATGAGACCGCCACACCCACACCATCACCGGAATCGTCCCCATCTCCCACTCCCTCGCTAACGCCAACATCCACGCCGGAGCCGACAACACCACAACCCACCGCCACGGCGACGCCTACGCCCAGTCCAATTGAAACGCCGACGGCGACACCGGAGCCAAGCGCGAGTGCGACCGCAACGCCAATACCCACGGCAACGCCAACGGCAACGCCAACGCCAACGCCGACTCCCACACCGACTCCCACTCCAACTCCAACTCCGCCGCCGCCGTTACCGTTCGTTACCGCGACCGGCGCTATTGTAGTCGACAACGCTACAGGTGCTGTCTTGGCCGCGAAAAATGCCGACACCCGTCGCCCGATGGCCAGCCTCACTAAGATTATGACGGCACTGGTCGCGCTAGAGCGACAAGGCTCCAATCTCGATCAACTCGTTGGCCCGATCAGCTCGAATGCTGCTGCCGAGGTAGGCAGCACCATGAATTTGCAAACCGGCGATCGGGTGACTTTACGCGATCTACTCTACGGATTGCTGCTCCCCTCCGGCAATGATGCGGCTGTGGCAATCGCTGAATCAATCGCCGGAAATGAGGCCTCGTTCGTTACCCTGATGAACCAGCGCGCCGCTTCGTTAGGCCTGGCTAACACCGCTTATCGAGGTGCCGCCGGAGATCCAGGCGGACCTAACTGTGATCCAAACGCGCCATACTGCGGGCATTATAGCACTCCGCGCGACCTGGCAACGCTTGCCCGGTTTGCAATGACGAATCCTGTATTCGCGCAGATCGTGCAGACTCTGAATTGGATTCCGACATCGTGGGTCGATTCGGCAGGCCGTCAAAAGTTCCAAGCCTTAACCAGCACCAATCTTTTGCTCGGCAGCATTCCGTACCCGGGTGCTAAAGGAGTCAAAACCGGCGAAACCGTAGCGGCCGGTTTTTGCATGGTAGGAAGCGCAACCCGCGGCAACAACACCGTGATGAGTGTGGTCTTGGATTCGCTGTCGATGCAGGATCCAACCAAGATCGACTTCCAGGGCGGTTCCCCAAACGATCTGGCGCGCCATTATGAGAGCGCTCAGTTGCTTTCCTACGGATTCGCGCAGTTGACGCCACCAGTTGGATTTGTAAACGGCGGCTTCGAGCAGGATCTGAGCGGCTGGATTGTCACCGGGAACGTAGAAGTTAGTCCAACCGCCGCATCGGAAGGCAGCAAGGCGCTGCGGTTTAATTCGCAACAACAGCCGCCGAACGCCATCGCCTGTCAGCATTTCGCAACCGTCCCGGGCCAGGCCTATACGATCAGGTTCGACTACGGCATCGTTTCCACCGCCGGTCAGAAAACGCAGAGCATGGAAGTCGCCGTGACCGGAAATAGTCGCCTGGTGTTCGACGTCGTCTCGTTATCCGGATCCAACACTGCGGTGCAGTACATTCCGCGCGCTTACAGCTTCACTGCTGATAAACCGGTCACGACGTTGAGCTTCCGCGATATATCGGGCACCAGCGATTCAATCGATTCCTTCGTCGACAACGTTCGTCTAACGATCGGCGCATTGTCGTCTCCGACCCCGACACCAGCGGGCACACCAGTTGGGACACCGACGCCCAGCCCGACTGTCTCCGCCGTTCCGCTGAACAATGGCAGCTTCGAATCGGGATTCACCGGCTGGACTGCGACTGGGAATCTGTCGGTCACGACCGCAAATCCGGCGGGTGGTTTTACCGTGACAGACGGCCTCAAAGCAGTGGCTTTCAACGATGGCAATCGACCGCCTAACGGCGTTTTGGCGCAGGCGTTCAGCACCGTTCCGGGCGCAACTTACACGTTAAGTTTTGATATTGGCGTGACCGGTTGGCAGACGACTCTCCAGGAGCGGCTACAAGCAACCGTTCAGAACGGGTCTGCGACCTTGCTGTCGCAAATTGTGAACGTGTCCGGACAAGGCACCGGCACATGGTGGACCAACCGAAGCTACACCTTTGTGGCGAATGGAACGTCGGCAACTTTGACCTTCTACGATGTCTCACTGAACACAGCGAATACCGATCTCTTGCTCGATAATGTTCGTCTGACCGGCAACTTTGTCACGGCGACGCCGGCTCCGACAGCAACCGCAACACCGACCTTTGCTCCGACTCCAACACCGACGGCTTTTCCCACGGCGACGGCGACGGCGACCCCAACGGCAACATCAACTCCGACAGCCACGCCTGCCGCCAGCCCGTCGGCAACGCCACTCCCCACTCCAACTGCAACCGCTACGTTAACACCGAGTCCCACACCCACGGCCACTTCCACACCAACAGCGACCGCGACGGTGACGGCCACTGCGCCACCCACACCGACGCCGACTGCCACCGTGTCTGCAACTCCCGCAGTCGGGCTGGTGAACGGAAGCTTTGAATTGGGTTACACCGGCTGGGCGGCGACCGGCAATCAAGTGATCGCCTCGGCTACGTCGAGTCCTTTCCCACTGACCGTTACCGACGGCACAAAGACGGTGATGTTTAATGACGGGAATTTACCGGCAAACGGCGTGCTCGGTCAGACGTTCGCAACTACAGCGGGCAGTGCGTATACGATCAGCTTCGACGTCGGCGTTTACGGCTGGCAAACAAACCTAGCCCAGCGTGTGCAGGTGAACATTACCGACGGATCGAAATCACTGCTCTCCCAGAGCGTCACAGTTTTCGGCCAGGGAACAGGAACGTGGTGGACAAACAAGAGCTTCGGTTTCGTTGCCACCGGCACTTCCGCGACTCTCAGCTTCACCGATACCTCCGATAGTACAACGAACACGGATCTCTTGCTCGATAACGTCCGGTTGATCAGTGGCGTCCAATCGACCCCAACGGCGTCACCGTCCACGCCAACTCCGCCACCTACGGCTGCGCCGACTCCTAGTCCGACAGCCGCAACGCCAACGCCGAGTCCTGCGCCCAGCCCGCTGATCAACGGAAGTTTCGAACAAGATTTCGCCGGCTGGAACCACACTGGCAACCAGGATGTGATTGCGGGGGGTGCCAGTCAGGGTGCGAAGGCCGCCAGGTTCAACGCAGGAAATCAGCCGGCTAATGCGGTGTTAAGCCAGACCATCGGCACTGTTGCCGGCCTGTCTTACACCATCAGTTTCGACTACGGAGTCTATTCCCCCGCTGCTCAGAAACAGCAGCGCTTACAGCTCACCGTTAAGGGCAAACAGGTCCTGGTGTCACAAGTAATTACGCAGTCTGCCCTGGGGCCAAACGTCCAGTACGCGCCGAAACTATTTTCGTTCACGGCCGACGGCAGCACCGCAACCTTGACATTCACGGACGTTTCTCTCGTCAGCGATTCAGTCGATTCTTTCCTCGACAACGTGCAGGTGAAGTAGCGGCAGCACTCGCTGCAGGCATTCGCCTAACGGCGTCCGCTCAGACTACGGCTCCACCCTCAGTCTGTTTCCGAGCGGTGGCTCCGATATAGGGAATTTCCCAGCGAACACCGGTAAATGCTTTGATCGTGGCAATGATCCAGATAACAACGAAAGCCAGATGCACCAGCATGGCTAACAAGCCCCAGACAAACGCGAGAAACGTCCCGATACCGGGAACATGCACGAAGATCGCGTGAATGATTGAATCGAGCACACAGAACAGCAGCCATGCACCGCCAAAAATGATCGACTGCATTGCGTAAAAGCGAACGAACCCGTCACGCTTTTCCATGATGTAAAAAATGATTCCGCCGATCAGCGGTATGCAAGCAAGCGCAGCCGCTATGTTGGACGGCAAATCCAGCGTCGATGCATTCACCTCCCGCACGGGCGGTGGAGGGGGAACGCCAGCCGAGCCCGAAGGGATTGGCTGGGGTTCGAAAGGATCAGCGGGGTCAGGCATATCTTAGTACACAGGCTCGCTCAGTAGTTTGTCAAGTGAAGTGTGCTCTATTTGCCGCGTGACCCGAATCCATATCGCCGGCGACTCTCATGCCTACGATGTGGTACTCGGCTCGGATTTAATCGCCGACACCGGGGCCCTTCTGTCACAGAGATTTACCAGTCGTCGCTGCGCCATCATAAGCGATACGAATATCGCGCCACTATTGGCCGGCACCGTTCAGGATAGTTTGGCCAGCTGTGGAATTACATCCACCCTGATCACGTTAGGACCGGGTGAGAATCACAAAAATCTCGCCGAGATCGCAGCTGTCATAGATCGACTGCTCGGCGCCGGCCTCGACCGCGAATGCTTTGTGATCGGGCTGGGCGGAGGCGTTATCGGCGATATTTCCGGATTCGTTGCCGCAATCTTTCATCGCGGGGTCCCGCACGTCCAAATTCCCACCACTCTGCTGGCGATGGTAGATAGTTCAATCGGCGGCAAGACCGGCGTGAACACATCTGCTGGGAAGAACCTGATTGGTGCCATTCATCATCCAGCTCTTGTGATCGACGATGTGAATTGCCTTCAAACGCTGCCGGAGCGCGAATTTCGCCAAGGTTTCGCCGAAATCATCAAGCACGCCATCATCAGCGATGCTGAAATGTTCGAGCAACTAAGAGTTATCGACGTATCGCACCTGAAGCCTAACCAGTCGGGATCCGAGGCGCTTGTAGCGCTGATCCGCCGAAACATCGAGATCAAGGGCAGGATTATTTCCGCGGATGACCAGGATCGGAAAGGTAACCGGGCCTTGTTGAATTTCGGTCATACCGTGGGTCATGGTATCGAACGGGCCTGTAATTACAGCACCTTCCTGCACGGTGAAGCGATCAGTCTCGGAATCATCGGTGCGGCGACAGTCTCTGGCGAACGGGCAGGTCTGGCTTCGGGAGAGAGAGATTCGATTCGGGAGGTACTGCGGCGATTTGACCTGCCGACTCAATTGCCAAACGATTTTCCGCGGAGCGAAATCGTTCAGGCACTCGCGTTCGACAAGAAGTTCAGACAGGGAGAGGTGCGGTTTGTAGTCACACCCGGGATCGGCTCGGCATATCTGTCGAGCGATGTCAGTTTGGACGATATTGAACGAGCCGTTGAAAAGCTATAGCGCTAACCCGTTGCATCGGCGTCTCGCCCGCTGATTCTTTGTTTCACTCGTCCGAAGACCTGACACCTGTCGGTTTGCGGTAGTACTGCTCTAAACCATCAGCCGCGCTTTCTGCGTACTCTCTGAAGATACTCTTCCGTTGCACTCCATTGAAGTCTCGGGTGCCGTCGTAGTCTCCTGCCTGAATCCGGTCGAATACTTCCCGATTGTTCATTACGTACGGCTCGCAATAAACAACCGGGCAGCGGTATAGGCGGGTCGCCAACAGATTTCGAGCGTATACATAACCGCTTTGGCCGATCCTGGTCGTCGTCAGCGTTGTCGGATATTGGAATGCGGCCAAACCGGTTTGCTTCGCCATCGTGGTTGCCATCACATCGGCCAGCGGAAGTTCTTCGGTACATACGCGACTCAGCAAACGGCGGATCATTTCGAAGCGCTCATCGTCGAACTCGAGTTCCGATTGAAGGTACGAGCCATTCACCAGCAGATGAAGATGGTTGGCCGGAATCATCGTCGGATTGCTCGGATCTCCCCACCCTTCGGCGTTGAAATGCAGGCAGAGGACCAGATCGGGATGCAGTTTGGTGTTCACCACGACTGCCCGTCGCCGGATCTCGCTGTATCGATAGAACAGCATCTCGCTCTGCCAGCGAACCGTATGTTCCTTTTCCGGACCATCCTGATTGAGCGGAGTTGCTCGCGGTTCAGGCACGCCGTTTCGGATCAACACCTGTTTCGCCAATTCGCGAAAGTCGTCCGGACGCTTCGGCGTCACTGGCGCCAACTTGTTGCGAACGAAGGAGACGTTTGCGCCGAGCAGTCGAAGCCGAGCGGCCAAAATCCGGGCGACTCGCAACGTTAGGTTGCCCTCCTGAACCGGTTGACTATCGCCGATTTTGAACCAGCGCTCCTCCATTTTTGCCCATTTACCGCCGATGTGTCCCGGATCCAGGGCCACTCGAAGCCCTAACAATGGTTTATTTGCACGGCGGGGGCCTAGCTCGTTCGCCGTTCGCCAAACGCGCGGAACGCGTTTCTGCACTCGGTAATCAGGAGCAAAACGAAGCTTGAAGAAGCCGTTGCTCTCGCGATTCATCAAAATGTCGGCAGAATCCGGCCCGACGTTGATCATTCCGGAGGGGATTCCCTGAGTGCAGTAGACCTTCTGCAGCAGGTCCGAAAATTCATCGCGAGTGATGGTCTCTTGATAGTGCTCGAGGATCTCCCATCGCGGCGGTGAGCCAAGGGTATTGAGATGATCAGAGGCGTGAACGCGCGCCACGAATAACACCAGCGCGGCAACGACCCCGACTGAAAACCGTGTAACGCCGCACCTGTTGCGCAATTGGCTCATTCGAAACGCAATGAAGCAGTGTCGCCGATGAAAGTCATGCGGCTGCCACCGAATTGCCGGGGGTTATGGTCCGGATGCCGGCGTGCATGACAACTGGAGTAATGCCGTGTCTAGTCTTCCTCGCCATGTTGAAGGTGCTGTTTCTCGGTGATGTGGTAGGCGAACCCGGCCGCTCGGCAGTGATCGCGAAACTGCCGGAGCTCCGAGACAGGCTTGCCCTCGATTTCATTGTGGTGAATGGCGAGAACGCGGCGGCTGGTCGCGGGATAACTGGTAAAATCACCATTGATCTGCTCCGGGCCGGCGCCTCGGTGATCACGACCGGGGATCACATCTGGGACCAGAAAGATATCTTCTCGTTTCTTAATCTCGAGCCGCGGTTGCTGCGACCGATCAATTATCCCTCCGGTGCTCCAGGCAATGGCTCGATCATCCTGGAAACACCCAAAGGGAAAGTCGGAGTCCTAAGCGTTCAGGCGCGGACGTTCATGCAGCCGATCCTGGAAAACCCGTTTCAAAGCGTCGCCGCAGCGGTCGAGCACATGCGTAACGAGACGCACATGATCATCGTGGATGTGCACGGCGAGACCACCAGCGAAAAGATTGCGATCGGCCGATTCCTGGACGGCAAAGTTTCTGCCGTGATCGGAACGCACACGCATGTGCAGACCGCAGACGAGCAGATCTTTCCGGGCGGCACCGCGTTTTTATGTGACGCCGGAATGTGCGGTCCGGTTCATTCGATCCTGGGTAGGGCGATCGAGCCGATCGTCACCCGTTTCATGTCTAATCTGCCGGCGACATTTCCGGTCGCTTCGGGTGAGGTTCGACTACGCGGTGCCGTTATCGAAATCGATGAAAAAACCGGACGTGCACTCTCTATCGCGCGGGTGGATGAACCGGGTCCAGGAAATGACAGCGCACCCGAAACATCGCGGCAAATACAGCCGGAAAGGTCGGTTTCTGCCGAGCAATATTAGGTTGTCGCCCCAGTTCTCACTTGCGGGCAACTAGTTGGCGCTTGAATATCGAATTCTTTTTGAACCAAGATCGTCCATACAAGAATGAAATCCGTTGTTATCTACCTGCTCTGCATGAGCTTACTACTGCCGGCTTCTGTTATGTTGTCGGCGCCACCGAAATCTGAGGCAAATGCTCTGGCCGTCAAAGGGACGGAAGCGGCCAAGAACAGGCAATGGGACGAGGCCATCAATGACCTGCGGAAAGCGACCGAGATGGACAAGAAGTATGCACGCAGTCTGGTCGCCGCGTTGTTGGGAAGAGCCGCGACCTATGCCTCTCAGCAGCAGTACCAGCAGGCCGCCGCAGATTACGACGAAGTCTTGAAGCTGGAGCCGAAAAATACCACCGCTATCGAAGGGCGCGGTTCGATGGCGATGAAACTCAACGACATGGATAAGGCCGTCGCGATGTATTCGGAAGCGATCAAAGTTGATCCTAAAGAGATCCGTTACCTTCAATACCGCAGCTACATCTATGAGGTAAAAGGCGACCTGAAGAACTCGATGGCCGACAACGAAAAAGTTCTGAAGTTGGATAAGACCAATGCCGACGCGCTGGCGCGTAAAGCACGAATCGAAGCACGGCAAGCGCAGGCACAGAGCGAGCAGTTTCCGCCGGTGCCCCAACCACAAGGAAGCCCCAGAGGCTAGATTTGCTTAGCGCGCCTCCGGCAGTCGGAGGCGTTGCCAAATGAATCATCGATTCGTCCGATTGGACGATCGCACGCCGCACGGGGGGATCAGGACGCGGAACCGTTCTGAAGATCGGTAGACGGCGCTTCTTCTTCGTCCGCATCCGACTTCACTGGAGCAAATCGGCGTTTGCGGCGATTAGCAGGCAGAGGCGAAAGGGTCATGGTCACGTTTCGGCCCGTGATCTTTGGCTCCATCTCCACCTGTGACATGCCGGCGAGATCCTCTTTCACCTTGTGCATCAGCTGCATGCCAAATTCCTGGTGAGCCATTTCGCGGCCGCGAAATTGTAGCTGGACCCGCACCTTGTTCCCTTTATCCAGGAACTCTTCACCATGCCGGATCTTCGTCATGTAGTCGTGTTCGTCGATGTTGACCCGGAATTTGATCTCTTTGAGCTTGGCCCCGGAGGGCTTCTTGTCCTTGTCCTGCTTCGAAATGTCGTAACGGAATTTTCCGAGCGCGACGATTTTGCAGACAGGAGGATTTGCGGTCGGTGCGACTTCAACCACGTCGAGACCGAGACCCTGTGCCTTTCGGAGTGCGTCTGAAAGTTTCATGACGCCTAACTGCTCTCCGGTTGAACCAAGGATAACACGGACTTCGCGAGCGCGAATCCGGCCGTTTACGCGATATTGTGGTTGCAGATTAAATCAAGCTCCTGACCGACGAAGCGAAAGTGCGGCGTATCGTCGTATGTTTTCTTTCGCAATTTCGGCCAACACGTCGTGTTCTCCGAGCACTCTACGAAGCCACGGCTGCGAACACCATGACTACGGGCCCGCCAGTCTGCGAACCGAGGGGAGTAGTAAGCAACATTTGGGGGTTCAGCAAGTGAATTTGAGGTGTAACGCTGCAAGTTGCACGCCAGAGTTTTCTCCGGAGCCGACCTGTTGGAGGCCAATTCTCCTCCGTCAGCGACGCTACCATCGACGACAAATAGCGAAGGTCTATTCAATTAACGGGCGACGGCATGCCCGGCCGGCTTGGCTTGCCCAGCTACTTCAGAGTTTAGCTTGTGCGCATTCATTACGAACGTGTTGTTGTCGCCCAACTTTGCCCAGGGTCCCATCGGAACGTCCTTGAAATCGACGAACTTCCAATCGGTCACATCGGTGGATTCTATGCCGAGGAAATCGCGAACGGCAGGCGACACATCGAGACCGGCGCCCCGATTCAAATTCGGCTTCGGACGTTCGTTACCGAATACATACTGCCAATGGTCCGTTCGGAACGGCCCCGCGTCCTCCCATTGCGCATAAGCAACTTTGTCCCCTTTTCGAATCGCAACCCAGTGCCCTTTGCACGTTGAAACCGCCGGCCCCTGGTAGGCGTCTTTGAACCAGGGAACGACTGTCGGAGCCTCCGGCCTATGTCCTTCCTTCGCCTTATCGTTATATGGCAGCGCACAGTAGAACGGGTTCTGATGCGGCGTGAACTTCACGGGGAGAAAATTGCTCCGGCGACCCGGCGACGGATCATCGAATCCGCCATAATTTTTGGTCCATTGTTTATCCCAGGAGCTCGAACGGTTCGGCACCGGGTTATTCGCGCTCGGCTCCTCGCCAATCCAAAACACGGTGGTGACAATGTTCTGTTTCCAAGGGAACCGAACGCCAGCGGGCGCGGTCGTATCACTTAAATGACGCGGTGCGAATGCCAACGAGTCGAGACTCACCATCACGTCTTCGGACAAGCGATCGGACTTTTTGCTGACCTTCATCTTGGCCGGCGCCGGCTTTACCGGCGCGGACTGAGCAAACATCGCAGTGACTGACGAAAGTAGCGCGGCGATGGTGTGAGTAACGGTACCTGGTTTCATATTGATCAGCGCCGGGAGGCAGGGGCGTCGCACCCAGTCTCTAATGAGAATCGGATGGACTCGCAGGCATGGGCGTGAGTGCCAATCCGATGAACGCTTTTTTCACCTTGCGTGCAATAGGCTCAGGGTCAAGCACATTAACGGTTGTCCGCGCTCGAGCTGCCGATCAAGATGCCCCTGAGGCATGCACCGTGTTTTAGCAACAACTCGAAGTCGACCGTCGTCCGTCGCAGCCCGCGGGCTGCGAATTGTGATCGCGATCGTCAGCGTTACAAAAATTGCGATCACTGCCGGCCAGCAGGCGGCGCCGACGACGGGGGCGCTGGCTGATCAAAGCGTCACGGTCGCTTTTTGGAACATTGAGTGGTTTCCCGGCGGGAAACCCGACGCGAGTGCGACCGCGGAAAAGCGACAAACCGCCGCGGTACATTCGGAGATTACCAAATTAAATGCGGACATCATCGGCATGGAAGAGGTCCGGAACTGGAACGCTGCCAGTCTGGCCGTGCAGCCGTTGGTCGGGATCAAGATCGATGTATGCGCAAACTTTCCGCCGCGCGAAGGCCAGAACGAAGCCCAGGAGGTGGCGATCGCCAGTCGATTCCAGCCGGTAAGTGCGTGGGTCGAAGAATGGAAACCGGCAGGACCGACAACGCCTCCACGCGGTTTTGCTTTCGCTGCTTACGAGCCCAAGCCTCGCCAACTGTTGCTGGTTTATGGTGTGCACTTCAAAAGTAATCGCGGCGAAATAGCGGAGAACATCCCAATCCGGCAGGAATCCACTCGTCAGCTGCTTTCGCACATCGCCGCGATGGAAAAGGCGTATGCAAGCATGGGTCACCTGGCATGGATTGTCGGCGGCGATTTCAACACATCACTGGACGATCCCCGGTTCGCGGCTGAGACGAGCTTACGTCAACTTCTCAAAAGTGGATTGTCGTGGACGTGGCAAAACGTGCGGGCTAATTCACGAATGACATTGCAGGGCGATAGAAATTACCCGCCGGCCTGCTTCGATCACATTTTTTACCGCGGCCTAACCTTGCGACAAGCGCGCGTGGTGGAGACGACCCGTCAATCGAGCGATCATAAACCGGTGGTGGCGACGTTCGATCTGCAATGACCCACAGCGAAGGCCTCTCTGATTCGGTGGCGGTTCAATCCAGGAATTTGCCAGGATTCAGAATGCCTTGAGGATCCAGCGCGCGCTTTAACGTTTGATGCACCGCCCGCGCATTATCGGTAGTCGCCTGCGGCCACCATCGTTTTTTTGCCAAACCAATCCCATGTTCGCCGGTGATGACTCCCCCCCAGGCGAGCACCTGCGCGAACAATTCATCAAGTGTCTGCTGCACTTTTTCCCGGACGCCAGCGTCACGGTTGTATCGCTCGGCCATGATATTGACGTGAATGTTGCCGTCACCGGCATGACCGAAACAGGCGATGGGAAAACCGGAACGTGCCGACAAACGTTCTGCGAACTCGACCAAATCGACCAGGCGACTTCTCGGAACCACAATGTCCTGGTTCAACTTGGTTAGGCCAGTAGCCCGCAATGAATTACTAAACTGTCGCCGCAACGCCCAAAGTCGTTCGCAATCCGGCTCGGTCGTCGCTATTTCCAAGGCGGTGGGGCCAAGTCCAGCCACCAGGCTGCGCAATTTCTCGGTTTCGAGGCGAACACTCTCCGACTGCCCATCCAGATCCACGAGTAAGTGCGCATTACCCGGCGGAACATCATGCCCGCCCGAATCGCGGCGCGCTGCCTCCAGCGTGAAGTGATCCGCAATTTCGAGCGAAGAAGGAAGGAAACCACCGGCGAAAATTGCTTGCACCGCGGCGGCGGACTCGGCAATCGTCGCAAACGAGACTGATAATGTGGCTCGCGCGGGCGGTAACGGCAGCAGGCTCAACGTGGCCTCAGTCACAATTCCAAGCATGCCTTCCGAACCGACGAACAGTCCGATCAGATCGAAGCCGGTTTTGTTTTTGTGCACCCGGCCGCCGGTCCGCAGGATTTCACCATTTGCCAGAACGACCTCCAATCCGAGAACATAGTGACGCGTAACGCCGTACTTGAGGCAACGCGGTCCCCCGGCATTCGTGGCGATGTTCCCACCGATCGTGCAATTATCCATGCTGGCCGGGTCGGGCGGATAAAAAAGCTTCTGCTCGCGCGCCGCCGCTTTCAAAGTGGAAGTAATTACGCCCGGTTCAACAACCGCGATGGCATCGGCGAAATGGATTTCCCGGATGCGGTTCATGTGTCGAAGTGACAACGCGATGCCTCGGCGACACGGGACACAACTGCCGACATATCCGTATCCAGCACCTCGAGCCGTTACCGGAATTTGGTATTCGGACGCAAAGCGCATCAGGTGGCTGACCTGCTCTGTGGATTTGGCAAACACCACCACCTCTGGCGTTTCGGCCGCGAACCATTTGTCGCCGCTGTGTTCGGCGAGCGTTTCCGGATCGTCGGCTACCGCCTCGTTGCCTAACAACTGCCGCAGTCGTTCAGCCAGATTCGTCATCGCTGGCGTCGGCTCAAGTCGCGATCCGATAATGCCGCGCTCGCTCATCCATTCGGATGAGAAGTTGTTCGGCTTTGGGATGAATCACCGGCCTCGCTTGGTCCTTGCCGGCAAATGCCTGCACTCCTTCCATCGAATCGAACCGAAGAACAGTCATAAACTCCACTTCGTCACCGTCTGGTCTGAGGAACAGTTCTGCGCCGCGATATCCATTAATCCCTCGAGCTGTTATGCCCGGAAAAATCTCGCTCCGAAGCATCTCTTCGTAAGCGGACGCGTTCACCGCTTTTGTCCAGCCATGCCACACTCGGGCGATCATTTCCGAGAATCAGTTACATCCCCATGATCTGATAGCCGCCGTCGACGTAAATCACCTGACCGGTTATCGCTCCAGCTCCATCGCTGGCCAGGAAAACTCCGATCTCGCCGAGCTCGCCCGGTTCGCAGCTGCGCTTCAGCGGCGCCCGTTCCTGATAGTGCTTCAGCATCTGGGTGAATCCACTGATGCCACGCGCGGCCAGCGTGTTAACCGGCCCCGCTGAAATACAATTTACCCGGATTTTCTTTGGTCCCAGATCATACGCGAGATACCGGGCACTTGCCTCAAGGCTCGCCTTGGCCACGCCCATAACATTGTAGTGCGGCACGACTTTCTCCGCGCCGTAGTACGTCATGGCCACGATACTGCCGCCGTTCGTCATCATTGCCGCGGCGTTACGGGCCAGGGCGACTAACGAATAGGCACTGACGTCATGAGCGACGCGGAAAGCTTCTCGCGTGGTGCTGACAAAATCCCCTTCCAATGCCTCCTTCGGAGCGAACGCGACAGAATGTAACATGAGGTCGATACGGTCTGTGTTCCGCTTAACCTCCTCAAAAAAGGCGTTGATATCAGCATCACTCGACACATCGCACGGGAACAGAGCGGTCTTCTCACCGAATTCCGCAGCGAGTTCTTCGACGTTTTCTTTCAGGCGTTCGCCCTGGTAATTGAATATCAGTTTCGCCCCGGCCGCTGCCCATGCCTTGGCGATTGCCCAGGCGATACTGCGCTTGTTAGCGACACCGAAAACGACACCGATTTTGCCAGCTAAGGCCTGTTGCTGCATACCTGACGACCATACGCAGGTTTAGGGCGCAGCAAAGGAACTGTAGCGGTGGTCTGTGGCCGCTGCTGGTTGGGTATGCCGGAGATTCGGCGGTGCATAAACCGCCAATACAAACCGTTAGCAGGCGATCGCGTGGCGTCGGCAAACTCCGGAGAGGAGATTCCACAAGGCATCCAGAACGCGACCGGAAGCGGCGCGGACCTGATTTAAATTGGCGTTAGTTAGCCGGTCACACAGCATCTGCCGCTCCGCTGCTGAATGCTCGCGATCGGCCTCGATGTGCACAGTAAAGTACCGGTAGTGGTCAGAATTGTTAAACCCGTAATGTTTCTTTAACCCCGCGATCTTCGATTCACAAATTTCCGGGATCTGACTCTCGTAGGCATAAAGCGCAGCCAAGCCTTCAGCCGTTGTGCCCTGCCCGCACACTTCGCGAAATGCTTTGATGACCTCGGACGTTTCCGGCTGTTTTTCCGCCGCTGAAACTTCCTCGTCCGAAATGCCGAGTCCGCTCGCGAATTGCTTCCACAAGTCCGGATGGTTAGGCGTGCCCGCTTCTTCTTCTATAAGATTGGTCAGGAGCTGTTTGCGCGTGGCCTGATCTTCGCAGCGCGCGTGCACGGCTGACAGATACGTCGGAAATGCGGCCACGTGGTGATAGTACTGCCTGGCGTAATCGACCAATGCTTCCTTTGGCAAATCGCCCCGGGTCCAGGCCAGGTAAAAAGGGTGTTTGAGCAGATGTTTCTCAGCGATGGCGGCGTCGATAACGTCCAGATGAAGTTTCATAATGTGATGAATGGTCGTCTGTTTATACGCCCTGGCTTATTCCTGTCCAAGCCTTTACCGTCGAATTGAATGACGGTCGGATCGTGGATGTACACTGCAATCTTTGCCGCGAAGAGCGTAGGCTGGACAACTGACCGATTGCTGGCTAGGTCGCCTCGAGGATGTGTTTGATCCCGCGTATTGGAATTACCACCCAATTCGGCCGATTATTGAGCTCATAACCGATTTCGTAGACGGCTTTGTCGAGGAGGTAAGCCTGTAACAGCACCTGCAGATCGTCTGATTTCTGCGGAAGGAAAACAGCGCCGGCGGTAGTTTGCAGATAACTCTGCAGGAAAACACTGCTCATGTGGCGGTACCAGAAGTCCGCCCACCGTTCCAGGAATGGAACGTCTTCCGGCCGCATCGCCGGCTGCCACAAAGCGCTGTAGGCCGCGTACTGGAATGATCGCATCATGCCGGCGATATCGCGCAGGGCTGATCGTTTCAACTTGCGCTCGCTCAACGGACGCGCCGGCTCACCTTCAAAGTCGAGAATGATGAAGTCCTTTCCTGTGTAAAGAACCTGCCCGAGGTGGTAGTCCCCATGGATTCGGATTTTCGCGGCCACCGACCGCCGATCCAGGATGCGTTTTTCCCGTTCCAGAATTGTTTTTTCCGCCGCCAGAACTTCCCGGGCTTCGCCCTGGAATTTCTCCGGAAGATCATCCATCTTCTTGCCTAACAACGTGGTCGTCCGCCGCAACAACGCCCGCATCGACTGAAACACCGATCGCTGGGCCATGCTGTTCGACGGCTCAGGTGCAAACCCCCGCTCGTCCGCTGACGATGCCAGCGCGCGATGAAGCTCGCCAGTTCGCTGGCCTAACAATTTGGTCTTTTCCGGGTAAACACCACCGATCAAATCCGGCAGCAGCGGGCCGGGACTGACATTGTCCATCTGGAGATCAGCTTTTCGGGCGAGAACCCGCTCATAAAACCGGCCGACGTGGTCCAAAGTCATCACCCATGCGTCGGATTCACTGGTAACAGCATTCTGGAGAAGACACACCACTGTCGGTTCGGTCTTGCCTCTTCGGTATTCAATCGCGCCGCCGAACGCAGGAACGTACTCGAAGCCCACGCGATCAGTGAGAAACCGGGTGAGCTCGACGTCAGGATTGATTCCGTCTTCCAGCTTCCGATACAGCTTCAGGTAATACTTGTTGTCGAATACCATCGACGAATTGCTCTGTTCGACGGCAAGGACGTGAGAGTCGGACGCGACACCTCCGGGATTATCTGTTAGTGCCTTGCCCGGCATACCGACCAGTTCTCCATTCCGGCCGCGGCAACGTTCCGCTTTGGCAATCGTTTCAAACAACTGTGCCCGAAATGACATGTCCCAGATGGCGTCATGGAGAACAGAACCGTCATTGAATCGAGCGATGACCGATTGAGCGGCGGTTTGAGCTACTTTCCGCGCGTCTTCGCCGGAAGCGATGGTCACTGGCAGCGAATAGGTTTCGGTGGGACCATCAATGTAGCTGACTTCCACAAACCAGAGCTGCGCGCCGCTGCCATTACCGGCGAGCGATGGATGTTCAATGATCTTCATCTCCCGCAGAGTTCGCGCCTTGGAGCCGAACCACCGGCATCCCTTGACGTATCCTGGCAGAATATCGCGCTCGAGGATCGCGCGATTTCCATCAGCCAACAGGGACTGGAGGTTAGGCTCGGCTGAGAGGGTCGGCACCGTGCGTTTCCTGGCAGTGCGAGCCGCATCGGATTTTGTGTGGACGGCAAACCAGTAACAAGCGTGCGGTCCAAGCGTTATCGGGTAACCGGCTTTGCGGATCACCGGGAATTGATTGCGGCTGAACATTTCGATCGGCACTGAACCGGCAAGGCGAGACAGATCCAGTTCGGCCGATTGGGCGAATCGCGACAAGTTAACGACAACGAGCACCGTTTCGTTTTCGTACCGCCGAAGGAACGCGAGCACCTTCGCATTGTCAGGGTAGAGAAATTCCAGAGTGCCACGCGAAAACGCTTTGTAATTTTTGCGCATCGCGATCACGCGCCGCGTCCACCAAAGCAGCGAGGACAGGTTCTTCTGCTGATTCTCTACGTTGACCGCTTCGTAGTGATATTCGGGGTCAATGATGATCGGAAGAAGAAGACGCTGCGGATTTGCCTTCGAGAACCCGGCGTTCCGATCCGGGCTCCATTGCATCGGCGTGCGGACGCCGTTGCGGTCACCGAGATAAATGTTGTCCCCCATCCCGATTTCATCGCCATAATAAATGATTGGTGTGCCCGGCATGGAAAACAGCATGGTGTTCAGCAGTTCGATTTTCCGGCGACTGTTCGCCAACAGGGGGGCAAGGCGGCGACGGATGCCGAGATTGATCCGGGCAGTCGGATCGGTGGCGTAGACGCGCCACATGTAATCGCGCTCCTCGTCAGTAACCATTTCCAGCGTCAGCTCGTCGTGGTTACGGAGAAACATTGCCCATTGGCAGTTATCCGGAATCGGCGGCGTCTGATCGAGGATATCGATGATCGGAAAACGGTCCTCCATTTGCAGGGCCATGAACATCCGCGGCATCAACGGGAAATGAAAATTCATGTGCGACTCATCCCCGGTGCCAAAGTAGGCGACGGCGTCCTCCGGCCATTGGTTAGCCTCCGCCAAAAGCATTCGGCCGGGATATTTCTGATCAACGTGCGTCCGCAGCTTGCGCAGGTAGGCGTGTGTCTCCGGAAGGTTCTCGCAGTTCGTTCCTTCGCGCTCGTAGAGATAGGGCACCGCATCCAACCGGAGACCGTCCACACCCATATCCAGCCAGAAATCGCACACCTTCTCCACGGCATCGTGAACCGCCGGGTTATCGAAATTCAAATCAGGCTGATGTGAATAGAATCGGTGCCAGTAATACGCCTTCGCCACCGGATCCCACGACCAGTTAGACGTTTCAAAATCTTTAAAGATGATTCGGGCTTCGCTGTATTTTTCCGGAGTGTCGCTCCACACATAAAAGTCACGCGCCGGTGAACCAGGAGGCGCACGCCGGCTCTGTTGAAACCAGGCGTTCTGATCGGAACTATGATTGATGACCAACTCGGTGATGACCCGAAGGTTGCGCTCGTGTGCTGCGTTCAGAAACCCACGAAAATCGTCCAGCGTGCCGTAGTGCGGATTAACGTCGTAATAATTGGCGATGTCGTAGCCGTCATCGCGCAGCGGCGAAGGATAAAACGGCAGGAGCCAGATCGCCGTGACTCCGAGCTCCTGGAAATAGTCCAGTTTATCTAACAAGCCCCGGAAGTCTCCGATACCGTCGGCATCACTGTCCTGAAACGTCTTAACGTGCAGCTGATAAATGACCGCGTCCTTGTACCAAAGGGAGTCCGCGTTGGTTTCAGGAGAGTTCACAGACGCCATAACCTTAGACGCACAAATGATGAGGTTGCAATCGAGGGGGCGAGAAAAGCAGATAGCGAATAGCTCTCAAAGAGCTAGTCAGTGGCCCCCGCACCACCGATCATACGATTCGCAGCAAAGGTGCGAGCTTCTAGTCTTTTGACGCAGGCGGCTGGGTTATGTCGCGGTGGACAGGCCGCCGGAATGCAGCGCCGTTAATCTGACGAGCCAAGCCGCACTAACACAATTTGCGCCGTGCTCATGCTCTCCGACTTCCGAAAATTCTTCAGATATTTCAACAGCTGCTGAATTAAATCGCGCTCGTGCGCATCTTCTTCGGCAAAATCATCGAGGAGATCAAGCAGCGCAATCTCGAGCTCACGAAAGTCACGACCATGCCCCAACGCAATGAGATGGCGGCCGGGCGCAATCTCCACCAACTGCACAAAACCAATGCTGCGTAGCGCCCGACTCGGGCCAACTACGACCAGTCCAGTGTTCGCCGCCATCTTAACCAGTTCCACCATTGGGCGGTCCGGTTGCTTTCCGCCTAACGCCAGCTGCGTCAGTTTCACAATCGCGTGGCCCCGATCCGGACCGATTTCTTCGAGGTCGCGTAACGTGCTCTCGGGCAGCGTTAAAGTAATCGCCCGACTTGGCTCAGCGAATTTGAATGGACGCCCACCGTTACCTTTTTTGCGGCCGTCGGTGTTTTGAATGTGACTATTCATTTCGCGGTGGAGCAGAGTCATTCTACTTTCTGATCGAATTTGATACTACACAATCGAGCATCGTGTAACGGCGGGTTTTGGAGGACTTAAATATCCTTAGGCCTGCGGCTATTCGGGGCGCGATCAGGTTCACGAAGCAAATGCGGAGAAGCCTCACCCCGATTTGCCGACCGGTTCGGCCATCTAATCCCTGATTCTGCCGACAGGGGGCGGAGACACTCCTCGATTGCATCAGCTGCAACACTGTCATGATAACAATCGGAAATACCCAATATTTAATTCAAACTCCTGACTTCCGAGGCGGATTCGGAGAGCGGAAGCCGCAGAGCTGTTATTCATCAAAAACGAGGGACCACGATGATATTAGTATTTAATAATCTTCAGCGGCAAGAGCTTATCAGCCTTCGCCATAACGCCTGGAGTCGATCGCGGAATCCGCAAAGCTGCTGCGCCCGAAGCCCACGGTTTGTCGGACATCGGCTTATCCAGCCGCGACCGAGGCGAACTCGCCGACTCCGATTGTGCTCTCTGTAGCCGGCGTAGTGGCTCCGGCGTTGCCTACCCGCCGCGCCGACTTCGGCCCATTATGCATTATTTATCCACACGTGAGGAATCGCCGAGTCACCCCGTCTGGAAGCCGTGGTGGCCGCGCCCCGAAAGGGTAACCTTGGCACAGCCCAGGCGCCCTGTCCGCACGGTAGGATTCGGCCGTACGTGCACCCCAGTTGATAGCCTACTTAATCGCATGCTTTTAATGGCCACGCTTTTGTCCAACTGCCACATGACGTTGAACTTATAAAATCCAAGCGTTCCCCGCATTGCTTGTTATTACGTAATAATCGACTCCACCCCGGATGTTTCCAGTATTAACGGTTCCTTCAGAATTTTTCCTACCTGTCTTCCCAATGCTGTAGGAAACTAAAAACTCGCGGTATTTCACCGTCTCGTTGCGTGAAAAAAATTTTTGTCCTCATTCTGTGGGTTGTGCTGCCGTTATCGGCGTTCGCGGAACCGCCAACGCCTCCGGTAAGCGCTCCCTCGGCGATCGTCATCGATCGTGATACCGCTGCAGTCCTGAGCGCCAAGGATCCGGACACGCGTCGCGCAATGGGCAGCACCACGAAGATCATGACCGCGCTGCTGGCGATCGAGCAGCAAGGCGGCAATGTCGATCAAATCGTGGGGCCGATCAGCGCCAAAGCAGCGGGCAGCGCCGGCAGCCGAATGAATTTGCAAACTGGCGACCGGGTCAGCCTGCGCGATCTGCTTTATGGCTTGTTGCTGCCGTCCGGAAACGACGCCGCGATTGCAATTGCCGAATGGATCAGTGGCAGTGAGGATGCCTTCGTTGCTCTGATGAACCAGCGGGCCCAGTCGTTAGGCTTGACGAATACGGCCTATCGCAGACCCGGCGGATACGATCCAGTCGAAGATCCGGCCAATTGCTTCCCTCCCTATTCCAGTCTGCCTAACTGCGGCCACTACACCAGCGCTCGGGACCTTGCTGTTCTCGCCCGGTTCGCCATGAATCAGCCACTCTTTGCGCAAATCGTGGCGACCGCGAGCCGTACCACCACCAGCTGGGTGAATTCACAGCTGCAGCCGAAAAATCAGACACTGAATAATACCAACCTGCTCCTGAGCACCCGGCCTTACTCCGGCGCAAATGGAATCAAGACCGGCGAATCATCCACCGCCAACTTTTGCATGGTCGCGAGCGCCACCCGGTCCAACCACTCGATTATCACCGTTGTGCTGGGCTCGTTCGATCCGAATTATACCGGAGACAATTTCTTCTCCGGATCGCCTAACGATATTGCTCGTCATAACGACAGCGTTCAGTTGCTTGATTTTGGTTTTGCCAGTGTTCTCGGAGGACAACCTTTCGCCAACGGAAGTTTCGAACAGGGGCTGCCGAGCTGGACCACCACCGGAAATTTCGATCTGGTTTCAGTCGGCGCCTCAGTGGGATCAAAGGCCTTGCGATTCAACGCCGGTAATACGACCACAAACGCAGTGGTGACACAAAGCTTCGCTACAGTCGCCGGTCAGCTCTACAACCTGACGTTCGATTACGGAGTCGTGTCAGCGATCGCCCTTAATCAGCAACAGCTCGAAGTCACTGTTTTTGGAAACTCCCTGAAATTGTCGAACGTGGTTACGCAATCCGCGTTCAGCAGTTCGGTACAGTATTTATCCAAGAGCTTTAGCTTCACCGCCGATCGCTCCCTCACCACCGTTTCGTTCCGCGACGCATCGGTGATCACCGACTCGGTTGACTCCTACCTGGATAACGTTCAGATCAATCCGACCGGGCCGACGCCAACGTCCACACCAACGGCTACTCCGACGCCCACACCAACCGCTACTCGGACGCCCACACCAACGGCTACTGCGACGCCCACACCAACCGCTACTGCGACGCCCACACCAACGGTTACTGCGTCGCCCACACCG
>JBJMXE010000084.1:0-7390 GCA_045809745.1 Chthoniobacterales bacterium | reverse complement strand
GCTACGCCGCGCTCGTTCGCGAGTTAAACGTGCCGGTTGCATATGTTCCGCTCTTCGCATTGCCCGAGCCGAATGTTCAATCCGATTCCGCTCGCTCACCGGAAGAGCCGCCTAACGGATGTTATCGGCTCGTTATGTTTGGGTTTTTGAATGCCAACCGCCGCCTTTCGTCGGTTCTTAGAGCGTTGCGCGATTTTCCGCAGAAACACCGTTTTCATCTGGATATTTACGGCATTGTCGAAGACGCTAGGACTATTGAGCAGCTGATCGCGGCCTTCGGCCTAACCGAGTTGGTGCATATGCACGGGTTTGTTTCCGAGGACCAGCTGATTGTTGCACTGGAACGCAGTGATATGGCAATAAATCTGCGAGATCCGACGATGGGTGAAGCGTCAGCCAGCCAGCTAAGAATCTGGCAGCACGGACTACCGAGCCTGGTCACCGATGTTGGGTGGTATGCTACGGTGCCCGAAAATATAGTCGCGATGGTGCGCCCGGAGGCGGAATTGGAAGATATTCAACACCATCTCGCTGAATTCCTCCGCGATCCCGGAGCCTATCGGACACTGGGAACGAATGGCCGCCGCTACGTCGAGGAACACCACACCGTCGACGGTTATGTGCGTGGACTACTCGAAATGGTGGAACGGACGTTAACCGCGAGATCACGCCAGGTGGCATCATGGATGACAGCGCGGGCGGGCCGAGCGATTCAACCTTGGTTTGCTGAAGACGCCGCAGGGCTGTTATTGGCGAATCCGGCAGAGGCTATTCAGCAACTGGCGGACGGGCGCGGCCGCTGATTCGCTCGAATTCCACCTAATGTCCTGCGGGCGGTGCGGCAACTGGCTCGACGCCGGATGGAACTTGTGCCGGGGCCGAGGCTGAAGCGGTTTCATCGGTAACCATGGCGGCGTCAGAGCTGGTTTCGCCTTCGTATGCGCACAATCGACTTTCCAACTCGGCCAGATGTCGACCCGCAGCGCGAAGCTCTTGTTTCACAAATTGCAGTTCGTCTTCCTGAGCGGCCAGACGTTTGGTCAAAGAATGCCTTTCGTGCTGCCACTCAACGTCGATGTTCTTCAATGTATCGACGATCGAGATGCCGCGGTTTCGTTGAAATTTGTCGTAAGCCCGCACGAACTCTTTCATAGCTCGTCGCGGTCCGCGCAAAATCCAGGTCAACAACGAGGGAACTGTTCGCCGGACATCAACCTCGCGGCCCAAATCCGACCGGACGCTGGTAATGAGTGGCCGTTCCGGAATCGCCGTGAACGCTACGGGCAACGGTTTGGCCGCGCGTAATTCCGTTAACCGGCGGCTTATGAAATCGCCCGCAATTTGCGGATGATGCCGCTGGAGCAAATCGATTCGTGCCTGCCGTCCGCGACGCGAAGCCTCCTCGCGATCGGAATAGACTAACTGCATCAACTTTGATGCCTCCGCGATTTTCGGATGGGCCCAGCGGGCCTCTGGCGGATAGGGAAGTGATTTGTCACCAACCGGCTGAAGTTCATATCCGCACAAGAAGCTGTTGCCGTCGTTCATGAATGCCAAATTACCGGAATATCGCGTGGCAATGGTTGGTTTTTCCATCAGCATTGCCTCGGCTAACGTCAGACCGAAACCTTCTGAGCGATGCAGTGAGACATAGCAATCGCATTCCGCCATGAGACCGTCGCGTTGTGCGGCGGTGACATAACCGTCCCGGATAATAATGTCGGAACGCCCGCGACAGGCGTAGCGCAGCCGTTCCACTTCCGCCTGGTTGCGATCGCCATTGATCGATTTGATCAAAAGAATTGGGCCCCCGTCGGGGGTGAACGCTTGTTTGAACGCCTCTATTACTGCCATCGGATTTTTTCGTTCCACCACGCTGAAGAAGTCGAAGCAGAACAGGAAAAGAAATCCATTCGGTAGATCGAACTCGGCGCGGTCGTGTGCCGGCCTAACCGTTTTCTCCGTGTCGAGAGGAAAGGGGATCGTAAACACTGGAATGGGGGAAGCCTTGGCTACAGCCTCCCGCACAAAATCGCTGCTAACCCACACTTCGTGCAGGAATCGGAAAGAGTATGCCAGGTCCTCGGGAAATACTTCGGCCTCCCAAAACCAGAGGCCGATATTGTGGCGGTCCGAAAAAAAATCCGAACCTACTTCACCGGCAAAAGACGGAAGCTGATCCGCATTGATACAGATCAGGTTTGTGTCGTATCGCGGTTGCTGAATCGCCCCGTCATCCCACGGATGATCCTGCCGGCTGGAGGCCCGTGTCGACACTCTCGTACCAAATTTTTCACCGGTGGCAGCGACTGCCCTCGTCATTAACCGGCCGGCTTCCCCGGTCCCTGCTTCCGCCCGCAGGTAGCCAATCAGGTTTATTCCAGGTTCGAGCGGCGAGACATTTTTGCTGATCTGCCATTCGAAAGACGAGGGAAAGAGCTGATCCGGGATCTGCAATTTTCGACGGCCCGAACCGCATAACCAAAGATAGTAAGCACCAGCGTCCGGTCCCGGAACCCGTGGGAAGCCAACGCGAACATCCGCCCGGCTCATATGAAGAGCAGAAAAGTAGCGCGTGATCTCGGGATGGGTGCCGGGATACACCGGCTCGTTGAGCCACTTCACAAACTTGTGGGCATCGGCGAAGGGGCTGGGCGGAGCCGGATCGCCGCTAGTTTCGTGCTGACGCAGTGCCTCGCGATAAACGCGCCGCATTTCCGGCGTGATTTCCACCCCACCGGCCATCTCTCCCCAACCGTAGGGCAGGCGCCGCAATTCTGCATAGCCCGCCGACGCCAGTTTTTCGGCATACTCCCGACACAATCGCGCGACGACGGGATGCTTGCTTAACAGCGTTCGCGGAGTCCGCAGTTGGTGAACGCTAAGAAGATGGGGATTCTCTGGCCGGAAACCGCTAAAGTGAAAAAAGCACAGCGGCTTCCCGTCCACTTCATAACCGTCGCCGGTCCAGCTGATCGGGCGCGAATCGGCGTTCCAATAGGCCACGTTACAGGCCTCGTCCTTCAGAATCCAGGTGTCGAAATAGCCTGGAGCGAAATCCATCCAGCGTTGATCCGTGAAACGCATGTTACTTGGATCGATCACCGCTTCACGGAGCAACCGTTCGCTCCACCAGTCGAGGAACGAACCGGAATGGGCATTAAGTCCCAAGAATCCTAGATTATAGATGCCTGCCCGAAGAATATCGGTTTCGTTAGGATTAACGTCGTCCCGGCTGATCGGACGAGTGGTATGTGGCGTTACCACGAGCCGATGCTCATTGGCCAGACGTGCCAGCTGATCGAGCGGCGAAAAGATTTCGATGTCCGGATCGAAGTACAGTAGTGGCGTGTTACTTCTCGAAAAAAGCGTGCGGAAAAACCAAGGTTTCAACGCCGTGGCCAATTCCGTCACATTGTAGAGCATCGGCATTAGCATCTCTTCGCCCGGCGGCAGTCCGATTTGCTCCATCAGGGATACATCAAACGGCTCCTCAACTGAGCCCGGCCGGGCATCGAAGACCAGGGCGTGAAACGGTATGTCCGGATGAAACCGGCGAAAAGAGCGGTAGAGTACGCGCGTCTGCGGCAGGTAACTGCGTGTCGTGATAGTGCAGACTTGGAATCGCATCGCAGCCGGTCAGGTATTCATCGGATCAACTCCAACACAGTGACAAACCGGAACGTCCCGCAGCCAATTCGGACCGTTCGCTTCTTATGAACTGCTACAGCCGAAGTGGCCTGGATCAAGGGACCGACGCGCCATGCCTCACCCTGCGGCCCGGTGACCTTTAATGTGAACGAAGAACTTGATCCCGCAATAGCACCATCGGTTTCACCGACATCGGCACTTTACGCCATGCGCCGTGATCCGTTGGGCTTCTTCACCACGCTGGCAGCCGAACAGGGCGATGTCGCCCGGTTCCGTCTCGGTGATCACAAACACGACCTATTTTTCTTCAATCATCCGGATCACATCCGGGAAGTCCTTGTCGGCCAGGACCGGCACTTCACGAAATGGTTTGCCGTTGATCGGATCAAGGAAGTGCTGGGCGAGGGGTTGTTTGTTAATGAAGGTGAGTTTCATCTTCGGCAGCGTCGTTTGGCGCAACCAGCCTTTCACAAGGAACGCGTTGCTGGTTATGCCCGGCAGATGGTCACACTGGCGCTGTCGTTGCGAGAACGGTTGCAGACCGGCGATGTAATCGATGTTTGCCGCGAGATGAATTGGCTGGCCATGATTATCGTCGGCAGCACCCTGTTCGGCGCGAATGTGGAATCGGATGCCGGAGAAATCAGGGCGGCGCTAAGCGATATATTAGATCAGTTCGAGCGCTCGGTTTTGCCCATCGCGGATCGGGAAGATTTCGACAGCGCCATGGCTCGTCTGGATGCCGTCGTCTACCGGATTATTGGCGAGCGGCGCGCCAGCGGAATCGATCACGGAGACCTTCTGTCCATGTTGTTAATGGCAAAGGACGAGGAAACTGGTGAGACCATGAGCGATCTCCAGCTGCGCGATGAAGCTATGACGATTTTCCTCGCCGGCCATGAGACTTCGGCCAACGCGATGAGCTGGACCTGGTATTTATTGTCGAGGAATCCAGACGTTGAAGCGGAGTTTCACCGGGAAATAGACAGTGTTCTGGCAGGGCGCCTCGCCTCGCTCGCGGATATTTCTGCGCTGAATGTCACAAGCGGCATTTTTGCCGAAGCGCTCCGATTGTATCCGCCGGTGTGGGCGATCGGGCGACAAGCCACTCGTGAATGCCAGATTGGTGACTGCACAATCCCAGCTGGCTCGGTGGCTATCGTGTCTCCTTTTGTCACCCAACGCGATGAACGGTGGTTCCCCGATCCTAACAAGTTCGAACCGCGGCGGTGGACGCCGGAGCGGCGATCTTCCCGGCCCCGCTTCTCCTATTTTCCATTTTCTGCCGGCAGCCGGGCATGCCTGGGGGAGGCATTCGCCGGAATCGAGGGGGTACTTTGCCTGGCGACGATAGCCCAGAGTTGGCGATTTAAATGTGTCCCCGACCATCCGGTAGTGTTGCAGCCGCAGTTGACTCTTCGGGCACGACACGGCATCAAAATGCGAGTCGAACCGCGTTTGTGAATCAAACGATTCTTATGCCCACGCCGCTATCCGAAGATCAAATCAGTGAAATCAAACGCAATTTCCGGCGCTGCCGCGAAGGAACCGCCGATGCGATCGTCGAGCTTCAGCAAACCGGCAATACGGAACTTCTTCCGAAGATTGTGCGAGGAATCGTTTGGCGCTACGTGCACGAAGATCGGAGACCGGCGGTCGATGAAACGACAGAAGAGACACCACTAGCCTCGCTCGGCATCGATTCCCTAACGATGATGGAAATTGTGCTCGACGTTCAGGACGCGCTCGATTTGGTCATCGAAGACTCAGACCTGCGGCATATGCGCACCATCGGCGACTTTGTTGGTTTTCTGCGCCAGCGTTACGCGGAAACCCACGGAACTGCGTGAGTTCAGTGTTGATGGGCCTGGACGCTCCGGCTACCAGCCTTTTCCCGGCTGCGCGTAGTAGATCAACATCAGCGAGTTCCGCTCGCCTGAAGCCATCGGCACTGTCTCCCGGCCATGCCAGCTTTTTTGTCCTACCGCAAAGGCGTAGCCGCTGTTCGGCGCAAACGAAAACTGTTTGACCGTTTCAAACCGATTCCGAAGCGAAATCAAATTTTTGAACTGAAAGAACCGTTGACGGTATACCGCTGTTCCGAGGTCAGCCTTCGACAAATCCTCGGGCAGATAAAATTGCATCGTGACGATTTTCGAACGGGTATCGCGATGTGGGGCGATCTCATACCCTCCGAGATCTTTGACCAAAGCCGGCTTGGGAAACGCGGGAACCGATGCAAGTTTTTCGGCAGGAATTCGGAACCGGCGGCTAAGGTCCCGCGATAACGCGTCGAACACAGTGTCTTTCAGTTTTGATGAGGTCAGGGCCGCTCCGACTTCGCTCCAAAACGTACGCTGCTCATCGGGCAGACGGGTCAGGGGAGCGGTAAGACTCAGGATGTTCCGCGTCACCAGACCGTCTTCACGGGTGTGGATCCGGGGATTGTCGGCCGTGTAAGCGCTCGCATCGGGCAGCAGCTCCAGCATCCGTTTGAAAACCCAGTCGGGAAATGCTCTATCGAGATAAAGGTGTGAGTAGGGCGAGGAAAAGACCTGGGTTGAATCGATGGCTGCGCATAAATGATCCAGAACGACCGGGGTAACGCTGGTGCTGGAGCTTTCCTGCGGCGCGAGCATGGAGAATTCTTTAGCTGATGAACGGGGCAAGGTAAACAACGAGAGGATGACCAGGCCTGTCAGTATCGTGACTGTCAGTTACGACACGTTTTTTTTCGTTCGCCTGCTGGTAGAGCGCGTTCGTCAGATGGTCGGCACGCGCCCCTACGAAATTGTTGTAGTGGATCGCGGTAGCCGGGACGGAACACGCGAGTGGTTGGGCATCCAACCGGATGTCCATCTGGTCAAGACCCGGGCAAAGCGGCGCGGCCACGGGCACGGCGAAGCAGCAGAATTGGGAGCAACAAAAGCTCAGTTCAATCACCTTGTATTGCTCGACTCAGACGCGCATCCAATCGACCCGCGCTGGCTCGAGTTAACCGTCGACCGGTTGGATGAAGATCACCGCCTCGCGGGCGCCGCCTTCCGCGGGATGCACAAGAGCAATCCACATGGCTGGTACGTTCATCCTCATTTCATGGCCTTTTACAAGGTCGATGTTCCTAACAGATTCACGCTTCGGAAAATTCGCGGCACAGATCTCGATACCGGCGAAGCGGCTACGGTGCGTCTGCTTGATGCCGGGCTCCCGGTAATTGGTTATCCGCTTGAACTCTGCGAACAATTTGCGGTAGGACATCCTCATTTTCCAACTGTCGCCGCCGGAGTTTTTCACGCCTGGTACGGCACTCGGCTGCTCAAGGATCAACGCACTGTCGGGGAGGAGACAAATGGCGCGGTCACTGGCGCGAATTACCTCGATCCGCTGCGGGAACGGTTACGTGCCGCTTACCGGCTCGATTACTGATACTGTCGTCTTGTGCCTAACGATCGGTAAATCTGATGCGTATCCCACCAGCGCTGGCCAGACACGAGCTACGGTGGCGCCGTATCGCCATCGCCGCTGCCGTGATGGTCCTGGTTGGATGCGCTATTCGGGCATTCCTGCGGATCCACGACGGGGACTTTAAAATCCATTGGGAAACCGGCCGGCGCTTTTTGGGCGGGGAATTTCTTTACGCTCAAGGTCACGACTTTCCTTATCCTCCCATTCTGGGGATGCTGTTTGCGCCAGCGGCGACTCTGCCCATGGCCGTTGCGAAGGTTCTGTTCTACCCCTT
>JBJMXE010000083.1:0-11807 GCA_045809745.1 Chthoniobacterales bacterium | reverse complement strand
GGGCGAATTTACCACCGAGTCGCGCCGGATCACTGAAACGGTTCACATGAATACGGCCGCATTCCTTTCCGCCTAACTGCCGGATCCGGGTGTTGCACCAATCGAAATCCGGCCCACCACAGTAGATGTTGACGTGTCGATTCCAACAAATGTTGGTGAGGTTGAACGTATCGATGATAATGGCGAGGTTTCGGCCACGGTCGTAGATGCATCCCGACCCGAAGTATGAATCTGCTCCGAAATCACGAATGTTAATGAACGTGTAAAACTCGGGCCCAATGTTGCAGGTGGAATCGACCCATGAGCTGACGCCGACGTTCAGTTCACAGCCGGCTTCCGGAGGGAGCGGAGCCCAGCCAATGCAGTTACAGGATTCATCCCGACCCTGACGCCACGATACCCACGATGGGGCCCAAACTTTGCCTGGCACCCAGGCCCACCCGCATCCAATCCCTACCTTCGCCCAACGACCGTAGTGATAGCAGGCCCACGCCCACGGTTCGTCGGACACGAATGTCCAACCGCAGTCGTCGCATTCCTTCCAGCTGCCGTTAGTATAGGGAGACCAGCCGCTGGAAACTTCCGTCGGCTGCCAGCATGTGCCCCACTTCGCGAGTTTGACCCATCGGCCATGAGAGTTAAGCGATTCGCTGCCATAGAAGTCATCGCTCTCGACCCCAACTTCATCCGACTCCTGATCAACCAATCCAGACGACAACCCTTCATCACCTTCCGCAGTTGATTCGCGTTCGGCTGCACCAGCGTTCGCGGCATCGCTCTCCGCCAATTGCGGACCTCCGGCTGCTGTGCTCGCCTCGCCTTCAACCAGTTCGTTAGTCAAGGCATACAAACAGAACGGAGCGCCACCGAACTTCTGGCTGATGGTGATACCCGGTGTGGAATCGCCGTCCCAAGTGTAACGATAATTGATGTAGTAAACCTGTGCCGCGGTCGCAAATCCGCCTGCCGAAGTGCGGGCATCGTCTTCATTGAAGAAACCGGTCTCCACACCGTTTTGACCATCACCAAAGAATGTCAGCTTCACCTGTCGGTTTTGTCCGGACGACGAGCAGACATAAACCCGCAAATCGTAAGTCGACCCTTGCTCGAGGCTTTCCGGATCGAGAACAATCTCGACCTGCGAATTGTCACCGCCGGCATTGTTGAAAACCATGTCGGACATCACGTCCCGCATGGTGCCTTCAGCCTGCACATCCTTGCTTGTTAGGCCCCCATCTGTGAGGGTGCCGGACAACGCGTTTAGCGTGCAATTATCGGCGGTGGCGCTGTTTTGTCCCGCGCCGGCCAAGCCGTAAAGAGTGATTCCGTTCAGGAGACGATCAGTCCCCCGGCTATTCCCCCCGTCGACCGCAGTGGTGTAGCCATGGTTGCGGCTGATCCCGCAACTTGTGTCGCTTTGGTTCGCCGGTATGGCGACATAAGAGATGGACCCGGCATTGCTTCCGGCCGGCAGCAGTGCCAGGACGCTGCCGAATATCAACACTGCCCAAGGTCGTTTCATAGACTTCGAAAACTCCGGGCCTCTCGCCCGCGAAGGCGCAGTCTATTGGCGGTGGCGGAAACAGGTCAATCGTAAATGCCAGCACCCGGGCAGGTGCAATCCCGTTAGGGTTTCTCGGGACTTTGCGAAGGTTAGGCCGAAACCGGATCGGCCGCGTAGGGAACGGGCGAAGGCTCAATCCATTTGCCGTGTTCCCGAATCAAATCCTGAAGACGATCCACCGCTTCCCCTTCCGGAATATTGAATTTTACAGGCGTCTTGCCGACGTACAGGTTCACCTTGCCCGGCGCTCCGCCAACGTATCCAAAATCCGCGTCGGCCATTTCCCCAGGGCCGTTTACGATGCAGCCCATAATGGCAATCTTCACGCCTTTCAGGTGCAATGTGGCGGCTTTGATCTTGGCGGTGGTCGTCTGAAGGTTGAATAACGTCCGCCCACACGATGGACAGGCCACGTAATCGGTTTTAAAAATCCGAGAGCCTGCCGCCTGGAGTATATTATAAGAAAGCCGCATCGATTGTCCGGGCGCCTCTTCTCCCCGAACCAAAACGGCATCTCCGATTCCGTCACACAACAAGGATCCAATGTTGGTTGCGGCCGTGAGCAGGGTCTCCAAAAACGTGGGAGCGGCTTCAGCTGGTGCGTCGTCATTCACCGGGAATGCCGGCTCCAGCAGGTCCTTCAATAGAATGGGATGCCGGGATTGCAGCTTCGCCGCCAGCAGTCGGAACGCCGCGATCACGGGCAAATCAGTACCGTCGCGCACCGTCACCCAGCTCGCCCTCTGGCCAGCATTGACTCGCCTGATTGCCTCATCCTCGCGCGGATCAACTTCCACGATCGAAGCGTGTTCGGAAACAAACTCCGGTTTGTAGTCACCCATGCGGTCGACCTTATGGGCAATCTTGGCGAAACTCTCCTGCGGTATAACGACTCGAATCAGAGATTCACCACCGACCGTCAGCGAATCCTTTCCACCAATTGCCGGAGGGGTTAACTGGTCGGTCGCGCGCCGCTGATAGGAAAAAGGATCGAAAGACCACTGCGGATCCTCCGCCATCCGGGCAATGGCGTGTGCCCGGAACGTTTCGTAATCGGCGTGCCCCTGCGTGATTTTGACAAGTTCTTTCGCGACCGGGATTTCATGAATGCTGTCCTCGGTGAGGGAGACGCGGATTGTGTCACCCATTCCATCGGCCAGGAGTGAGCCGATTCCGATCGCGCTTTTGATTCGCGCGTCTTCACCTTCACCAGCTTCGGTGACACCGAGGTGAATCGGGTAATTCCAATCGGATCCTTCCTGTTCCAACCGCGAAACGAGCAGCCGATAGGCGGCAATCATGACTTTCGGGTTGCTCGACTTCATCGAAAAGACGAACGCGTGGTAATCCAGATCGCGCGCGATGCGGGCGAACTCGAGCGCGCTTTCCACCATCCCTAACGGGGTGTCGCCGTAGCGATTTAAAATGCGATCACTCAACGAGCCGTGGTTCGTGCCGATCCGCAGGGCGATTCCGCGGTCCTTGCAAAGACTAACTAACGGCGCGAATCGCTCCCGAATCCGGTTGAGCTCAGCCGAATACTGCTCGTCCGTATACTCGCGAATCAGGAATTTCTTGGAGTCAGCGTAATTGCCCGGATTGATCCGGACCTTGTCTACCCACTTCGCGGCTTCCATCGCCGCTTCCGGCTTGAAATGAATATCGGCCACGATGGGCACCTCGCAGCCGCGCTGGCGCAGCCCGCGAATGATGTGCTCGAGATTGCGTGCATCCTTAACCGTAGGCGCCGTGATCCGGACAATTTCACAACCCGCCTCCGCCAGCTCCAGCGTTTGGGCAATGGATGCTTTGGTATCCATGGTGTCGCACGTGATCATGGATTGCACTCGCACCGGGTTGGTGCCGCCGATCCCAACGTTCCCCACCATGACTTCGCGGGTAATGCGGCGCGACGGCTTGAAACCGGTACGGGTGTGGGGCTGCTGGAGTTCGCTCTTCACGACCGGGTAAGTTTAGCCGGAAGGAGCGACACTCGCAATTGGGGCTACAGTGGGCTAAGGCGCGCCGCTATCGTGCTTCAGCTTCGTCTTCGGCTCAAACTTCTCCAGCTTGTGACGGACGAAAGGAAGATCCTGGATATCGAAAAACGTGATGTAGATGATCACGCCTATGATCAGGATCGTGCAGGCGCCCTGAACGTACTCGAGCAGCCGGGTGTTCAACGGTTTGCGCCGGACCGACTCGATAATGCCCAGAACAATATGGCCACCGTCCAGCACCGGGATGGGCAGCATATTTATGATCGCGAGGTTCACGTTTAAAATCACGCTGAACCAAAGCGCCAATTGCCAGCCATGTTCACTTTTGAACAATAAGTAATAGATGCGCGCAATCCCAATCGGACCGGAAAGGTGCTGAAGTTTCACGTCTGACTTCGGCGAGGCAACGGCCGCAATCGTGTTGAGTGTGCTGGTTACGCTATTGTAAAGCTGCTCGATCGGACTCGGATGCGCGATCGTGAGTTTGTCAGCCCAGGCGATCCCGATCCGGGGCTTCTGTTCGCCCTCAGTCGGCAGCAACGCCGGCTTGACCCTGATTTCGTGGGTCGACCCGCCACGTTCGATTTTTAAGGCGAGTTCCTGATCAGGATTTTTGTTGATCTCATCCATCAGCGCCGCCGGGTTGTAGATCGGCCTGCCGTTCACCTCGCGCACGATATCTCCAGGCTGCAATCCAGCCGCAGCGGCCGGTGAGTTGGGTTCGACCCTGTCAATGATGGCGCTTTCGGCCGGTTGGATGAGAAGCTGGCGAACGCTCTTTCGCCGCCAACCCCGAGTCTCCGCGCGGTAAGGCTCGACTTGCACGGTCTTCACCACTCCATCACGCTCGTACTTGATCGGAATTGTGTCGCCTTCGCTTCGGACCACGTTCCAGCTAACGCTGTCGTTCATTCCTAAAAAGCGTTTCACCGGCCTGCCGTCGACCTCGAGAATCTTGTCGCCCGGCCGCAGGTCTGTCTTCAGGGCCGGCGACTCGGCCATGATGTATCCGATCCGCGTCGTGGTGTCGGCTTCGCTAATCGGATAGCCGACCACCCAAATCAGCGACGCGATCACGAAGGCGAGAAGCAGGCTGAACAGTGGACCAGCAATGGCGACGATCATTTTGTCGATCGCCGAAACCGGAGGGAGCTTGGTGCGATCCAGATCGGCTTTGCCCTCGATGATATCCATCGGCGCCAACTGGGGAAGCGCGACGAAACCGCCAAATGGAAGCGAGCCCAACGAATACTGCACGCCTCCAATTGTCTTTTTCCAGATCGGTTTACCGAACCAGACACCGAATCGTTCGATATAAAGTCCGCGCCACCGAGCAGCGAGAAAGTGACCGATTTCGTGCACGACGATCAGGAGGTTGAATAGGACAAGGACCTCCAGAAGGATCAGAATGAAACGAGCAACCTGCAAAAGCATGGGAACAGCAGCTGAGCTAGCGATCAGTATTGCAGGTGCTTAACCCGCCGTGGAATACGCATTGCGATAGTTAACGTTTATACCCTTCAACGAGCCTGCTCGCTTCGGCGCGTGCCCACTGATCGGCCCGTAATATGGCATCGAGATCCGGATGCGCAACGGTCTGATGCCGCGCCATGGTCTGGCCGACTACAGCCCAGATTTGTGGAAAGCGAAGCCGCTGTTGAAGAAACGCTGCAGCCGCGATTTCGTTCGCCGCATTTAGCACGGCGGGCATCGTTCCGCCTACATCACCCGCTTGCCGCGCCAGGTTTAGCGCCGGAAAATCTTCATAGCGTGGCGAGTAAAATTCGAGTTTTGACAACTTGCTGAAATCCAACGGCGGCAGCGAATTGGGCACTCGATCTGGCCAGGTGACAGCATACTGGATCGGAAAACACATATTGGAATGGCTCATCTGGGCGAGCACCGAGCCATCAGAGAACTCGACCATCGAATGCACGATACTTTGAGGATGAATCACCACTTCGACCCGTTGCATTTCCACCCCAAACAGCCAGTGTGCCTCGATCATTTCGAGGCCTTTGTTGAAGAGCGTGGCGGAGTCGATCGTGATCTTTGGACCCATGTTCCACGTCGGATGCTTCAGCGCCTGTTCGACGGTAATCGATCCGAACTCACTCACCGGGGTTTTGCGAAACGGTCCGCCAGACGCAGTTAGGATGACCCGCCGAACATCATCGTTCGGTCGGCCGTCCAGGCACTGAAAAATCGCGTTGTGCTCACTATCAACCGGCAACACATGAATGCCTCGCTGCCCAGCTTCCCGCATCACGGTTTCACCAGCCATGACCAGGATTTCCTTGCTGGCCACCGCCAGATCTTTGTTCGCGCGAATCGCGGCCAGGGCCGGCGCCAGGCCGCCGGTGCCCACGATTGCAACCAGGACCATGTCGGCGTCAGCCATGGTTGCGATCTGCTCGAGGCCGGCCGGTCCGGTGAAGATCTCCGGTTGGTATTCCAGCGCCTGGCGCAAAGCGTCCAGATTCGTTTCGTCGGTTAGGCAAACGGCCCTGGCCCGCGTCTTATTGGCCGCCTGAGCCAGCTTCTCAGCCTGGCTGTTTGCCGCCAGCCCAACGATTTCGAGCCGATCCGGAATGTCGTGCGCCACCTTCAGCGCGCTTTCTCCAATCGACCCCGTCGCGCCCAGAACGACTACTCGCTTACGATGCATTTGCTAACCACGAATGAACACGAAGAAACACGAATGTCTGAGGAGCTTTTATAAGACGAGCCGCTCCCATCGTTACGGAACCCGTATGACCAGTCGCAGATAGAAAAACAAAAGCGGCCCGGTAAAAAGCAGGCTGTCGATTAGATCGAGAGCGCCACCAATTCCGGGCAGCAGACCGCCGGAATCCTTTACTCCGGCGCTGCGCTTCACGATCGATTCGGCCAGATCTCCGATGACCGCTGAAGCGCCCAGCAGGAGTCCCAGCACGACCGCGTGCGTCATCGTTAGGCCGATCAGATGGCCCGGCATCAATTTGAACAGGCCCACACTGGCTAACATCGAAAACGCCAGCGCACCGAAAAATCCTTCCCACGTTTTTTTCGGGCTGATGTGGGGAACGAGCAGGTGACGCCCGATGGCCATGCCGGTGAGATACGCTCCCATATCGCTGAATTTCGTCACCGCAATCAGGTACAAACAATAGAACTGGCCGGTAACCATTCCGGCATCGGAACGCGGAATGACGTAGACAATTTTGGTCATGAAGTTAAACAGCCAGAGCACATAGAGCAGGCCAAACAAGGTGTAAGCCATCGTTTGCAACGGCTGATCTTCCCGCAGCCCGGCGAACATCTGACGGGCAAACATGCTCAACAGAAAAAACAGCATGACCGCGACCTCGAAGTCATAAGACCGGGCCGGCCCCATTTGTGAGAAGTAGTAGAAGCTGCCGCCAAGCATGACGGCGCCGCACAGCAATCCGGTTATTTTGAAATTCGGAAGTCCTCGATGGTCGAGCATTCGGTAGAATTCCCACAGCGCCAGAAGTCCGAACACGCTGATGAGCAAACAATAAAGGGCTTCATAGCCGGAAAACATGATCGCGAGTGCAATCGACCACAGCGCGATCGTGCTGATGAACCGAAGGATGAATGTTGACCGGTTCGTGGGCGCCTTGGTGGGAGCTTCCTCAACAGTCACGGCCATCATTTGATTTTGCGGCCCGCGACAATTTTGTCCACAGATTCCATACCTTGCCCGCTGATTTGTCAGCGGACGACCTCTCAGGAATGCAGGAAGCACTTATGCGCCCGACAACCGCTTCACTGTTTCGAGTTCCTGCTTTCATGCTTTCCTGAGCATTTCTTGCCGTCGCTATGCCCGCGATAATCTGGGTGAATCTGCTGAATCCGCGGATAAGTTCTTTGCGTGCAGAAGACGATGCGAGCGATCGTAAAGAGCCGTGGCGAACCGGGATTGTGGCTCGAGGAGGTTCCGATTCCGGAGGTGCAGGGTGATGACGTGTTGATTCGGGTACTGAAAACATCGGTCTGCGGCACCGACGTTCACATTTATAACTGGGACGCGTGGTCGCAGAAGACAATCCCGGTGCCGATTACGATCGGTCACGAGTTCGTGGGTGTGGTCGATCGGGTGGGGAGCCATGTGAAAGGGTTCGCTGCCGGGGATCTGGTGACGGGTGAAGGCCATATCACCTGCGGACATTGCCGAAATTGCCTGGCTGGCCGGCGACACCTGTGTCCGAACACTCAGGGTGTTGGGGTGAATCGCAACGGCGCGTGGGCGGAGTATGTCTCGATTCCCCAGTCGAACGTTTGGCATGCCGATCCGTCTATCCCGCTCGAGGTCCTTTCCTGCTTCGACCCGTTAGGTAACGCCGTGCATACCGCGCTGTCGTTCGACCTCGTCGGTGAAGACGTGCTCATCACCGGCGCCGGACCGATCGGCTGCATGGCGATTCCAATTTGTAAAAAAGCCGGCGCTCGTCATGTCGTGATCACGGACGTGAACCCTTACCGCCTGGATCTCGCTCGCAAAATGTCGCCTGACATTGTCGCCGTGAACGTCGCTAATGAGAAACTAACCGACGCAATGCGAAAGCTCGACATGAAGGAAGGGTTCGATGTCGCGCTGGAGATGTCTGGCAACCCGAAGGCTTTCGCCGATATTTTGCCTAACATGTTTCATGGCGGGAAAATCGCCCTGTTAGGAATCATGCCGGGCAGCGCGGCGGTGGATTGGAACAGTGTCGTGTTCAGCGCCCTGACAATCAAAGGAATCTACGGACGGGAAATGTACGAGACCTGGTACAAGATGACTGCGCTAATCCAATCCGGGCTCGATATTTCACCGGTGATCACGCACCGTTTTCCCTATCAGCAATTCAAGGAAGCGATCGAGCTAATGAAGTCGGGCAGCTCCGGCAAGATCATCCTGAATTGGAGTGATCGATAAGGCGGTTCTCGTCCCAGTATGTGGCAACCGCCGGAACCGGATTACTGCATTGCGGCTGCTTCCTGCTCGTTGCCCTGCAATTCGAGAACCATGCGGCGCACATGCTTGTAGCGCTGCCGCGGAAGCAAAAGTTTCAAGCTGTCATCCGGGTTTCCCCAATGCAGAACCTGAATTGGTTCTTCCCGAGCTCCCCACGAATTCATCTCGTGCTGGTTAGGCATATATAGATCGATGGTGTTTCGCCCGGCCAGAGCCCATCCGTAGTCCTCAACTCGATACGTTTGCCCGGTAGAAAGCAGCCGGAATGTGGTTCCAGCCGGCCAGCGCGACCAATCGGCCGCTGCGCTCCCGATCTTCGGCTGGTTTTTCACCGCCTTGGCCTTTTTTATCGGCCCCTTCACCTTCGAAGATGTTGTTTTCCCGCGCACATGTGTGGCCATGGTGATATCCACGTCTACCGAGAACGGCTGGCGCGGCGGGTCGGAGTAAGCAATCCGCGTATACCCGAGTTGCCGGGCTAGTTCAGCCGGAATTCCCCGGTTGTTTTCGGCGCGGCGAATCGCTGGCCCGGCGGCGTGGAGTTGGCCGCCCAAGGCATTGCTCGCGCCATATTCGCGATGATCCGATTCGGTGTGGGTATAGGCCGTCGTCCGCACATGCTGGAAATCATTCCTGGCCAGCGGCATCTCATACGCAGGAAGCGCGTGCGTCACTTTCGGAGCGCTTTGACAGGACGAGAAGACAATAAGGGCGACAACCGCGAGCGCGGCGGCAGAGAGAAATGAAGTTTCCCGGTGCCTCAATTGAATCGCCGGCAGTTATTAACAGTTATTCACAACCGCGCGCAAGCGGTTTTTAACCTCAGCTCGAAAGAAGTTTCGCTCACCAACGCCGGAAAGCAGGAATTCGGAACGAAAATAAAAGCGGGTTACGCAATGCAAACCGGCTGGATGTTCCTGGCTCGGTGACGGCCGGTTTAGCGCCGCAGAATTCCTGATCTGCCATCTTAGACCTTCCTGCTTTCCTATTTTCCTGAGCGATTCTTACCGCCTTGCGGTTTCCAGATCACAGAATCTGCGTAAGTCTGTGCTGTTATGCTCGCCGACTTTAAGAATCAAACCGCCCAAACACTTCGGGAAATCGAGTCACAAGGGCTCTACAAGAAAGAGCGCATCATCACGTCGCCACAGGATGCTCACATCAAAGTCACTGACGGCCGCGAAGTCTTAAACATGTGCGCCAACAATTACCTGGGCCTGGCGGATCATCCCGCGCTGATCGCAGCAGCAAAGGAAGCGCTGGACACGCACGGTTTTGGAATGGCGAGCGTGCGCTTCATTTGCGGCACCCAGGACATTCACAAGGAGCTGGAAGGCGCACTGACTCAATTCCTTGGAACCGAAGACACGATCCTTTATCCCAGCGCGTTCGACGCCAACGGTGGGTTATTCGAGACGGTGCTGTCGGACAAAGATGCAGTGATCAGCGATGAACTGAACCATGCGTCGATCATCGACGGTATTCGCCTGTGCAAAGCTCAGCGTTTTCGCTACCAGCATAACGACATGGCTGATCTGGAAACGAAGCTGAAGGAGGCCGCTGGAGCCAGGTTCCGTCTGATCGCTACCGACGGGTGTTTCTCAATGGATGGAACAATCGCCGATCTCGGATCGATCGTTAGTCTGGCGGAGAGGTACGATGCGCTAACGATGATTGACGATGCCCACGCCACCGGTTTCCTGGGGCGGACTGGCCGGGGAACTCATGAATATCGCGAGGTGATGGGGAAGATCGACATCATCACCGGCACGCTCGGGAAGGCTCTCGGTGGCGCCAGCGGCGGATTCACCAGTGGGCGCCAAGAAATTATCGATTTATTGCGACAGCGCTCCCGCCCCTATCTATTTTCGAACAGCGTCGCCCCTCACATTGTGGCCGCGACCTTGAAAGCGCTGGAGCTGCTCAGCAATTCGACCGAGCTGCGCGATAAGCTGGAGGAAAACACGAAATACTTTCGCGATGCGGTCACGGAACGGGGCCTAACCATCAAACCGGGCGTTCATCCAATTGTACCGATTATGATCGGTGACGCTGCCAAGTCGCAAAAGTTTGCCGCCCGGATGCTGGAAAAGGGCGTTTACGTGATTGGCTTCTTTTATCCGGTTGTTCCGCATGGCACTGCGCGAGTACGGACGCAGGTATCGGCGGCTCACTCGAGAAAAGATCTGGAGTTTGCGGTGAATGCGTTCGCCGAGACGAACGAGGAACTCAAATCCGCCTAACCAGATTCCCCAACAGACTGCCGGGCCCAGCGGAACCTATTGATATGGCGACCAGAACGCGTCATCGGCCACGTCGGATAGCGCTGCTTTGGCGCTGGCCGGAACGGTTGGCAGACTGTCAACCGTTTGAGGGCCATAATCATCGCCGAACAAATCTTTGGCGGTGTTGAACAAGTTCGTTCCCTTTTTCAGATAATTGGTCCAATCGCTGACACTGACTGTGTTACCCGTCGTTTTATTTGTTTCGATTGCATATTGGTCGACGGCGGAGTCAATCAACCGCAAGTCGTTCAGGATCTTGGTTGCTTGGGCGCGCTTCCGGGCCCGCAGAAAACCGGGGACGGCGATGGCCGCGAGAAGAGCAATGATGGCGACCACGATCATAATTTCGACCAGGGTAAAGCCGCCATTGTGGGGGGACTTACTAGTTTGCATATGCGGACCAATAGCAGCATGGTCGATGCCAGTTATATCGACCATCGATACATGTCCGGCGTGGTCTCACCCCGGTGCCAGGCGCCGAAACCGATAAGACATGAATAAGGCCTTACCACAACGCGATTACCAGGCGATGGCGGCGTTCCGTTATGGACTGAGAAAATTCCTTCGCTTCAGCAAAGACTTCCTCGCTGAAGTTGATCTCACACCCGAGCAGTATGAGGTCCTACTCGCCCTAACCGCCTACTCTCCGAAAGCCGGCCTGGTGATTCGCGAACTAAGCGAGCAGCTTCAGGTCAAACACCATACCGCAGTGAGTCTCATCGACCGCCTCGTCCGGCAAAAACTTGTCACCAGACAACGCGACGCGCTCGATCGACGGAAGGTCCATGTGCGGCTAACTGCATCCGGCACAGCTCTCACCTGCCGACTTGCCAGTGTTCATCGCGATACTCTTCGCAAACTGGTCCCCGAGCTCTCGACGGCGTTGAATCGGATTAAGAGCTAAACTGATCTCCATGCTCTACATGGTGATCGAACATTTCAAGGAAGGTGCCGCACCGGAAATCTATCGTCGGTTTCAGGCGCAAGGCCGGTTG
>JBJMXE010000082.1:0-11548 GCA_045809745.1 Chthoniobacterales bacterium | reverse complement strand
CGGCTGGCGTCGTGTCGCGCAGGCGAGGACGACGGTGGAAGAGGTGGTGCGGGTGACTCAGAACGATGAAGTCATGGCTGAGACCACCGCCCTGGCCGAGCCGGTTGTGGCCGCGCAGTTTCAGTAGGGCGAAGGCGGCGGAGATGGGATCTCATAGCGGCAGTCGTGTCGTTGTCGATTGGTTCTGTTAGGCCCGGGTGATAGAGTGCGGGTGGGCGAGGTCCTTCGACTCCGCTTACGCTTCGCTCAGGATGACAGGGTTTTTTTGCGCGTGGTCGGATTGCGCGACGGGCGTGTTCAACGCCCACGGTTGTCATCCCGAGCGAAGTCGAGGGACCTCACCTACCCGCGCCGAACATTCTCACACCCAAATCTTGCCACGTAGGGGTTAAGCTCTCGAACTAGTTCGTTCTTCTTTTCGCGGCGCCAGTGCTTGAGTTGCTTCTCGCGGGCAATGGCGTCACGGACGTCGCCGTATTGCTCGTAAAAAATCAAACGATCGAGTTTGTGCTTCTTCACGAACGAATTCTTCTCGGTGTTGTGATGCCACCATAATCGACCTTCCAGGCTGTTTGTGACGCCGATATACAGAACGACCCGGCTGCGATTGGTCAGCATGTATACGTAGTACGTCATGCGTTTTTATGTGGGGTCCCTCGACTTCGCTCGGGATGACAAGCTTATGCGTTGTAGAGCCCGACGTGCAACGGCAGCGCGCGCAATGAGCGCGCCCGGTCGACGAAGCCACATCGCGCAAAACCCATGTCGTCCTGAACGGAGTGAAGGACCTCGCCTACTTGCGCGCAGTCACGCAAGTTATCCGCCCCAAACCACACCGCCCACGTTATCGTTGATGACCAGTGTGCCTGGCGCCTTGTCTGACCCGCCCTGCGGCGCGCGAATCGCTGCGGCGTATGCCGCAGGTCACTTGCCGCGCAATTCCCGAATCGCTGCAGCGTAATCGTTCGTTTTGAAAATCGACGTGCCGGCGACGAGCACGTTCGCTCCGTGTTCCACTGACGTCCGCGCGGTTTCAGCATTGATCCCGCCATCAACTTCCACGTCTAACGAGGAATTGTTAGTCTGCTTCCACTTCGCTGCGCGTTCCACTTTTTCCATCATGTCGGGCCGGAAAGCCTGACCCCCAAAACCGGGATGGACGGTCATTATTAACAGCAGATCGATCTGCTCCAGGTACGGTTCGATGGCGGAGAACGGCGTTGCCGGGTTAAAGGTTAGGCCAGCGCGGCAACCGGAAATCCGAATTTGCTTTAGCGTTGCCGTCACGTCATGCCGTGACTCCGGTTCCACATGCACGGTGATGTAGTTCGCTCCCGCTTCCACAAATCGGGGGAGGTAGTGGTCCGCGTGTTCAATCATCAGGTGCGCTTCCAGCGGTAACGAGGTCAGCTTCCGAACCGCGCTAACGACCGCCGGTCCGAACGAAATGTTATCCACGAAATGCCCATCCATGATATCGCAGTGAATGCGATCAGCGCCGGCCGCTTCCACCGCCTTAACTTCCTCAGCCAGTCTGCCGAAGTCAGCGGCGAGAATTGAAGGCGCAATCAGCGGAGCAGGCATGGAGTGATGGAGTAATGGAGTAATGCGGTGATGGCAACAAACCAATACTCCACTACTCCATGACTCCGCTCGCGGTTCAGATAGCGCTTGACGATAGGAACGGCCGTTTCATGTTACCCGCGTTTCAGCTCCGAATCGGACGGTGCACGATTACTGCTATGGGTTCGAAGCAAGGGTGCTTTCGATGGACTGAAGCGCCATCAATTCTAAAATTTCCATGTTCAACGGACTCTTTGGCTGGCTTTCGAGCGACATCGGGATCGATCTCGGCACGGCTAACACCCTGGTTTACGTAAAGGATCAGGGCATCGTTCTGCGCGAACCCTCGGTCGTGGCCGTTCAAGCCGGCACTAACAAGGTTCTGGCGGTAGGCGATGAGGCCAAACGGATGCTCGGCCGCACGCCATCTAACATCGTCGCGGTGCGACCTTTAAAGGACGGTGTCATTGCCGACTTTGAGGTGACTGAAGCGATGCTTCGTCACTTCATCACCAAAGTTCATAACCGGCGCGTTCGAGCGCGTCCCCGTGTCGTCATCGCGGTCCCATCCGGAATCACCGAGGTCGAAAAGCGAGCCGTCCGCGAATCCGCGACTCATGCCGGCGCTCGCGAAGTCTATTTGATTGAGGAACCGATGGCGGCGGCGATCGGCGTCGGTCTGCCGGTGCAGGACCCGGCCGGGAATATGATCATCGACATCGGCGGTGGCACCACTGAGGTCGCGTTAATCTCACTTTCCGGCATCGTATTCAGCCGAAGCGTCCGGGTTGCCGGCGATGAACTGGACGAAGCGATCGTTCAGTACATGAAGCGCGCCTACAACCTGATGGTGGGCGAACGCACCGCGGAGGAGATTAAAATCAAAATCGGCTCGGCTTATCCCAGCGAAAAGGAAACCAGCGTGGAAGTCAAAGGACGCGACCTCGTGGCAGGTTTGCCGAAGACGCTGATGATCACCTCTCAGGAAGTCCGGGAAGCTTTGCTGGAACCAATATCGACAATTGTGGATTCAGTTCGTATCACCCTGGAGCGGTGTCCCCCCGAGTTATCAGCGGATTTGGTAGATCGTGGCCTGGTCCTCGCCGGTGGCGGCGCGTTGCTTCGTGGTTTTGACAAGCTTTTGAGCGAAGAGACTGGTTTGCCTGTCCATGTTGCCGAAGATCCGCTGAGCGCCGTCGCGGAAGGAACAGGCAAGTGTCTCAATGAACTCAAATTTTTGCGGCAGGTCGCTTCAGCCGATCGCCAGTGGCGGTAACGATTGTATCGTGACATCGGCGCGTAGCCGATCGTCCATTTCGGACCCGCACACCATGGGCTGCACGCTCATGTCACGCGAATGAGCCGCTCGAGCATCATCGCGCTGCTGGTATTCGGAGCCTTGCTTGGCTACTTCCTCAGCTTTGGTCCCGACACGACGCGAAAACTTCAAGCCGGCGTATATCAGCTGTTCGCTCCGTTTTTGAACAGTGGATCGGGTTTGCAAAAGCAGATCACATCGGTCAGCGGCAAGCTGAAGTCATTGGAGGATCTGGAGAAAGAGAATACAGGGCTTCGGGTCGAGAACCGTCAGCTTAAAGCGACGAACCAGGCGTTGCGTGATGTCGAACATGAAGTGAACCGGCTGCGGCACGCGCTGGATTATCGCGAGCGTTCGGTTTTCAAACTGGTCGCAGCTGAAGTCATTGCCCGCGATTCATCCACCTGGTGGAGAACAGTTACTATCAATCGCGGCAAAGAGGATGGAATCGAAGCCGACATGCCGGTCGTGACTGACGAGGGTCTGGTCGGCAAGACCACAACCGTAAGCAACAACATCTCAGTCGTTCTCCTGATCTCGGACGAAAACTGTAAGGTCGCGACATCCATTGAGGGCTCCCGGGAGCAGGGGATCGTTACCGGTGAACGCGTGGCGAATGGCCTAACGCCGCTGCTGGACCTGAACTTCTTATCCAAGCAGGCGGACCTGAAGCCGGGGCAAAAGACGTTCACGTCCGGCGTCGGCGGAGTGTTTCCTTCCGGCATTCCGATTGGAACAGTGAAAGTCTTCCGGCTCCGAGAATTAGACGGGCAAGCTCAGCTCACCCCGGCGGTGGACCTGACCCGATTAGAGGATGTTTTCGTGGTGACCGGCCGCAAAGATCGGAAATGATTTTCTTCTTCATTTTGCTGCTGTTGGTGTCGATCGCGCAGGTCGCGGAATTTTTCATTCCGCCGCTGCCGTGGTTGTTTTACGCGCACGTTTATATTGTGCCGGTGGTCGTGTTTTCGGGCGCGGTCATGTTGCCGTTTCCATTGATGCTGGCCCTGTCGCTTTATGCCGGCTTGCTGCTCGATGCGTTAACCGTCCAGGTCCTCGGCTCACGGGTTGAAATTTCCTTTGGTTCCTCGATACTCGTTTATGCAGTGTTGGCGGGGATTATGCATGGCCTGAGGCCACTCTTCGTTCGCGGACGCTGGGAAGTTCATTGTGTTCTGAGCGGCATCTGCACTTCCGCCATCATTCTGGCGCAGTATTTAATGATCAGCTTCCGGCGCGGATCGATTTTCTTCACGCCGCAAGTGTGGTGGCAAATCGGCGGACCGGGTCTGATTGCCATGGTGATTTCGCTCCCGGCGTTTTGGATGTTACATTGGCTTGCCCGCGCGACGGGCTATCCCTATCTGCAGGAACAAACTAGGTACCGTTTCGAATGAATCGTCGTCGACTTAACCCCCGTTTAAGAATCCAATTTCTTGGCTTGCTGATGCTAGTGGGCCTCGGCGTGCTCGGTATGCGCTTGTGGTGGGTCCAAGTCGCTCGCGGGGCCGAGTGGACGTCCAAGATTCGCGGCAGCTCCGAAGCGACCGTGCGGATTCCGTCTGTTCGCGGGGAGATCAAAGACCGCAACGGCATGACTCTGGTTCAGAACCGAGCAAGCTACGAGGTCGATTTCTATTTGCCTGAGATGGTAAAGGGCTATCGCGAGCGGTTCGGCCGTCCCCCCATGACGGAATACCGGGCCATCATCAGCGGAATGCCCAAAGACCAGAAGGAGCCTGACATCATCCGGATTGTTAATCAGGGAGTCGTTCCCCGGCTCGATGATTTGCAGCTGGCCCGCGATTATAACGCCGCTCAACTTCAGCGCCATTACCGAAACGATACTGAAGTTCCGTTCTCCTATCTCAAGGACATCGATTTCAAAACGATGGCCAAGTTCTCTGAGCACGACGTTGGCCTGCCCGGCGTCGACATCGCGATTAAGCCGGTGCGTTCGTATGTCTACGGGTCCTTTGCCTCGCACTTGCTCGGTTATGTCGGCGCGCCGGACGACATCAATAAAGATGACGCCAAGAAGTACACCTTTTATCAGGGGGACGTTGAAGGGAAATCGAACATTGAGAAGTCGATGGACGAATATTTGCGCGGCAAGCCGGGTGTGCGGCACCTTCGCCGCAACGCCAAAGGCCAGATCGATGGAGTGTTGAAGGAAGAGCCGCCGCAGCAAGGCGCAAATGTGTTCCTGACTCTGGACGCGCGAATCCAGGCAATCACTGAAGAAGCTTTGCGCGCGGTTGGTCGAGCGGCGGCCGTAGTCGTCGATCCTAATAATGGTGATGTGCTGGCGATGGCGTCGGTGCCATCCTTCGATCCGAACACTTTTATTCCCAGTATCAAAGCGAAAGATTGGAAAGCGCTGCAAAAGGACGAAGCCGATCCGTTAGTCAATCGCGCCATCAGTGCATTGCCCCCGGGTTCAACGTTCAAGATTGTTACCGCGCTGGCCGGCTTGCGAAAACACATGGAGAATGCGCATTACAACTGCAGTGGCGGCGTCAGTTACGGCGACCACTATTTCAAATGTTGGATCGCAGAAAAGGGGTCCGGGCACGGGACTCTTGGACTGGCTGACGCGCTGAAGGTTTCCTGCGACTCGTATTTCTACCAGTATGCCAATGCCGCCGGCATCGATTCGCTCGATGTAATCGGCAAGATGATGGGTATCGGCCAGGAATCCAGCATTCACCTGACCGGGGAACAAGCAGGCAACCTTCCGGGCCCGGAGTGGATGCAGATTCATCATCCCCAGGAACGATGGTCGCAGGCACAAACCGCCAACGTCTCGATCGGCCAGGGCTACACTCTGGTGTCACCTTTGCAATTGGCGATGGCCTATTCGGCGGTGGCTAACGGCGGCTCGTGTCTTTATCCGCGGTTAGTCGATAGGGTGCTGAACCAGGACGGTTCGCCAGTTCTGGATGACAATGGTAAACCTGCTATACCGGCAACGCCGAAATTGCGCGCCGACTTACGCCGCGAAGTCACGCCGGAGCAAATCGACGTCGTTCGCAAAGGCCTCTGGAAGGTAGTCAATGAAGACGGCGGAACGGGCAGTGCGGCGCGACTGAAAAATATCGTCGTCGCCGGCAAAACCGGTACCGCGCAGGCCACCGATCGTGGCCACGATTCTAACGTGGCCTGGTTCGCATGCTTCGCGCCGTTCGATCATCCGAAGTACGTGGTAGTGGTGATGGTGCAGGCCGGTGAGCATAGCGGCCACGGGGGCAGCGTCGCGGGACCAATCGCTGATCGAATTATGGAGCGCAGCCTTGGCGTCGAGCAAGGCACGTTCGACATGCCAGTCGCCTGGTTGGCGCCGGCGCACAAAGATAATCCGTTTCAGATGATTAAGGAGGTCAGTTACAAGGACTCAAACCACGGCGAAGGTGCTGATGACGAAGATGCAGATTCTTCCCAGGCCGCGGCCGTACAGATGGCTGCCACGGGCGGCGAGCCGGACGTCGAGCCTGAGGCTGATGCCGCCGGGCAGGTTAAACGCGCTCGTGCGCCTCGCGCTCAGCCGGTTTCAAATCCCGCTCCGGAACGACCCCGTAATTTCTTTGAAAAACTTTTTGGTGTGAAACATCAGCCAGCCGCCGCCCAGCCGACGCCGCCCCCCGCTCGTCGCGCTCGTCCTGGGCATTTGTAACTCAGAATGAACTGCATCGGAGTGCCGTTTTCATTCCCTATGATTCAGCTTTTCCAGATTTATGTTAGACAAGGTGCGAAAGATTTTAGGTATCCCAACACGAAAGACCGGCAACAAGATCATTGTCAGTGTCGAGAAGCTCGAGCGGCGCGTTGCGCTGCTGGAGAATGGCCGTCTCGAAGAATACAGCGTCGAACGTAACAGTTCCCGCAACATCGTTGGCAGCGTCTACAAAGGACGCGTCAAGAACATCGAGATGGGTTTGAAGGCGATGTTCGTGGACATCGGCTTCGAGAAAAATGCATTCCTGCATTTCTGGGATGCGATTCCGGCAGCGCTCGATAGTGGGATTGAAGAGATCGATCGCCCGGGAAAGAAGCAAAAGAAGCGCATCACGGCAAAGGACATCCCGAGTATTTATCCGGTCGGCTCCGAGGTGATCGTTCAAGTCACAAAGGGGCCCATCGGCACCAAAGGCCCGCGGGTCACGACGAATCTTAGTTTTGCGGGGAGATATTTGGTGCTGATGCCGTTCAGCGATCGAAGCGGAATCTCCCGTAAGATCGAAGATCCCAAAGAACGAGATCGCCTGCGCAAGATCCTGCGGCAGCTCGAAATTCCAGACGGCATTGGAGTGATCATCCGCACTGTGGGAGAGGGGGCCCGCGCCCGATATTTCGTGCGAGACCTGCGCTTTTTGCTCGAGCAATGGACCAAGGTGGAGCAGCGGATCAAAGATCAGCCCGCGCCTTCTCGCGTGTTCGAAGAGCCGGATTTGGTGGAACGCACGGTTCGGGATTTCCTGACCGAAGAAATCGATGAAGTGCTATGTGACGAGCGGGAAGCAACCGATCGGATGAACGACATCGTCGGGCAGATTTCCCGAAGGTCGCGCAACCGCATCAAATTCTTTGACGGTGCTACGCCAATTTTTGAGACCTACGGTGTTCAGAAGCAGATCGATGACGCATTTCACCGGCAGGTCTGGCTGCGATGTGGTGGCTATATCGTTATTGATGAAACTGAAGCTCTGGTTGCAATCGACGTGAACACCGGCCGAAACAAGGGCGGCCGCGATGTGGAAAAGACTATTCTTCAGACCAACCTTGAAGCGGCGGACGAGATCGCGCGTCAGCTTCGGCTGCGCAACGTCGGGGGGTTGATCATCAGCGACTTCATCGACATGAAAAGCCGCAAGGACCAGCAGCTTGTCTACAATTTGATGAAGGAGCGCCTGAAGCGGGATAAAGCCAAGACGCACGTCCTGCCGATCTCGCCCTTAGGCTTGATGGAGATGACGCGCCAACGCGCCCAGGAAAGTCTTAGCGATACGATCTACGAGAACTGTCCGTATTGCGGCGGCCGCGGAGTGGTGAAGACGTCGATGAGCACCAGTGTCGAGCTCCATCGAACGCTGAACACCGTCATGCGAAAATATCAGGAAAGTGTTCACGACATTCGAGTGATCCTGAATCCTGACGTGCTAAAGCGTCTGAAAGAGGAGGACGAGGAGTCGCTCGTGGAACTCGAAAGGCGCTATGCCGGGAAGCTGATGTTTCGGGGGGACCCGGCGTTTCATCACGAGAAGTTCGTTGTGACGGACGCCAATACCGGCGCTGAGCTCAAGCCTTAGGCGGGACGCAGAGGGAAGGCTGGGCGGCAGTTTTGGCTTTGTGGCGCAACTGCACCTGCTGAACGACTTTCGAGCGGCATCAGATTGCCCACCGGGCATAGTGCTGCTCCGCCGGTCCGCTTGGCCCGACATGGTTAGTGGAGGCCGCCTGCCCAAACTTCCCTTGCAAAGGTGTCCCTTTTCGCCAGATTCGCGGCATCCAGTCTGCTCCGTTCCTCCGTTTCTCACTTCGGAGGGCGAGTCCGCTGGGCACGCCAACCAAAACACTTAACCAAACAGGAGAAGCAGATGAACAAGATGATATTGGGCCTAGTTGTGTTCTCGAGCGCGGCATCACTCGCACTCGCTGGAACGGAATACTCAGGCAAGGAAATGAGACAGACCACCGCGCCGGAAGAGTGCTTCTATGGCGATCAGGAATTTAACGTGAGCCTCTGGGGCACGTACGCTTTCGCTGGAACTGATCAGGGGCATGTCAATGCCTTTGATTTTGTGTTCGGCGGGGTGGAACGCGGCGACCGGTACCTGCAGGCGGATCACGCCTGGGGTGGCGGTGTAGATGCCAAGTATTTTTTGCACAAGTACTTCGGTTTCGGTGTTGAAGGATTCCTGCTGGATGCCAAGCGGACAGCATTCGACTACAACGGTCCAATCGCCGGTGGTGGTCCCGCTTTCTTTAGCAAGAGCGAAAACGAGCGTGCCATTGGCTCTGTGCTCGGCACGATAACCTTGCGTTTTCCGATCGGATGCTCACGGTTTGCGCCGTACGCGTTCGGCGGATTCGGTGGCATTTTCGGCGGCGGTGAGCAAGACCGGATCGTTGGAGTAGGTGGAGGCAACGTCGTCACCGAGCATACCGGTAACGAATCCAAGATCATGGGCCAGTTCGGTGGCGGCGTAGAAGTTCGCTTCACCCGTCACATCGGCTGGATCAATGACTTCAGCTGGAATGTGGTGGACGGTTCGAAGAACAACTTCGGAATGGTCCGCAGCGGCATCAACTTCGCATTCTAAGCTCGCGTTAACTGTAATTTACAAACGGCGGCATCTGGTTCAGATGCCGCCGTTTTGTTTTTCCGACCGGTGAAGGCCATTCAGGCAAACGCGATGCCCAATCTGAGGATAAACTGTTGCCGTGTCATCCCGAGCGAACCGGGATCGCGACCCGGGCGGAGCGCCGACCTCCGGCATGCAGTGTACATAACGCAAGTAGGAAGGCTCTTCGTCTTCGGCTCCGCTGCGCTGCGCTCAGAATGACAGCGTAGTGAGTCACAGATTAACGTGCTCAGGATGACAACTTTTCGCGATTGTCACCAATAGGTCCATTAATCCCCGTGTCTCACCGTTTGCATCTGCGATTCAGTCACACGAAATTTCAGCACATGTCTTTCGCCTCGGTTCTCGATAATTTGCCGCTGAGCCGGTCCGGTCTGTTACAACGCTTCCAGGAACTGATCGGTCCGAAATCGGATGCTGAGTTCGATTCATTGGCGCGACGATCCGCCGCGCTCACTGTGCAAAACTTTGGGCGCACGATGCGTTTGTTCGCGCCGTTGTATCTCTCGAACGAGTGCATCAACAATTGCCAGTACTGCGGATTCTCGCGCGACAATCCCATTCTTCGCCTAACACTGAGCATTGAAGAGGTAGCGGCGGAGGCACAACATCTGATCGCGGGAGGCTTCCGCCACGTCCTGCTGGTCGCAGGTGAACATCCAAAGTTTGTCAGCAACGATTATCTGGCTGATTGCGTGCGGAGGTTGGCGCCGGATTTGCCGTCCATCGCGATCGAGGTTGCGCCATTGACGGAGGAAGAATACCGCCCTGTGGTCCAGGCTGGCGCGGAAGCGCTGGTGGTTTACCAGGAGACGTATGATCGCGCCGTTTACAATGAGCTGCACACGTCCGGACCGAAACGCGATTTCAACTGGCGGCTCGATTGCGCCGAACGCGGTTACCGAGCGGGCTTCCGGCGACTTGGTATCGGAGCGTTGTTCGGACTTACGCGCTGGCAGGATGACGCGATCGCTCTAGCAGCCCACGTTGAGTATTTGCTGAAGCACTGCTGGCAGGCGCAAATCAGCGTCAGTTTACCGCGAATCCGCCCAGCGGCGGGCGGCTACCGGCCTCCGTTCGTGATGTCCGATCGTGAACTTGCCCAACTGGTCTGCGCATTCCGAATCACCTTCCCCCAAGTTGGAATTGTTCTGAGCACCCGTGAACGTCCCGCGGTAAGAGATGTCTTGATTCGTCTCGGTGTGACTTCGATGAGTGCCGGCAGTCACACTGAACCGGGGGGATATACCCGGCGCGGTACCGAAAATCTGCACCGCACCGTTCGCGGTCGAATTGTGGCGCCGGAATTCCAGGACGGCGAAGATGCGCTCGCGACCGGTCAGTTTGAGATCAGCGATGAACGGTCTCCCGCGGAGATCGCAGGTCTCCTTCGGAGCAACGGACTTGAACCGGTTTGGAAAGATTGGGATCAAGCGCTAGCCACGCCGTGACGATTTCGTTAAATGGCGAGACCGCTGATTGCCGCGACGCGAGGACCATCGAAGAACTAGTTGAGCGCTATCAGCTGCCGCCGCAGACGGTGTTGATCGAGCATAACGGCCTCGCGCTTCACCGGCGCGAATGGCGTGGACGCGAATTGCACGAGGGCGACCGGATCGAAGTCCTGCGGGTCGTGGCCGGGGGGTAACGATTGCATGGCGTTTGGGCGATTGTTAATTTGGGCGCAGCATCCAGAGTCGAATAGTGGGACGAGACCAGTCTTCGAACAAGGCTACGGCGAGGCAGGCACGCTCGTTCCTCTGTCTGCTGTAGCAGAATTATCCTAACGACTGACTGGCTGTCATGGAGGGAGCTAAGCACCCAGGGGGTGCCATCCTGAACAGGTTAATCTGTGAACTCACTACACTGTCATTCTGAGCGCAGCACAGCGGAGCCGAAGAACCAAGGACCTCTCCTACTTGCGTGACGTATTCCGCATTTGTGAGGTCCGTGCTCCGCCAGGTCGCGATCCCGGTTCGGTCGGGATGACATAGCTATGCGTTGGACGACCGCGAACAGTGAGTGCTGCGAATTACGTGACGTGCGCACACGTGCGGAATCGGAACTCGTTCCCGCCATGATCCCAGTTGGTTCGGCACGTGGTCACATACCCGCAGCCGGAGGGTCGACCCCTGGTTTGGGTGCGTTGCTAAGCACTCACCACCCTAACGACAACGCGCATGCCATCAGCTTGCACCACCGTTACCGGTGTGTCGGCATCCACGAATTCCCCGTCCGTGATGACATCCACGAGCTGATCGGCGAAGCGCGCTTTACCGCTGGGACGCAGCATCGAAACGGCGAT
>JBJMXE010000081.1:0-8963 GCA_045809745.1 Chthoniobacterales bacterium | reverse complement strand
GAGGGTAGCGGTGAATGAGCGGGCAGCGAGGTCATACAAAGTAGAAGGTAGAAAAGAGGTCAGCTAGCAGGAAACGGGCAAGGGGAGGAGTTGGAAAGCTGAAACACGGAAAGCGGAAGGGGAAGTTGAGAAGTTGAGAGGTTGAGAGGTTGAGGAGTTGAGAGGAGTGGCCTCGGGGCGGATCATACGACATTCGGGTGTTAACGACAATGCGGGAAGAGAAAGCTGAAAACTGAAAGCTGAAAGCTGAAATGGAGCGAGCAGGGATGAGCGACATGGCCGGTTATGCCGCGAGGATAGTGGTGAGGAAGTGGGCAATGACGTTGTTAAGAGGGTGAGGAGTTGGGGCGGAGAGCGGGGGAAGAGAAAGGATGTGGCATCGGCGGCCCGCCTATGAACGAACCCGGACCATTGGCCAGCGGCCAATGCCGCTTGCAATGCCACTTACAAGGCGCGGAGTTCGGCGTCGACCAGTTCACGAACCAATTCTTCGAATGTCCCGGTGGGATGCCAGCCGAGCGTGTTCCGGATTTTGTCGGCTGAGCCGATAAGCTTCGAAGGTTCCGCTGGCCGATCAAAAGCAGCATTACGCTTCACGAAATTCTGCCACGGCAATTCTACCACCGCGAATGCAAGCTCCAGAAATTCCTGGACGGAATGCGATTCGCCCGTTGCTACGATGTAATCGTCCGGTGTGTCATGCTGAAGCATTAGCCACATCGCCTGGACGTAATCCTGCGCACGCCCCCAATCGCGTTCAGCGGATGTGTTTCCGAGCACGAGCTCGTTATCCAAGCCACGCGAAATCCGGGCAGCCGCGCGCGCGATCTTCTTGGTAACGAAATTCTCGCCCCGGCGCGGAGACTCGTGGTTATACAGGATTCCGTTACAAACAAAGAGTCCGTAGGACTGCCGATAGACCCGAGCCAGCTGAGTAGCGAATGCTTTGGCGCAACCATAAGGGCTGGTGGGGGCGAATGCAGTGGTCTCGTCCTGAGGCGCGGTCTTCGTGTCACCGAAGATCTCCGAGCTCGATGCGTGGTAGAATCTCAGCGGCTTTCGTTGGTCCCGCGCAATTTCCAACAACCGTAGCGTGGCCATCCCGGTATCTTCACAGGTCGATTCGGGAATTTCGAAGCTGAGCCCGACGTGGGTTTGGCCGGCGAGATGGTAGACCTCGTCCGGTTGCACTTCGCGAAAGACCTTCCGAAGGGTCGTGTCATCCGAGAGATCCCCGTCATGAAGGAACAACTGACGGTTATAAATCTTGTCATCGCGGGTCAGATGTTCGATGCGCGACCGGACCACGTTACTGGTTCGCCTAACAAGGCCATGCACGGCGTAGCCTTTGTCCAACAGCAGCTCGGCCAGATAAGAGCCGTCCTGGCCGGTAATGCCGGTAACGAGCGCGGTCTTGGGAAGTTGAGGCATCGGATCGAAGGTCAGCACCATCCATGCGCGATCGCTGTGCTTAACGCAAGGCGCGCGGAGGCGAAAAGGTGAGGAGTTGAGAAGTTGAGATGATGGAGGGCGGAGCTCCCGCGACGCCGGTCCGGGGATCAGGTCGGCGTTAGATGGTGAGGCGGTGAGATGTGAGGAGTCCCCTGATCAATTCCCGCTGATACGCGCTCGCTGAGTCTTGTGTAATGCATTCAACTGAGCCGACACATCCTCAACCGAGCTGCGAAGTGAATGCTCGGTGACCTCATCCAGAATACCGACGTCTTTGCACAAGATCAGCAGACACGCCAATTCCATCAGTGAACCGTAGGCGATTTCGGAGAAGTGCGCCTAGTCCTTGCTGCTTCTTCGGGAACTTCCTTCCGCAAGGTTTGCCGACACCGAAACGGCGCTGCGATTGCATTGACTGGTTAATCCGTAGACCTCGCGCTGCGGAAATTTGGCTGTCGCGAAGTAGACATTCTTCGCCAGCTTTCGAGCAGCCTGCCAAACGCGCAGTTTTTCAAATGAGTATTGATGAGTATTGTCCATGGCCCGAAGCTGGCTTTACCTCCTCAACGTCTCAACCTCTCATCCACTAAACTCGTCTTTCCGCGTTTCAGCTTTTCTTCCTCTTCCGGAATAATTTTTTCAGTTCGCTTTTCTGGTTTCAGCTGTCAGCTTTTCGCGTTTCAGCTTTGGTTTCTTTGTGAACGATTTTCTCCTTTCCATTATTCTCGGCATTGTTGAAGGCGTAACTGAGTTCCTGCCGATCAGTTCGACTGCCCATCTGCGTATCGTCGAAGCGCTGTTTCATCTGCCCTTGAGCGATCCTTTCTGGAAGATGTACACCATCGTGATTCAGCTGGGCGCGATCCTGGCGCTGCCAGTGTACTTTTGGAACCGCATCCTGAATTTTTTGCGGACTTTTCCCGGCGGCCAACGGGGCGATCGCACCATCCTGACCCATCCACTTAGCCTAACAATCGTGGCATTCTTCGTTACTGCGCTCCCGGCTTTCTTATTGACGAAGGTAATCGGAAAAAATCTTGAGAGCCTCTGGATGATGGCCATGGCGCTGCTGATTGGCGGCATCGTGATGTGGATCATCGATGCAGTGTTTACCGGGGGCCGAACGAAAGCGATGGAGGAAATGAGCCTGCCGCAGGCGGTCTGGATCGGCGCCGCTCAGATCCTCTCCGCCGTTTTCCCCGGCACCTCCCGATCGATGTCGACCATTGCCGCTGCTCAAGTCGCAGGGATGACGCGACCGGCCGCGCTCGAATTCTCATTTTTCCTGTCGATGCCGACCATGGTTGTGGCGACGGGTTACGATTTGCTGAAAGTATTCATGCCCCATCATCACCACACTGAAGAGAATCTCGCGCCGTTGGTGGTTAGCGGCCATCAATGGGTGGTGGTGGCAATCGGTTTTGTCATTTCATTCTTTGTGGCACTGGCCGTCGTCGCCTGGTTCATGAACTGGGTCCGTCGCCGCGGGTTTGCTGTATTCGCGTTGTACCGGATTGTGGTGGGGATTGCGTTGCTGATCGCAATTGGTCGCGGCCTCCTCTAACCATCCGAATGGAAACTTCATCGTCCACCATGTTGCCGGATCTGCAAAGCTGCGTGCTATGCGAAGACGTTCGCTGCGAAGTCAATGGCATGCAGACGTTGGTCGGCGTGATCAACGTCATCCCGGCACCGGGTTTGCCAATCAACTGCCTGCGCCTTTGCATTTGGACGCGCTGGTGCAGCGGCACCGGTAAGTTCAGGCAGCGCTCGCGGATTGTCGGCGTCGACGAACAACAAGTCATCGCCCAGGCGGAGGTGGAGTTCGTTCTTCAGGAGATGGAAGGCCACGCCACGAATGTGCATTACTTCGGAGGCGTGCAGTTTCAGCAGTACGGGCTCCATCACGTTGAGATTTACCTCGGCGACGAACTGAAGCTCCGGTTTCCGCTGCCGGTAGTGCAGATCAAGCGGGCCTAGGGGTGGAGCGGAGGACGGCAGATATTGTGGCATCGGCGGCCGGCCGATGAATTACCGGGCCATTCGCCAGCGGCCAATGCCACATGTGCCCTCGCGTCTCGAAGTTTATAGAAATGCGGCGAGGCGCCGCAATAGGCAGGCGAGGCGCCTACCCTCCCCAGATCCTGATCTGCCGGCCGCAAAGGCGCAAATTGTTGAAATTATAACGCCAAATCCCTTGTCAATAACTTTGGCATCGTCTAAAACGGCGGCTCTTCATGCCAAGAATCGTTTTTAGCATGTTGGTGGTACTTGCCTGCGTGGGCCATGCAGGCGCTCAGCAGGTGTTTGTGGCCCGAGATGAAGGTTCTGCAACGGCTCCGGTTGCAGCCAAAAAAGAAGCGGTCGCAGCGACGCCTTTAAAGCCCGTCAAAGTCGCGCCTGCTGACGCCCAACCACCAGTTGGCGCCACGATCGTCAAAACACAGCCGATCAGCGCCAAACCAGGTGCCGCGGCCAAACCGAAGCCGGATGCAACCCCAGGTTTGGTGATGATCGCCCGGGCGCCGACTACGGGTTCGGCCGCCAGCAGCGCGGTGAAATCGGCAGCGTCGCCTGCAAAAGTTCAATCGGCCGCAGTCAAGAGCCAGCCAGCACCAGCCGTGGCAGCTACGGCGCTGAATCCAAAGCCGGTTAGGCCGACTGGAGTGATGCCGGCCGCTCAGACAATGCGACTAACGAAGGTGGAAGGTCCGGCACCTGAGCCCCACGAAGAGTTGCCGGCTGGTTCGGCCGACATGACTTCCCGTTTTCTAAAGGCGCCGCTGGAGACTGCTTTCGTTAAGCTGGCGGATGGATTCGATTTTCCCGTCGGTAAACCGGAGTCGCAAGGTTACTACAAGGCGCGTGGGTTCCGGTCACATGGCCACATGGGTGAGGACTGGGACGGCATTCGCGGAGGCGACACCGATCTGGGCGACCCGATTTACTGCATCGGTGATGGAATCGTGGTGTTCGCTCGCGATTGCCACATGGGGTGGGGAAATGTAATCATCGTTAGGCATAGCTATCGCGAAGGCGGCATGGTCCGGAACGTGGATTCGCTTTATGGCCATTGCGACAAGATCATGGTGCATCGCGGCCAGGTCATCAGTCGGGGGCAGCAGATCGCCACAATGGGAACGGCCCACGGATTGTACGATGCGCATTTGCATCTCGAGGTCCGGAAAAACATCGAGATCGGAATGAGCCGGGCCAAGTTCGCGCAAGATTCAAGTAACTACTACGATCCCACCCAGTTCATTAATGCCCATCGACATCTGCAGGGCGGCGGCGCCAGTTACCGCGTTGCCATGAATACTTTCACGCACGATTCCAGAATCAACTGGGCTGCTGTGCGCAATTACTCACATTCGCATCATCACGGCGGCACTCGCGAATCGTCCACCGCGTTAAAGAAAGCGGTGGCGAAGGGTGGTTGATCCCGACGTTGAAGCGTTAAACGGTTGAATTGGCAACAAGCCGCGCCCGGTCTTTCCGGTTTAACGCTTCAACCTTTTAACGATTTAACCTCCGTCCTGCCCCTCACGCTCGCCAGAGGACGAGGATCAGGATGATCAGGAGCAGCAACCCGCCGCCGGGATAATAGCCCCAGCCCGTGCTATACGGCCACGCCGGCAGTGCTCCGATCAGCAGAAGGACCAGAATGATGAGTAAGATAGTGCGCATCAACCACATCTACGTTTCTCGGGTCGGGGTTGGATGCCAGCCAGAATTTCACCGCCCGCTGCGTCAAGACCTGGCAAAGGACGCGGAGGACAGCGAGTGGCAGCCGAGAGAGTGGCATAGGGGCCCGCCGATGCCACAATGAAGAATCGGGGCACTAAGGCCCCTCCCACATTGGAGAATCCCCAGCGGCGCCGCTGCTAATGTGGGAGGAGCCTCAGTGCCCCGACCGGTTCGATGGAAGCTCGCTGTTTCGCGTCTTTTGGCGTGTTAGCGGATACCAATCTCTGTTTGCGACCACAAACCCGAAACAGGTTGCGAGTGCAGCACGGCTTTATATCATTCGTCGGCAACCCCGACTGCATCTGGCGAGATGCGTCGGGAAAATTTTTGCCCGAAGACTAACGAAATGGCGAATACGATTCTGATCGGGGCACAGTGGGGTGATGAGGGAAAAGGCAAAATAATCGACGTGCTCACCGCCAAAGCCGATGTGGTGGTCCGCAGCCAGGGCGGGAACAATGCGGGCCACACCGTCATTCACAACGGGAGGACTTACATCCTGCATCTGATCCCGTCCGGGATTTTGCGGCGGGGCAAAGTGTGCGTGATCGGGAATGGTGTCGTCATCGATCCACTCGCGTTGGTTCACGAAATCGAAGGACTGCGCAAGGTCGGAATCAAGATCGAGAAGAATCTGTTGATCAGTGACTGCGCGCATTTGGTTTTGCCGTATCACCGGGCGCTCGACGAACAGCGCGAGCTACGCAAAGGTCACGGCAAAATTGGGACAACGAAACGCGGGATCGGTCCTGCTTATGGAGATAAGGCGGCGCGGACCGGACTGCGCATGTCTGATTTGATGCAGCCGAGAGTGTTTTCAAAAAAACTTCAGGCGCGGAACCGGGAAAACAACAGCATTCTGCAGGCGATCGGCGCGCCGCAAATCAACTACGCCCAGGTGAATCGCGATTACCTGATGGCCGGTGCCAAGCTGCGTCCGTTTGTTGCGAACACCGTGGTTTATTTGCATCAAGCGCTGCAGCGCGGCAAAGAGATACTGTTCGAAGGCGCGCAGGGCACCTTTCTGGATATCGATCACGGGACGTACCCTTATGTGACCTCGTCGAATACTACTGCCGGTGGCGCGTGTACCGGCACGGGTGTGCCGCCACATCGAATGGATCGCGTGGTCGGCGTGATGAAGGCATACACTACAAGGGTAGGGGAAGGTGCGTTACCGAGCGAAGACCACGGAGTCTCGAAAATGTTGCACGCGTTAGGCCGCGAATTCGGGGCGACGACCGGGCGAGCGCGACGCTGTGGCTGGTTTGATGCCGTGGCTACCCATTATGCCACGATGCTCAATGGGATCGACGAACTGGCGATTACGAATCTGGACGGATTGGATGCGGTCGACCCGATTCGGATCTGCGTGGCTTACCGGCTAAACGGGAAGCGATTGAATGTGCCGCCATCCGATGCCGCTCAACTCGAGAACTGCGAGCCGATCTACCAATCGATGCCCGGCTGGAATCGTCCGATTACCGGCGCCAGAAAATTTTCCGATTTGCCGGTGCAGGCGCGCAATTACGTGAAGCGAATTTCCGAACTAACCGGCGCGGAATTGTCGATGATCAGCATCGGGCCATCGCGCGATCAGACGATTTTTGTGTAGCTGGAGCGAATGGCCTCCACTCCCAAATCCGTTCCGCGACATATCGCCATCATCATGGACGGAAACGGCCGTTGGGCGAAGTCCCGCGGACTGCCGCGAATCAAGGGTCACGAGGAGGGCGCGAAAGCGGTACGCGAATGCGTTGAAGGGTGCGGCGATTTGAAGGTGGAATTTCTCACCTTGTACGCGTTCTCGGCGGAGAATTGGCAGCGGCCGAAGACGGAAGTGTTCGCCTTGATGAAATTATTGGAAAAGTTTCTGAAAGAGAAGACGCCGGAGCTGGTGGAGAAGAACGTGCGATTGCAGGCGATCGGACGCCTAACCGATCTGCCGGCGAACTGTCAGCAGCAGCTGCACAAAACGATCGAGCAGACTGCCGGAAACAACGGGCTGACTTTGATCCTGGCGTTGAGTTATGGCGGCCGGCTTGAGATTATCGATGGGATCAAGAGCCTGTTTCGAGCGATCGAGCTGGGACACATCGACAAGGGAATGGTCGACGTGGCGATGTTCAGCAAGCATCTCTACACGCGCTATTATCCTGACCCTGATCTCCTGATCCGCACGTCGGGCGAGATGCGGCTGTCGAATTTTTTGCTGTGGCAGACTTCCTACACCGAGATGTATGTGACCCCGAAGTTCTGGCCGGATTTCAGCAGGAAAGATCTGGTCGCGGCGGTGGAAGAATTCGGGCGGCGCCAGCGGCGTTACGGCGGGTTGGAATAGGGAACGTTAAACCGTTAAGGGTTGAACCGTTAAACCGGAAGATTGGCATTGTTTTCAGCCGCTTCAACGCTTCAGCGGTTGAACGGTTCCCCTGCTACACAAAGGCCGCGGCGACGGAATCCGCGACGCATTTCCCGCTGCGGGTTAGCACAAGATTGTCGCCGGAATGGGCGAGAAGCCCCAGTTCCACGAACTCGCGCGTCTCTTTGAGCCAGTCGGCGAGGTGTTCGGCACTGACTCCGTCACGCGTCCTCAATCCGAGCGCAAGGCGCTCCATTTGCTTCATCTCCGATGTCAGGTCTTCCGTCGAGCCGATGGCAGAGTTGCCCGCTAACACCCGGTCAGCATACGTGCGGTAATCGGCAACATTCTGCCACCGCACGAAATCCACCGTGGAAAACGCACTGGGGCCAATCCCAAGATAGTTTTCGCCCGACCAGTAGGCGCGATTATGCACCGACTCGAATCCAGGCAGAGCGTAGTTGGAGATTTCGTACTGCTGATAACCGGCCGTTTCCAGGCCGTCCATCGCCATACCGAAGAAATCGCTCTCCAGATCCGCATCGGACCGCAGCTCGCCGCGCGAGTGTCGAAGAAAAAAATCGGTGTCTTCTTCGTAGGTGAGACAGTATGCCGACACGTGGTTAGGCCGCAATGAGATCGTCTTGTCCAGCGTGCTCTGCCACTGTTGATCGGTTTGACCAGGCAGGCCGAACATCAGGTCGATATTGATATTTTCGAACCCGGTGTCGCGCAACAGGTGGAATGATTCTTCAGCCTGGCTGGCGCTGTGTTCTCGGCCTAACAATTGCAATAAATCGTCGTCCCAGGACTGAACGCCCAGACTGATTCGACTCACCCCGAGCTTGCGCAACAGTGCTGCTTTGCGCGCCGAGACACTGCCCGGATTGGCCTCCACTGTAAATTCCTTTAAATTCGAGAGATCAAGAGCGTCGTTAAATCCGTTGAGCAAAAACTCCAATTGATCGGTGCTGAGAGCAGAGGGCGTCCCGCCTCCAAAGAAAATCGTGGTGGGAATAATCGTAGAGTGAGCGGCGAGCGCTTTGATCTCGTTCACGATCGCCTGGCAGAAGCGCGACGTTTGCGATCGATCGAGCTTGTCTTTGTAAAATGCGCAGTAAGGACAGATCCGGGCACAGAACGGGATATGAACGTAAACGTGCCGAATCGCGGCTTGGCCAGCGCCTGCCACATTCCGACCTTCGGCTACGCCTGCGGTCGCGGGAGGATCTGTCAGTTCGATGTCTGTCATTAGCTGGCCGGTGCTCTGAAATCGTGAATGCGGGTGCCGTACCCAGCCGTCAACCGGCAACATGAGCCGTGCAGTTGTGATTCACTCCTTTGAACATACAGTCGTGCGTCGACCGAGTATTGTGGTTATCCGAAACGTAGCTCTTCTTTT
>JBJMXE010000080.1:0-24047 GCA_045809745.1 Chthoniobacterales bacterium | reverse complement strand
CGGTCGAGATAGTTTGTGACGTAGAGAAGGAACAGGAACGGCAACAACCGCTTGGCGACCCGGCGGCGGGCGGTGCTTCCGTTATCTACAGGGGACGGCATTTCAGGCGCAGCATAGCGGGCTTCGAAATGCTCACAATCCAATCTGACAGGACTTCCCGCTTGGCAAGTGGGAGGGGCCTCAGTGCCCCGATTCTTCCACCCCAGACGAACCCTTCAGCAATTAATGAGGAATATTCGCTGGTCGGCGTGATTAGCCAGCTCGACAGAATCTCGCTCCGCCACTATTCCGGCCACAAGCACCATGACTCCAATCACACCATTGGCCGGAATCTTCCCACAATCTCCTGGAGTCTGCCGGTAATCTGGCCTAACGAGCACACTTCCACCGCTTCTAACAGCGCCGGGAAACAGTTTTCATCGCTGTCTACGATTTTTGCCAACTTGTCGAGCGCTGCTTCCGCCTTGGCGGCGTGTTTCTTTTTGAACTTCTTTAGCCGATCGATCTGCAACTGCTGTTTGGCTTTCGAGGTGCGGGCCAGCTCAATCTCGGGCATCTCATCAGCGCCGTTGCGGTAGCGGTTTAGACCGACAATTGGACGAACCCCGTTGTAGATTTGCTCCTCATACCGGTGTGCCGCGGTCTGGATCTGGCTACGCTGATATCTATTCTCGACTGCGGCCAGGACTCCGCCTAACTGCTCGATCTCACGAAACTCGTCCAGGATCGCCTTTTCCACCGCGCGTTCGACCGCCTTCATGCCGGGCGAGCCGCTTAGCATGTTCATCGTATGTTTGAAGATGCCGGATTCCTCCAGCAGGATTGCCTGTCCATGGGCGGCCAGACGGATCCATTCTTCGCTCGGTGTCGTAAATGGTTCGTCGGCACTGTTCGAGTGGCACGAATTTGTGCCGTTCATGTAGGCCAACATCAGCTCGGCGGCCGTCCTCGTTAGGTTATTCTTGAACTCGGCCGCGATCAGCGATCGTCCACTGGTCTGGGTGTGCAGCTTGAACATTTGCGCCTTATGGCCGGCGCCAAATACGTCGCGCATCCCGATCGCCCAGATTTTTCGCGATACCCGCGCGAGCGCGATGTATTCCACGTCCAATCCGCAATCGAGGAAGAACGACAATCTTGGACCGAATTGATCGACCGGCACACCACGAGCCGCCAGCATTTCGGCATAAGCAAACCCGTTAGACAGGGTGTAGGCCGCCTGCTGAATCGGAGTCGCGCCCGCTTCACCGATATGATAACCGCTGATCGAAACGGGATACCACCGCGGCATGTTCGCCGCCGTCCACTCGATCATGTCGCACAGAAATCGCAGCGAAGCTTCGATCGGAAAGATCGTTTCGTTTTGCGCCTGAACTTCTTTGAAAATGTCGGCTTGAATGGTCCCGCGAAGGTTCGTTACGACATCTGCGCCGAACCGGCGTTTGGCCGCCGCGATGTACATCGCCATAATAATCGGCGCCGGCCCACTGATGGTCATTGACGCCGAAAAATCCGGCGATCCCACCTCAAACCCGTCGTACAAACGCACCATGTCCTCGACGGTATCCACCGCCACGCCGCCTTCACCGATCTTGCCGAATACCCCATCGGCATCGGAATCGATCCCGTAAAGCGTGGGCCCGTCAAATGCGGTACTGAGACGTTTCGAGCGTTGATGCGCGCTCAGGAAGTGGAATCGCTTGTTGGTATCCTCAGCGAGCATCAGCCCGGAAAACAGCCGGGTAGGCTCCTCCGGCGGACGCGCGCCATTCCTCTGACCATTCTTACTTGGAGCAGTGTGGCCGTTTTTCTTTTTTGCGTAACTGCCATCCTCGATCGTAACCTGCTGCAGCGGCTCCAAGTACATTTCGCGGTAAGCGCCGTTCAGAAACGGAAATTCTCCGGGTAGGCCCTCACCAAAAAGGTATCGAGCGATCTCTCCCGCTTCGTCGATTTCAGGCAATGCCAACCTCGGCAGTGGCAACCCAGTTGGAGCGCGAGTAATCGGCGTTTCGGCTTTGATCTTATTCCACCGATCAGTGACCTCACGACCGAAGGCTTCGTCGGTTCGTGCCCGCTTCACCTGATCCAGCACAAATTTTTCGTGCTTCTCTATCGCTTCAACGACTTGTCCGAGTTTGCTCATAACTGCTCCTGTTTTTGCACCAAAGTATAACCGGCCGATCTGCCGATGAAAACACCGGCCATAGACCGGTGCTGCAGCTGCCGCTTTGAAGATGCTTTCGATCACAAACGTCCGCAACCGTCCGGACCATGAAAAGCCCAAACGACAAGCGGAGGGACGTAGAACGCGGTGATCTGGGGATCAGGGTTGGCAGTTCGTCGAGCTTTTCTCGTCCCACTAATTGCTCCACAAACCTGAAATAGCGGGACGAGACAAGGTCGTCCCTCCGATTAGCTGCGTTTCTTTCGCGTTCTTTCGCGTGCTTCGCCGTCCATACCTCCTGCCGTGATCAGCTCGAACAGCTCATCCACACCGGCGTCGCGATGTCGTTTCGCCACCGTAGCGATGACCGGCTGATCGCGTTTATTTTGGGTGAGGCGCTGCTCGATTTCAGATAGCGCGGCCTTAGCCCGTTCCAGATCGGTTTTGTTCACTACTACAACATCGGCGACGTCTAGCATCACGATCTTCTGCAGCTGCAACCGAGCGCCGTAATCTGGGTTCATCACCAGGATTGTTTGGTCCACCAGCTGGTCACGGAACGGCAGCGCTTCCTGGCCGGTGCCGACGGTTTCGATGATCACATAATCGAAATCGGATTTCGTAAGCAATTGAAGACAATCCTGAGTTGCCGGGGACAATCCTCCGGCCTGGCCTCGCGTTGCCATGCTGCGCATGAAAACCCGGTCATGCTGCGAGTTAATCATGGTCGCCCGGTCGCCTAACAGCGCGCCTTCGCCCACCACGCTCGGGTCGTGAGACAAAATCGCGATGCGCGATTTCGGATCGCGGGTCAGAAACCTTAACACCAGCTCATCAATCAGGGTGGTCTTGCCGGCGCCACCGGGCCCGGTAAATCCGATGACCCGAGCTTTTCTACTTCCAATTGCCGACCCGCGATTGCCGACTTTCCCCGATTTGCGCGTCGGGCGCCTTTTCCCCTTTGCGAAGAATTCTTCGATCCCGGTGAGTTGTCGCGCCAGAGCCAGATCGCGGTTCTTGCCTCCAGCTTTTTTTCTTTTCTTCCCGTACTGCCGCTTCACGTAACCGACCATGTCGGTCAGGGGCGTTCCGGCGAAAAAGATCTGGTCCACGCCCTGGCGCTTCATGTCCCGGGCATCATCGTGGGTGATCGTGCCGCCGCCGCCGCCAAATACGGCGATATCGCCGGCGCCCTGTTTCCGCAGCTGCCTAACGACCTCCGCAAAAAATTCAGTGTGCCCGCCGTTGTAGCTCGATATGCCCACCGCCGCGACGTCTTCCTGAATGGCCGCGCGAACGATGTCTCCGACGTAACGATGGAATCCCAGGTAAACGACTTCGATGCCGTGGCGGATGAATTCCAGGTTGATCGTATTGATCGCGCTGTCGTGACCATCGCAAATCGGAACTGCGGTAAGGATGCGAACTGGTGAAGACATGTGACTAGAAAGGATTAACAGGATTAATGGGATTCCCAAGTAGCATTGTGCTGAAAAACGCCTCGTGAAAAGTGAGCGTATCTCATTTGCTTTTCAATTCATCCCGTCAATCCTGTAAATCCTGTCCATGTCCGATTTTCTTGATTTTAGCGGCAAGGTCGCGCTTGTGACCGGCAGCTCCAGAGGCATTGGTGCCGAACTGATCAAAGGCTTCGGCGCGCGCGGTGCCCACACGGTGGTGAATTATGTGGCGGACCGGGAAGGCAACAACAGGCGCGACGCCGAAACCGTAGGTAAAGAGCTGAATAAGCCACTCATCATCGAGTGCGACGTGACTCAACCGGCACAGGTCGAAGCTTTGATGAATCAAATTCAGGAGCAACACGGCGGGCTGGACGTATTGATCAATAATTCCGGGGTCATCCGGGATCGAACGATGAAAAAGATGACCCTGGAAGAGTTCGAAAATGTGATCCGGGTCAACCTAACCGGCACGTTTAATGTCACCCAAAAAGCCGGCGCCATTCTGCGCAATGGCGGCCGGATCGTCAATTTATCGTCGGTCAGCGGCCAGATGGGTCTTTTCGGGCAGGCTAACTATTCATCCAGCAAGGCGGCGATCATTGCGTTGACCAAGGTGTCAGCCCGGGAATATGCCCGGCAGAACATCACTGTGAATGCGATCGCCCCGGGATTTATCGATGTCGGGATGAGCAAAGGAATGCCCGATGAAGTCACCGCAAATTTTATCAAGCAGATTCCGTTAGGCCGACTTGGGGATGTGCAGGAAATCGTTAATGCCGCTCTCTTTCTCGCGTCGCCCATGGCCTCCTACATTACGGGGCACGTGCTCAATGTGAACGGCGGATATTACATGGGATGAGCCTGCCTAAAGCACTAACACCGTCCGTTTGACACGCTTCTGCTGCCAGAACACACGAAGTGAAATTCGTAGAAAACGTTGTCACCCCTCGACTGCGCTCGGGATGACATAGCTATGCTTTACCGCCGGTTGAGGAATTGAACTGCGCGTCGTCACTTATGTGTCATAAAGTCAGGGCACGAGTCAGCTTTGCCCGCCCTTGCCGCTGCTTGGCTAGCGCCGCAATTTTGATCTTCGCCGTCACCGCCCCAGCTCAGGGCCCGAGAAAGATTTCGGAAGATCGCGATCTGAAGGAGATCGACCTCTCCACGTGGGATTGCATTAACAAGCCAGAGGGAAGCGCACGCACGCCAGATGGTCAGGAGCGCAATCGCCTGAAAAACCGGGCGTCGACAGAAGTCGGAAATCTCAAACTTCCGGACCTCGATGTTCCAAGTTTTGTCAAAAGCGTGGGCCAATTCGATAGCCTAACGGTCCATACCCGCCGGAAAGACATTGGCCCAGGCGAACGCCAGCAACTCGATCCGATGGAAAAGGAAATCGCTCAGGTCACCGGATATCTTGGAGTCGCGTATTGCGGCCCGCCGGAAACAACGAACTGCGCCAGCGTCGATTTCCATGACTGGCACCTGGAGGTGTTCGAGAAACCGATCGATCATCCGCCCCAGCCGGGCGACACCACGCCGATCATTTGCGAGATCACCCCGCGGACGCAAAACGGCATATTCGCGGACAAGGTTCGGATTCAGGAACTAACCGCTTTCTTTCGCCGGCCCGACATGACGTATGAAGCGACCGGTCATCCCGCGCGAAAAATTCGGCTTATCGGCTACCGGATGTGGGATGACGAACACAACGGCAGCGCTGATGTCGGAACAACCGTCAAGCGGAAGACGCCAAACGGTTACCACAATCCATGGCGTCAAACCGCTTGGGAGATTCACCCGGTCATTAAAATCGTGCCCGGCGGAGGACCTTTGCCGTCTACAAGCCAGCCCGGCATCGCGTCGCCAAGCCCAACGGTAATGCCCGCGTCCTCGGCCACTGCAAGTCCGACGGCAACTGCGGTCCAAACGGCACCGCCAACAGCCGTTCCCACCGTGACTCCGCCTTTGAATCCTCAATTCGTCACCGTAACGCGCGCGGTAGCGATCCAAATTCCGTATGGCCAGACCATGCTTCGTCCGGGAACAAAGCTTCCGTTTGTGTCTCGCGACGCCCAGTCGGTGACGGTGCAGTACATGGGCGAGAAATACCCGATTCCGATTAGCTCGACTGATTTGCAGTGATGGCGGTGGAACCCGATTTGATTCCTTCGCTCCGGCTCATGTTATCGGCTTCCCTCGCGGTCCGACCGTCCATGTCGCGACCTCACGATTCGCTCCATTGCTAGCGCATTGGTAATCATGAGTGCCAGAGGCGGTCATAGATGGCAGCTTTGCTGCCATAACCATTTACCATCGTACCCGGAGGCCCAATCCACCTTGCATTCTGTGCTTCGGTCGCGGTTTGGTCGGACAGAATGCCCAACGCCCAACATCCAACTGGGCGTCTTCGGAATTGTGGTACGGCGTTCAGCGTTGCACGTTCGGCGTTTGCTCCTCTGGACGACTGTTGACAGACCCCCGTCCGGCCACTACCTTCCGGGCTCTTTTTCTCCCATGAAAACGTTTTCCGCTAAAGCCAACGAGGTCGACCGCAAATGGTGGATCATTGACGCCAAAGACCAGGTCCTTGGTGACATAGCGGTCAAAGCCGCTAATCTGTTGCGCGGCAAGGAGAAACCAATCTTTACTCCTCACGTCGACACCGGCGACTTCGTCGTCGTAATCAACGCCGAGAAAGTCCGGGTGACCGGTCGCAAAGAAGAGAATAAATCTTACATGAGCTTTTCGGGATACGTCGGCGGCCACAAATCCGAAAGTGTCAAGTCGCGCCGGGCTCGGCATCCGGAGTTGCTGATCGAACGCGCCGTGCGCGGAATGATCCCCCACAATCGACTCGGCCGCGCGGTTTATCGGAAGTTGAAGGTCTATCGCGGTGACGCACACCCTCATACGGCTCAACAGCCGCAGAACGTTACCATCGCTTAATCATCATCATGGCTCAGACACAGGAATTCATCGCCACAGGCCGACGCAAAACATCAGTCGCTCGGATTCGGATGGTGCCGGGCAACGGCAAAATCGACATCAACGGCCGGAGTTTCGAAGATTACTTTCCAACTTCAGCATTGCAGAGCGCGGTTCTGCAGCCGCTCCAGGTTGCTAAAGTGGTGAACACTTACGATCTCTCCATCAATGCCAGCGGCGGCGGTCCCACCGGACAGGCGGGTGCGGCAAAACTCGCGATCGCGCGCGCGCTTCTTCAGGTGGACACTGAGCTGCGCGGCACCTTGAAAGCCGAGGGTCTGTTGCGTCGCGATCCGCGGATGAAGGAACGGAAGAAATCGGGGCAGCCCGGCGCACGCAAGCGCTTCCAGTTCTCGAAGCGGTAATTCTCCTCAGCGCTTCTTTATTGTCGGGCGTCTGAGTCAGCCGCCGGCTCCGCGCGCGCGAAGGCAGGCAGGCGTAGTCAGTTGTAGGGGTGGTTGTGTCAACCACCGAACTTGCTGGACCGACGGCCGCCATTCCCGCGGCCGTTGTACCTCTCGCCGATTACGACTTCGGCGACGCTTTCGGTGCGGGCGCTGCCCCCGAAGGCGGAGGCGCAGCGGAAGGTGCTCCAGCTGGAGCCGGAGCCTCAGGAGGACGTGCCAGCAACGGAGGTGCGCCGCCCTTTTGCCCGCCGAGGGCGGGGCCGCCGGGCATTCCCGCTCCGCCGCTTGGCGGTGTTGGCGGCTTTAACAGACGCAACTGTTGCTGCGCTTCGTTCGCCCACACACTGTCGCGATACTGCGTCAGAATCGTTTCGCACGCGCGGCGAGCAGCGTCGCTTTGACCTTTGGCTTTGAAGATCCCCACCTGCGAAATCAAGGCCAGAGGCGCTTCGAAACTTTTGGGGAAATCCGCAACAACCCGTTGATAGGCAGAGAGAGCTTCATCCGCTTTGCCCAAAGATTGAAGATTCGCTGCCATTGCCATTTTGGCCGAGGGCGCCAGTTCGTGCTTCGGATGTTTATCGAGGAATTTCTGCAAAGTGGCGTTCGAATCGGCATATTTGCCGTCCTTCCGCTGAGCATCGGCTAACAATACGTAGGCGGTCGCGCCCGCGTTGGTGTTATCGAACCGGGAGATCACCTGTTGATAGGCGGTGGTCTCGTGAGCGGTGGCCAGAAGCGCGGCCGCGCTGGCTTCGCGTCGATCGGTATATAACCAGTAGGCGCCATAAGCGAGCAGCGCCAAAACAATGGCCGCGATAGCCAGGAGGATCTCCCGGCGGTGTTTGAACCAGAATACATGCGCGTCGAGCGCCGGTTCCCCGGTTGCAGCTGAGGCAGTTGGCATAATCACCTCGTCCGAAGCTAACCACGGTGAGGACGAGGTGGCTGATATGCCACGCGAAGGTTTTCCGCGCAAGCAGGAGGTGTCGGCCCGTCCGCGCCTTCACGGCTGATAGCGGCGTTTCGCCGAATTCCCCAGCTCTTGAAATCTTCTGCGCCTCGCGCTTGGAGCAGGAGGCCGGAAACAGCTGGGTTTACGATGATCATATGATGACCACACCTGACGAACCGACACCTGCAATGCAGAATCCGGAGAAAGACCCGGAGGAATGGACCACCGGTGACGAACCCATGACTGGTCCGCAACGGTCATATTTGCAAACGCTCTGCCGCGAAGCAGGAGAAGAGTTCGATGCTAATCTCAGCAAGGCCGCCGCTTCAAAAAAGATCGACGAGCTTCAGGAGAAAACCGGGCGCGGCAAGAAGAGTTAGCGTCGCGCGCTTGCGGGCCGGAGGGAGCAGTTCGTCTCGTCCCATTACGAACTGCCTGGCCGATATTGTGGGAAGCTCGCGTTCAGCGCATACGAACTGCGTCGCCCTCTCGCTATGTCATCCCGAGCACCGGGATCGCGACCTGGGCGGAGCGCCGACCTCACAAATGCGGAACACGTCACGCGAGTGGGCGAGGTCCTTCGACTTCGCTCAGGATGACAGCCTCTTGTGAAGTTCAGCCGCGGCCCCGTTCCGCTCCGCGACTACATCGGCAATTCGCGACTTTAAACCCGTCAGAAAGGTCCAGACCGTGCCGATTGGGGAGCACGCATTTATTTTTAGCGTTTTTTCGCGTCTTTGGCGGATCGGTTCTTCCTGAATTGAATCTTCCCGGAAGGCCGGACATCCGCTTTGAGATAATTCTTCATCAACTTGATTGCTTCGCGATTTTCCGCGGCGGTATTTGACGCCGTGCAATCCGCCGGCACCACCAGCTCGTAGTCGCGCATATAAGCGTCGTTAGCCGTAAACAACACGCAATAGTTTCCGGCAATCCCCGTGATGATAAGTTTCCGAGCGCCGAGGTAGCGAAGCAGGGTGTCTAATGTTGAAGAAAAGAAGCCGGAATGTTTCGGCTTTAATACAAAGTAATCTTCCTGGTCCGGCCTGAGCAGATCCACGATCTGTTGCGCCTTGCCCCCGCGACAGTGCTCCACCAGCGAGCGCAAATCAGAGCGCCACCGTCCAAAATTGTCGTTTACGTAGACAACCGGAACCGCCGCCGCTTTGGCACGCTCTTTTAATTTGGCCAGCTTCCGGGCCATCGCCGGCACATACCGCATCAGCTGATCCGCTTCGGGAAAATCCAGATCATTGATGACATCGACCAGCAACAGCGCGATTTCACATTTGTCGGGGGCACTTCCGTGCAAATCGCGGTTAAGTGCGGGCATTTTGCCGTCTCATCCGTTACGAGTCAGAACCATGGGCCGTTAGACCGGCATGCCGAAACGATCCTTTAGCCGCCGCGTTTGGTTTTCGATTTGCTCCGGCCGCGCAAATCGTGAGCGGTGACGGCAGCGCTACCTCCGCCCCGGCTCAGGTTTGTTCCACTGGGCTTTTTGCCGGAACTTCGCGGATTTCCAGGCCTGCTCCCCGGCCATGCTCCGGATTTTGTTCGCGCTCCCCGAGTATCCGCGCGCGGCGTGACCAGTTCAGATTTGCTCCTGCGCGACATTCCCAGACTAACGGCTTAGCTTTTCTTCTTCCGCCCGCCCTTTTTTCCGCCCTTTTTGCCACCCTTACGGGAGCTTGATTTACTGCTTTTTTTGCCGCGGCCGCTTCCGCTCTTCTTGCCGCCCTTGTCGCTCTTGTTTACGGTCGCCCAAGCCCGGCGTTCCGCTTCCTTTTTGCTGGTGCCGCGCTTCTCGTATCCCTCCTCGATGTGCTCAGCTTTTCGTTTTTGTTTTGATGTGTATTTCTTTTTGCTCCCTCGTGCCATGATTGATGCCTCCACCTTCTCCTACGAATCTGAAGGCATGAATGGTTTTATCGCGTTGAGCCCGACGCGAATACGCCCGAAAGCGCCAGTAGGCACGAAACAATCAGTGTGGAGACACTGCATCGGCTGAACCTGATGATTTTTGGCGTGGACGGTCACCCCACCGAGTTGACTACCGCTCAGATCTGCGTTCGCGGTTTCTTGATTTTTATCGTCGGACTGATCATCGTTAGGGCGGGCGATCGGCGATCGCTTTCCCAAAAAACCGCGTTCGATGCGATGTTTGTTGTCCTGCTCGGCTCGATGCTCTCCCGTGCGATTAATGGCAGCGGCCCATTGTGGCTAACCATCGCATCGGCGGTGATTCTGATGGTCGTCCATCGGCTGTGCGCGTTTATCGCCCATCAATACCACCCGTTCGGCAAATTGTTGAAAGGCCGGGAGGTCGCCCTGGTGCGGAATGGCAAAGTGGATTGGAACGCGATGAAAAGTGCTCTCGTGTCCAAGCATGATTTGGAGGAAGACATGCGTCTCAGCGCCAAGACGGAGGACGTGTCGACCATTCAGTTGGCGCAACTTGAGCGCAGCGGCGACATTAGTTTCATAAAGAGCGGAGAGTAGCTGTCTCTTCACTTCGGTGTTCTGTGGCGCGTTCGATTCTCTCCGCAGCCCAAGGTACGCCGGGACGTAAGACCAGATCACCACCGGCCCGATTTGAGCCATTCGGCGTTGGACGTTCGTCGTTCGACGTCCGACGGTGCGATTAAATGCTGCTACACGACAAACTCTTCACCCCAGGCCCGGTTGAGGTCTCCGCAAAAACGCTGGCCGCGTTTGCTCGTCCGATGATTGGCCACAGGGGCGAAGACTTTAAAAATCTGTATCGGGACATTCATCCGAAGTTGCAGACCCTGTTCGGCACAAACCAGCCGGTTTTTCTTTCTACGTCATCGGCGTGGGGGGTCATGGAAGGCGCAATTCGAAACGTCGTTAAGCGCGCAATGCTCTGCTGCATGTGCGGCGCTTTCTCGGACAAATGGCTGGATGTGGCGCGTCGTTGTGGCAAGCAGGCGGAACCATTGCAGGCTGATTGGGGTAGCCACATCGATCCGAAAAAGCTGGATCAAGCTCTCGCGTCAGGAAAATTCGACACCGTCACCCTGATCCACAACGAAACGTCAACCGGGGTCATGAATCCGCTTCCGGAAATCTGCTGCACGATGGCCAAATACCCCGATGTCCGCTTGATCGTGGATACCGTTTCCTCATTCAGCGCGATGCCGATCGAAATGGATGCACTTGGAATCGACGTGATGCTTACCGGTTCACAAAAGGCGCTGGCCCTGCCGCCCGGATTTTCCTTGTTCAGCGTTTCAGAAAGAGGTTTCGCTCGCGCAGAAAACCAGAATGATCGCGGATATTACTTCGATTTCCTGGGTTTCCGAAAGCAGCAAACGGAGTGGATGACGCCGACGACCCCTTCCGTCGGGCACGTTTACGCTTTGCAATCGAAACTCAGCGAAATATTTGCAGAAGGCCTAACGAACCGCTATCGCCGGCATGTTACAACGAACAAACTTGTACACGACTGGGTGCGAAGCGCCGGATTCGACTTCTTTGCGGAAGATAGATTCCGCTCGATCACTTTGACCTGCATCAAAAACACTCGCGGAATCAATGTTGCCGATCTGGTCCGCGCCCTGCGCAGTAAGCATCATCTGGTGATCGATGGAGGCTACGGAAAACTCAAAGGCGAGACTTTTCGCCTTTCGAATATGGGCGACGAAACAGAAGAGACGGTGTCGCACCTGCTTGGCTCCATCGACGATTGTCTGGCTTCCATGTAGCGGCGGTCTCTGACCGTCGACGATCTCATCGGCCGCTGGGGGCAAAAAGTTGCCACTCAGTGAGACCGTTAGAGACCGCCGCTACAAAGAACATTCTGACACGACCGAACCGTTGCTCTTAGTCGAATTTTTACGTATGCCACTTACGTCCCAACCTTTCGCAGAAAGTCGCGAACTCGATTCGATTCGCGAAAATCTCTACACCAACGTTCCGTTTCCCGAACGGATCGGCTCCATTGCCGCGGGTGCCGCGCTGGTCAGCCTCGCGCTCTGGAAAAGATCCTGGCCGACTCTTCTGCTCGCAGCCGGCGGTGCCGCGTTGATCCATCGCGGCAGCACAGGCCATTGCCAGCTTTATCAAAAACTCGGCATTAACTCACGCCAACTGAACACTGAAACCGGCGTGCCCGGTAACAAAGGGGTGAAAGTCACCGAAGAAGTTTTCATCGCCCGTCCGGCGGAGGAAATTTACCGGTTCTGGAGACAGTTCGACAATCTCGCCCAGTTCATGGAGAACGTGAAAAGCGTTGAAGAACTCGACGATCTTCGGTCGCGTTGGATTGTTCGCGGCCCGGCGGGCACGGAAGTCGAATGGATGGCTACGATCATCACTGATCACGAAGGGGAGCTGATTTCCTGGGAATCATTGCCCGGAGCTGAAGTTCAGAATGCCGGTTCGGTTCGGTTTGAGCCGATCAACGACACAAATACGCGAGTGCGAGTGACGCTTCAATACCTGCCACCGGCAGGCGTTGTCGGAGCCGCCGTGGCGAAACTGTTCGGTGAAGCGCCCGATCAACAACTGCGGGACGATCTGCAGCGACTCAAAGAATTATTGGAGAGTGAAATTACCGCAAGCGTGGTCAGCAACGGCAGATCGAACGAGAGGTAATCGCCTCGGACGGATTTAATATTTGCACCGAAAACGCGTCGTTCCCGCGCGAGGAGCGCGCCCCGGCTCAAAGCCAACGGCGAACGCGCCGTTGATAATCCCGGTATTCGTCGCCAAACTTTCGTTCCAGGTAGCGTTCTTCCCGCGCAACGATCAGCAGGTTAGTTAACACCAAGCCGATCGGCACAGCGGCAAGTATCCACAACGAATCAAATAGAATCGCGAGGCCCAGCGTGCAGAGAGCGAATCCGACATACATCGGGTTGCGCGTGAATCGGTAAACTCCGTGCGAGATGATTCGTGTGGTTGGCCGGTATGGAATAGGATCGGTGCCGGCGCGGCGTTGCGTAACAAAGCCGGCAATGTCCAGAGCGATCCCGAGAACTACAAACAGGCCACCGGAAATCCACCGAACCGCACCGGCGGCGAGAAATGTGGGACACAACCATTCCAGCGGAATTGCTGCCAGGATCGGCAGCAGAAATAGTAGCGGCGGCGCAATCGGAACACCGGGATGGTCCTTCAGCCGTGCGGACTCGGTCGGCATGGTGCTAGACAAGCCGCCGTTCAGTTTTCCTGATCATGCTCATGATCACGATCTTAATCGTCTTAATCAGAAGGGGCGACCGTCTTCACATTTCGCTATACCGGCGGGGCGAGACTTCGTCGAGCCTACGGATTCGATCATGATCACGAGAGAGGACAGTGCATCGCCTTCCAGCGGATGTTTCCGCAAGATCGTTGGCCAGCTGCCAATGCTACATGCCTTGGCGCCGGCCCAAAACGTAAAATCAAAACCAGGGTCACGATAAGAGAAGGGCGCCTTCGTTTCCGAAAGCGCCCTTCATATATAGATGGCGATAAGCCGAATTCTGTCCGTTCGCCGAAGCGAACGGGATGATCATTTATCTCAACCCCGCTTTCGCGGGATCGTCCGGAACCGTGTTCGGCGGTTAAGCCGCCGTTACAGCGCCGTGATGCGACAATACCCGAGGATTATGACGGACCGGCTGTCCTCCCTCTGTTTCGTCTTGCACCGCATGGGGTTTTTCGTGCCTCGCGAATCACTCCGCGAGCGGTGAGCTCTTACCTCGCCTTTTCACCCTTACCTGTTCCTGAATAATCAAAGAACCGGCGGTATATTTTCTGTGACACTGTCCATCGCCGCGATTTTACAACCGCAGCGCCCGCGTATTCTACGCGGCATGCCGCCGTATGGTGTTCGGACTTTCCTCCAGCCCGGAATGCTTTCGGGGCCAGCGATCATCTGCCATCGGTTAGGATTATAGCACAGGCGGCGATCGTGCGCACCTGGTTGCGGAGGGGAGGTTATGCGGTCGCGACGGAGGCGATGTGTTGTTCGGCATTGCGCGCCACGTGATGCAAAAACGAAATGCACTGCTTGCGCGCCTCGAGAAAGAACTCGCCGCGATTGGATCCGGAGGCGATCAACGCCTCGCGATGATCGATCCACGCCACAATTGTCGCCGCGGCGAACAGGGTTTGGAATTGCGTTCGCCAGATGCCGGCCTCCAGCGGTAGGAACCTGGCCAGCACGTCGCCTAACCATTGCGCGTGAAATTCTACATGCTGTGCTTCATCGCGAAGCAGCAGGCCGCATGTTTCATCCAGAACCGAATCAATCGTTCGCGCGCGGATTAGACGGTAATAAGCTGTGCCTACCAACTCGGCGATGAGCAACACCTGAATTTCGAATTGAAATCCGAGTGCATGGCGAACGAGACTGAACAAAGCGTGGGTCCAGTGGCGCCGGATTGTTCTGCCGCCAAATCGTTGGACCAGCCGCTCCAACAGCCGCGCGTGCTCGCCCTCCTCGGCTATAAAGAGCTGCAAGGCATCGAGGTAAGCGGAATCGTCACTGACCTGCTGGCATGCCCGATCGAGCAGGAAGGTGCCTTCTCCGGTTTCGCCCAGTTGGAAATGCGACAGGGAGCGAGCCAGCGCCGTCTGCATCGTGGGATTCAGCGCGCTTGGCGAATTCCATTTCGGCTCAGGCCGGTCATGTCGATTGTGTCGGTAATAAGTGAGCCATTGCTGTGAGTTCATTGTTGATTAGCTACGTTTGGTTTTGTCAGGATCGGACGACATTTCGTTCAGGCGCTGCCAAACGGCAGTTACCGTCTCCGGAAGTGTAGAAGTCCCTGCGGTTAGGCCGACCACTTGAACCTCACAAAAGTCTGCGGGGTTGAGGTCTTCGGGCCGTTCCACGTGAATCGCGCGGCGACCCGCGAGTCGGCAGGTTTGCACGAGCTGGCGAGTGTTGTTGCTGTGCTGACCACCTACCACGACGATCGTCTCAGCCTTTGCAATAAGATCCCCGAGGGCGAGCTGCCGTTCTTTGGTTGGACGACAGACCGTGTCCACAAACAAGACCTCCGACCCGGGAAATCGCTCACGAATCGCGCCCACCAGCTGCCGAACAAAGTCAATCGGCTGCGTCGTTTGCGAGATGACTCCGTAGCGCAATCGTGCGGGTACCCCGGCCAGTTCGCTGTGTTGCTCTACCACTGTCGCACCAGGAAAGTCCTCGGTTAGGCCGCGAACTTCGACGTGACCGGATCGGCCGATCACTACCGGATGATAACCGGCAGCAACCAACTGTTTCAGTTCCTGGTGAGCATGCCGAACCAGCGGGCAGGTCGCATCGGCCACTTCGTAACCGGCATTGCGCCACTTCGATCGCTGAACATCCGAAGCACCATGAGCGGTAATCATGACCCGTCTTGATGCCGATTGGGAGTCGTCCAGGGATCCCTGTTGAACGCCCCGCTCTCGGAGTTGCTCGTGGACGACGTTGTTGTGAACCAGCTCACCGAGAATCGTCAGTGGACCCTGCTGCGCGAACTCTTCCGCCTGAGCAATCGCGTCCCGAACGCCGAAACAGAGACCGAAATGCCGGGCTAAGATAATTTTCATGAGCAGATTCGATTCACTTTGTGATACAAAGTATTCGGCCAAAAAAATCAGCGTTTCCCCACCTTGATAATGTTCTCCAGTACCCGCAGGTATTCCGTAAACGCGCTCCGCCCCTTTTTGGTCAGCGAATAAGTCGTCTGCGGACGGTCCCGAACCTCCTTGGTAGTCGCGACCAGACCCAGCTTGTGCAGAGTCCGCAGGTGCGTGATCAGGTTGCCGTCGCTCATCCCCAGTTCCGACTTGAGATCGCCATACGACCAACTCACGCGCGTAGCCAGTAAGGTCATGATCGCCAGGCGACCCTTTTCGTGAATCGCTTTGTCCAGCTTGTTGAACTCGAGCATCGTTCATTCGGCTAAAGGTCGAGGAGCCGCCGTTCCGCCGCCGCGCGGCCAGGTGGTGATCGCGTAGATCAGATGATACACACCGAACGTCAGACCCATGATCGTGTCTGGAGCGTCGTCGGTCAGTCGATCGATCCATTCGTTCAAAACCGGCGTAGCTAATGCGGTTAGGAGAAAGGCCCAGCCAAGAATCGCTAGAGAACGCGGCGCGAAAAGAGCAGTCGCCAGTAATCCGAGTCCGTAGAACGCGACCCATACTGTAACGAGTTGAAGTTCCTGGGCCCCCAGATATCCAGTCTGAAAAAACCAGAGCGTGAACGCTGCTGGAATGAGCAAATTCGGTGTGATCGCTTGCAGCGCCAGCTTCATGCCGGAAGAAACGAAGGGCCGTCCGGATCGCGCGGCTTCGCGCCACAGAAAGTAAGCATTCGCGATCGCTGCCAGTACCAGCACGGCGATCCAGAGGACGGCGAACTCCCGGGGCCGAACGGCGCGTCCGAGGACTAGTTGAACCTCATTGTTGTAGTAAACGGCCGCGGCCGCGAGCAGAGAAAGAATGCCGGCGACCAGGGCGGTGGGGGCAGAAATGGCGCGGTAAACCGTGGCCCGCTCCATCAGCTGACGAATGACGCGGAGGTTTTCCTCGGCGTTCAAACGCTCATCCATGGATTACTTTGTATCACAAAGTCCAAACCGTGCAAATAATTTTCTCACAACCCGCGTTTTTGTAGCGGCGGTCATAGACCGCCGACGCGCAATCATGCAGGCAGCCCTAAAACGGCGACGGCACCGACATCACAAAGATCACGATCATGATCAATGCAATCGTCAGCTTGCCGACCATTCCGCCGATATTGCCGAGCAGACTCCCCCAACCGGCTTTACCGGCCTGGACCAGCTTCTTGCCGGCGATGAATTCGCCCGCCAAAGCACCGATTACCGGTCCGACGAATAAGCCGATGATCCCGAAAAATAACCCGGCAATGCCGCCAATGATCGCGCCGAATGTGCCCCATTTCGTCGCTCCGAAATACCTGGCGCCAAAATAGCCGCCCAGAAAATCGAAGGCATAGGAAACCGCGGTAAGAAGCGCCAGGACAGCGATGATCCACCAGGACACGCTCTTGTCGGCACCCATCATCACTCGATGAATGATCGCAGCAGCCAGGATAATCACCGTCCCGGGGAGGACAGGCACAACCGTGCCTAACAATCCGACGGCAAAAAGGATGATGGTGAACAACCACCAGAAGAGTTCCATTTACGGGGTTCGGTTAAGCAGGGGTGGTCACGGTCCCAACAGTAGTTCGGGTGAACGGGACACTCGAGGAAACATAGTGCGACGGTCAGAGACCGCCGCTACAAAGAAGTCAGTTCGATAGCGCGAACTGTTTCTCCCGAAGCTGGGCGATCCACCGATCCAGAAATCCAAACCGATCTGCCAGCTTCCGCGCTTCCGCCCGTTTATCCGAATCATTCTCCCATCTCTGATCCAGCCGTTTCAGTTCATCCATGCAATTGGCACGAGCGTGTTGCAGCGCCTCCACCTGTGAATCGACGCGTTCCTTCACTTTCGAAATCTCCGGCATCAACAGGGACGACGCCAACGTGGTAATCGCCTGCTGTTTTCGCTTCAACACGTCATCTACGGACGCGATTAGGGCGGCAGTCTGCATGAACGTCTCGGCAAGTTCGGTGGACACTCGTCCGCTCTGGCTATCGGAAGCTTCGTTTTCCAGAGCAAGCAGATGTTGCAAACGCAGCTTGGGGTTACTGAGCACCCGGTAGGCATCAGTCACTGCCCCGAAATCGGAGCCGTCTGCGGGTGGCTCAGATTGTCTGTCGGGATGCAGCGCGAAAGTCAGCCGCTGATAGTCCTGTTTCAGCTGCTCAGGGTCGAGCCATGGTCGCCGCGGCTGGCCCAGAACCGCGAAATGGTCAGAAGCCATGTTGCCTTCGGAACAGTCCGCCGACCTGTGGCATCGGCAGCGGGCCGATCTCCCATCGGCTGGCGGGAGATGCCACGACCGTCATGCCGCGAAGCTCTCGCCGCACGAACAATGCGCCACCGCATTCGGATTGGTCACCTTGAAGCCGCCCTTCTGCAAATCGTCGCTGTAATCCAGCACTGATCCGCTGACGAATAACGCACTCTTCGGATCGACTACCACGCGAATGCCGCCCGTCTCAACCATAATGTCGCGGTTAGCCGGGCCATCTACCAAATCCATTTTGTACTGTAGCCCCGAACAACCGCCGCCGATCACGGCCACTCGCAACGCACCGTTAGGCCGGCCTTGCTTCTCCAGTAACGACTTCAGCTTGTGCGAGGCGCTCTCGGTAGCCCGGACGAGCCGTTCATTGCCAACCTTATAATTTATTGGTGTCGCAGCAGCAGGCGTGGGCACAGCGTCCATGAAGCTTACCTGCTCGCTAAAGCGGCCCCAGGTTCGGTAATGCCAGCGAACTCCTCGAGATGCTCCTCCGCGATCGTCCCTACATCGCGCAACGAGGAAACATGCTGAAATTTCTCGCGCAGCTGTTTGCTCGCCGGAAAACCTTTGGTGTAGGCCATGAGCCGCGCTCGCATCGATCGAATCGCTGGGTCTTCAACGCCCCACTCTTCCACCGCGAGCCGGCAATGACGCATTACGATGTTCCACCGCACACGGAGACCGGGGGGCGGCGGAACCTCGCCCGTTTTCAGGTATTCTTTCGTCTGCGCAAATATCCATGGGGCGCTCATTGCCGCGCGACCAATCATCACGCCGGCAATTGCCGTCTCCTGGCGCCGCTTCGCGACGTCGGCCGGTGATGTGATGTCGCCATTACCGATTACCGGTACCGCTACGGCGCCGGCCACTTCTGCGATCACCTGCCAGTCGGCCGCCCCGGAATAACCCTGTGCTCGCGTCCGCCCGTGGACCGTGATGGCAGCAATTCCTTCGTCGACCAGCATCCTGGCCACGCGAACGGCATTGATGGAATCAGCGTCCCATCCAATTCTGATTTTGGCGGTAACCGGGAGTGGCGATACCGCCCTAACAACTGCGCCGGCTACTGCGGTCAACGTCGGGCAATCTTTCAGGAGCGCCGAGCCGCCGTTCTTCGCCACGACTTTGTTGACCGGACAGCCGAAATTTAAATCGATGAAATCGGGCGTGACCCAATCGACCACATGGCTCGCCGCTTCGGCCATATGTGCGGCATCACCTCCGAAGAGCTGTACCCCAATCGGCCGTTCGATTTCATCGAACTCGAGATATTCGCGGGTCCGCTCGTTGCGTCGAAAGATCCCTTCGGCCGATACGAACTCGGTGGTGAGAACGTCCGCGCCGTATTCTTTGCAAAGTTGCCGGAAAATCTTATCCGAAACGCCCGCCATCGGGGCCAGAAACAGCGGAAATTTGCGATCGAACCAGGGCAACTGCGGAGCTGAAGGCAGGGCAATGGAGGCGCTTAGTGAGCCAGGACCGACGGGAGCGTCAAGTTCTTCAGGTAGCGGGCTAATCACCATGCCGTTCATCACCGTATTCTATGCCAACTCAGTGGCATCCGCAGGTGGTTTGGAGAATCAACCCGCTCTAAAGCAACATACCTATGTCATCCCGAGCGCAGTCGAAAGACCTCGCAAATGCGGGACGCGTCACCCAAGTAGGCGGGGTCCTTCGCGGCGGCTGTAGCCGGCGGCGGTGACACCGGCTGATTGGAACCGAAATCCCGACCGGGGTCAGCGACCCCGGCTACAAGGCCGGCGACGCAGCCGGTGCGGTTTCCACTGGAGCGGCCGTCGCCTGCCGCAAAAGATCGGCCACCTCGTTCTGCACACCTTCCAATTCATCCAGGCGCAGCTGGGGATCGCGCACTAGAAACACATCGCCGCTTTCCGGGTGTTCATAGACCAGGACCTTCGTGTCACCGTTCGCTTCGGTGCGGATCTGTTTTAGCATCCGCTTCCGTTCCAGCATGACGGCCAGCACATAACAGGCATTCGGCGGCGCATCAGCCGATGTGACCAGTCGTCGGAAAAGTTCTTCCGCGGTTTCCTTGCCTAACGGCTCCGGCGGCGTTGGTGGAGCGGGTTCAAAACGGCTCCGCCAGAATGAGAACGGCTGAATGTTTTCATTTCGTGCAGCCCAGGCCTCTTCACTCAGATCTTCCCGACGAAAGCCATCCCCTTCGCGAAACAATAACGTGTAAAAATATTCGCCGTCCGCGAATGGCCGATTGGTTGCGGTGCAAACATCAGAACGATGTTTAATCGTCCAGTCGCTGTTCAACGGATTCATCGCACTACTATAGGGCGCCAGTGACTGTTCTGTCTTGGAAATAGCGGATTATTTCCGGAACAGAATACCAAAAAGTTGAAGGCCGAGCCCTTCGCGATTGGTGGAGCGGAGATAAAGCAGGTAAGCGCCGATTACCGCGAAAATCAGGTTAGGCGTCCAAGCGGCAATCCACGCCGGAACCCGATATCCTTCGCCCAGCGCCAGGAACAAGTGGGTCAGGAAATTCATCGAAAAAACCAGAAGTATAGAGGCAGCCACACTGGAAAGAATACCGCGACGCGAATACCCAATACCTAACGGCGCCGCGATCAGGACTACCACCAGGCAAGTCCAGGGCAAAGCGAGGCGATATTGAAGATGAGTATGGAACGGGGCCAGTAAAGTTGCCGGAAAATCGGAGTTGAACCGCAAATATTCCCGCAATTCCGGAACGCTGAGCGATTCGGCTCGAACATTTGCGCTGCTGAGGCGGAACGGCGTTTCACTCCAGTTGTTGATCATGAGGGAAGGCTGGATTTCCTCGTGGGTGATGTTCCCCTGTGGGTCGTAATTGACCACTTTGACGTTCTGAAGCTCCCATGTCTTCCGGCTCCCGTCATAACGCGCCCCGGCGGCGAGGTAGTTGATGATGATTTTGTCGTCCTGATTTTGTTGCAACACCTGGACGTTGTGGAAGGCGGTGTCTCCCCGGCGGAAGCTCTGAATGAACCAGGTCCGATGATCGGTTCGATTCCGAAAGATCTGGGCCTCAATCCGCGATTCTTTCCGGGCACGCTCGTTAGCCAGAAGACTCTTGCGAACGACATCGGCGTGCGGCGCCAGTTTGTAGTTCAGTCCGGTGCTCGCCCAGACCGTCAGTAATCCGACGACAATCAACGGAAGCAAAACCCGCGGAATGCTCACTCCCGCGGTAAGCATCGACACGATTTCGTTAGAGCGCGACATCCGGCCGAGGCAGAACAGCAGCGCGAGCAGCAGCGAGACCGGCAGGAGGATCACGCAAACCTGGGGCAACTGTGTGAGATAGTAATGCAGCACTGCCACCGGACCGAAGCTTTGGTCGATGAAGGTCTGGATGTTATCGCTGACGTCGTAGATCAACCAGATCGAAACGAAACCGATAATGCAGTAAATGTAGACCTGCAGAAAATTCTTCAGAACGTAGCGATCCAGCAGTTTCACGAGTTACGGGAATTTGCGACCGACCAGTGTAAAGCCGCGCATTCGATTCTGCACGTGATCGCCAAATCACCAAATCCCAGCTCCAACGTGCAGAGAAACTTCAGGCACCAGGCTCTTAATCCGCAGTAAGGCTGCCCGTCTGGAATTGCGGCTTGGTGATTCACTGGAGCTTGGAGATTGGTCGTTGGTGCTTTATTCTGCCGTTCCCATGATCGCGCTCAAAGACTCTCTCGGTACCGAATTCGTCGAGCGAGTCCGAACCATGTTTTCGGAGAACGGATTACTTTCCGGAGCGAAAAATTTCGAATACCGGCCGCAGCAGCAGGAAATGGCAGTGGCTGTCGCCGAAGCGTTGGAAGAAGAGCGGCATCTGGTAGTCGAAGCTGGAACCGGAGTCGGCAAATCGCTCGCCTACCTGGTCCCGGCCATTCTGTTTGCGCTGGAGCAAAAGAAAAAGGCGATCATCTCGACCCATACCATCAATCTTCAAGAGCAGCTCTTATATAAAGACATTCCAATCCTGGAGAAGGTGCTGCCGGTCGAGTTCAAAGCGGCGCTGATGAAAGGACGCCAGAACTTTGTTTGCCCCCGCCGCCTGGAGAAAGCGCTGCAACAGGCAAAGGAACTTTTTACCGGTCCGGAGACGAACGAACTCCAGCAGATTGCCGAATGGGCGGGAAGAACGAATGACGGCTCGGTCAGCGACCTGTCGTTCGAACCAGATCCGAAGGTATGGGCGCAGGTTTGCAGCGAAGCCCACATCTGCACCCGCAAAACGTGCGGCCAGAATTCGAGATGTTTTTTTCACAAGGCCCGGAAGGAGTTCGAGGCCGCCGATGTGGTGGTCATCAATCACATGCTGCTTTTCACTTTGTTAGGGGGACTTGATGAGCAGGAGAGACGGGAAAGCGGATTTCTTTTCCCAAATGACTTCATCATTTTCGACGAAGCACACACCCTCGAGCAGGTTGCATCGCGCCACATCGGCATCGGCGTGTCGCAGTATGGGCTCAAGTCTGCCATCCAGCGGCTCTACAATTCCCGGACGAAAAAAGGGCTGTTCACGGTCACCCGGGATGCCGCGGGCGTGGTGCTGGCGGCGGAACTGGTGGACGACGTTGACCGATTTTTCGATGGACTCGGAGAACGTTGCAACTTCAGCAAAGGACGTGAGTTTCGGGTTCGTTCGGCCGATTTTTCGCCGGATACGATCACCGCACGGCTCACCGGGTTGCAGGCCCGGATATCGGAAGTCATTCGGGCTAGCGAGGACGAGTTGCTGAAAGCCGAACTTCAGGAAATGGGCCGGCGAATTCGGGACGCTCGAGTTGGCATCGCTGCGTTTCTGCAACAAAGCGAAAGCCGTTATGTCTACTGGGTGGAGCAGACTGGGAAAACGGCGCACTACCTCTCGCTCAATGCTGCCCCGGTCGATGTCGCACCGGAATTGCAACGAATGCTTTTTCGGGACAACTGCTCCTGCGTCATGACCAGTGCCACGCTGGCGGTGGGCCATCCGGACCTGGTTTATTTTCGAAGACGAATCGGAGCTACCGAAGCTCAGCCGTTGCAGTTAGGCAGCCCGTTCAATTTCCAGAAGCAGATGAAGCTTTTCATCGTGAAAAAGATGCCCGATCCGCGTGATCCGCGATGCGACGAGGCGCTGGCCCAATGGATCAGTCACTTCGTCGAACAATCCGAAGGACGCGCTTTTGTTTTGTTCACCAGCTACCGTGGAATGCAACGGATCGCCGCGCAGATGGAGAACTTTTTTGCGGACAAACACATGAACCTGCTGGTTCAGGGTTCCGGACTTCCCCGCAGCCGGCTACTTGAAGAATTCAAGACGACGCCGCGCAGCGTATTATTTGGGACGGATAGTTTTTGGATGGGGGTCGATGTTCCGGGCGAAGCGTTGTCGAATGTGATCATTACCCGGTTGCCGTTTGCGGTGCCGGATCATCCGTTGATTGAGGCGAAGCTAGAATTCATCACTGCGAAAGGCGGCGACGCGTTTACGGAATATTCGTTGCCCGAAGCGATTTTGAAGTTTCGCCAGGGCGTGGGCCGATTGATCCGAACGAAAACCGATCGAGGAATGGTGGTGATTCTGGATAACCGGATCGTGACCAAGCCCTATGGGCGCGCTTTTTTGAAAGCGTTGCCGCGCTGCCCAGTGGAAATCGTGTAGGCCGCGGTCCGGCTGGACCAGGCTTGAGGTGATGGGACATGATATCTTGTCGAAGCCACCCGAAGAACTTTAATGTTCATTTGAACATATCCGAATTATGCCTATTATTCCTGGAATGAAGTCCTTTGCCGGTATCGCAGTCGTCGCCGTCTTTGCCTTGGGAACCGGCGTTTTGATCGGCCGCTATACCGCCGCTCCCCTGGTCGCGAAATCGGCGCCTGCCAATACATCTACTGCCGAAATCCACCGCTCCGCCCCAACCAGCACTCCCGCTAAACAAGTCCGCCACAGCGTCACCGAGAAAATTGCGGACCCCGAATCCACTCCAGTTAGCAGCGAGAATGTGGTCACCGCATTGCGAAATGCCCTGGCTCACATGGGCACCCGGCGAACCTTTGTCGAATTCGGAAAGCTGGCCGAATTGATTGACGAAAAAAATGTCGGTGAGGTTCTGGCGTTCGCCGAAGGACTTCCGAAAGCGCAGGACAAAACCATGGTCCT
>JBJMXE010000079.1:0-21960 GCA_045809745.1 Chthoniobacterales bacterium | reverse complement strand
GGCCCGTCCATCGCCCCGGTCTTTGGCCGAAGGCAAAGTCGAGCCACGGGCAATCACTTTCAGGTACGAGAAGCGGGAAAGGCCGGTGACGATATCCTCAGACAAGCTCTCGGCCAACGCACTGAGATCGTCATTTGTGCCGACATACTTGAACGGCAAGACCGCGACCCAGAATCCTTCTTCCCGACGCGCGGAAGCATCGGATGCCTGTTGCTCTTTCGGTTTCGCGCTGCGCAATTTTTCTGGCACCTCGGGATTACCGAGCTCCTCGTTGTAAAGATTGAAAACGTGCACGCGCGCGCCGTGCTTTACTTCCACCTCGCCGAGATCGTGCAGGCGCGGTTGCCACTGTCGATATTGGGTCAAATCTTCGGCCACTCTTTTGGAAAGCAGAATGTGTCCGGTATCACCGCAATCCATCACCCGCTGGGCCATATTGATTCCGGCGCCGGCGATGTTCGCTTGTTCGTTCAGATCAACAACCTCGTTAACCGGGCCGCTGTGAATTCCCATCCGAAGCCTCAACCGAGGCTCTTCTCTTGAACCCGGGGATTTTTGCAGCTCCCGCGTAATCTCCATCGCGCATAGAACCGGCGTCTCCGGACTGCTTCGAAAAACGAGTGCGCAGCCATCGCCAGTCGGTAAGCGCAATAGCTGGCGTTCGGCTTCGGCTAGTTGGAATTGCTCCGTGCCGCGGACGATTTCCTTCAGCGCCTGAATCTGATCGCTCTGTTCGTTGATGAGCAACTTGGAGTAGCCAACGATGTCGACGAACAGGACATGCCCAATCTCGAACTTGAGCTCTGAGGAACGTTCGATCGGCATCGGATTGTTTATCTGGGTCCGACCGGGGAGCTCACGGGAGTTGGTAGTGCAGGAGCGCTCGCGATTTTCAGACCCGCCTTGCGGAGGCCATCCATCAATTTCTCTACGAGATCCGGCGGGATCCACCTCCCATGTAACTCGCGGGCGACCTCGGCGTAATTCGGTTTGAGCGCCAGCATATCCTGGAGTGCCTGGCGCGCCTCTTCCATCCGGCCAAGTTGTGCGTAACACATGGCAAGGACTGCGTGTGTGTAATAATTTTGTGGAGCGTTGAGCTGTAGAGCTACCTCCAGCGCTTTGCGGTAGTCTTTCTTTCGATAGGCATCGTGCCACGCGGGGTAGTGATACCATCCCGGATGATTGGGGTTCAGTTGCAGACCTTTTTCCGAGAGAGCACAGCCGCGCTCCCAATCTCCGGTGTAAGCAATGAGGAAACCCATGAACGCAGCCGTGGCGCCATCCATCGGATTGAGCGAAACCGCCCGTTCTGCGGCCACTCGGAACGCTGGAATTTCTCGCCGGAAAAAGAGAGCTTGGGCTAGAGCGTAGTAGGGCAAGGACTGCAACGGTGCGGCCTCGACCGCTGTTCGCGCCGCTCGAAGGGCGCGGTCCAGGGAATCCGGCGCGGCGTTGTCCCAATGTCCGTACTCGTTCGCGTACATTAAAGATAGCATTGCCCAGCAGCCGGCATTAGCAGGGGCTTGCTGGACCGCCCGTTCCAGGCAGATCCGTACTTCCGCCAGGTCTTCAGGGGTGAAGCGCTCGTTGTAGCCGAAGCTGCGAAGCAACGCTTCATATGGGTTCATTTGATCGGCTGACTTGAGCCGAACCGCTTCGCTCATACTGTGCGGCAGAACTCCGTGCATGTCGGCAACCGTTGATACAATCCGCGGAACCAAGTCGTCCTGCAGCTCGAAAACCACTTCCGGATTGAAGGGCCGCTCGTAGGTTTCGGCCCACAATTGCACTCCGGTAGCCGCATCCACTAATTGGACCGCGATGCGGAGCCGGGCGCCCGCCTGGCGAAGACCGCCATTCATGACGTAACGCGCTCCCAGTTCCTTGCCGACCTCTCGCATATCGGGCGTCTGATCGGCGTAGCGTCGGGTCGAGCCGTGTGTGATCACACGCAGGTATGAGAAATGAGATAATCCCGCGACGATTTCTTCGGTTAGGCCGTCTGCCAACGCTTTGAGCTCCATGCTCGTGCTCGCGGACTTGAACGGCAGCACTGCAACCCAGAAGCCTTCCTCTTCCTGTTTCTGGTGGGAGAGTTTTGCAGAAGCTGATACGCCCGCCGCTGGCTTGGTTGCGTCGGCAACTTCCAGCCCCGCCTTGCGCAGTCCGTCAATAAAGTGCTCGACGTATTCGGAATTCCACCACTTTTCGAATTCTTTACGTGCCGCGGCCGCGAAGTCCGGTCGCAGTTTGAGTAACTTCTGCAAGGCTTTTCCGGCCGCGTCGATTTCCCCGAATTGACCGTAAGCCGCTGCCAGCCCGGCGTGCATACCCCAGTGGCCTGGCAGATCTGCTTTCAGCAAAAAAGCAACTGCGCCGCGATAGTCGCGCTGCCGATAAGAGTTATAAAAGTCGGCATACCAATACCACCCCGGGTGATTGGGATTGAGTTGTTTGGCGCATTCCACCAGTGCGACGCCGCGCTCGCAGTCGCCCGCATAGATGAGCAACTCGCCGACAAGGGCGATTGAGTTACCATCCATGGGATTCAATGCAACGGCCCGCTCCGCTGCATTCCGGAAACTCTGAAACTCTTTCTGGAAAAAAAGCGCCTGGGCCAGGCTGAAATGAGCAAGATGATTGGCTGGTGCACACTCGATAGCACGTCGCGCAGCCGATAATCCGCTCGTTAGGCAATCAGCTCGAAGGTTGAATCCCTGGCCGTGTTCCTGGACGCAGAGCAAGGCCTGCATCGCCCAGGCATCGGCATAGGCAGGGGCTTTCTGCACCGCCAACTCGAGGCCTTCCCGGGCGATCGCAAGCTCTCCGGCAGTAACCCGCTCGAAGTAGCCAAAGCTGCGGAGCACGGCTTCATACGGACTCAACTGCTCCGGAGCGCGGCTCCGCACCACCTGGCTCATACTCCGCGGCAGTACCCCGTGCGCATCAGCAACGGTCGAAACAATTCTCGGAACCAGATCGTCCTGTAACTCGAAAACCGTTTCCGGACTAAAAGCGCGTTCATAGTTCTCAGCCCAAAGATGAGCGCCGGAAGTCGTGTCAACGACTTGCACGGCCAGACGCAATTTCGCTCCGGCCTGACGCAAGCTGCCTTCCATCACGTAGCGGGCGCCCAGTTCTTTACCGATGGCGCGCACGTCGCCCGAGTTCTTGGCCAAACGCAAAGTCGAGCTGCGGGCAATGACTCTTAGATACGAAAAGCGAGAAAAGCCGGTTACGATGTCTTCGGTCAAGCCCTGGGCCAGGGCGCGGAGGTCGGCATTTGTGCCGGCATACTGAAACGGCAAGACCGCGACCCAAAACCCTTCTTCCCGACGTGCGGAAGCCTCGGTTGCTTCCTGTTCTTTCGGTTTCGCGCCTCGCAACTTCTCCGGCACCTCCCGACTACCCAGCTCATCGGTGACAAGATTGAAAACGTGAATACGAACACCGTGCTTCACTTCCACTTCGCCGAGATCATGCAAGAGCGGCTGCCATTGACGATATTGCGTCAAATCTTCGGCCACTCTTTTGGAGAGCAGAATGTGTTCGGCATCACCGCAATCCATCACCCGCTGCGCAATGTTAATACCCGCTCCGGCGATATTGGCTTGTTCGTTCAGATCGACAACTTCGTTAACCGGGCCGCTGTGAATTCCCATTCGGACAAGAAGGTCGGGATGTTTCTTTAATTCCCGGCCAATCTCCATGGCGCACACAACCGGGGCTTCCGGACTGTTTCGAAAAACAAGCGCTCCGCCATCACCGGTCGGCAGGCGTAGCAACTTGTGGTCAGCTTCCGCTAAGCGGACTTGCTCGCTGCCGCGGACAATTTTCTTTAATGTCTCGATTTGCTCACTTTGTTCGTTAATGAGCAGCTTCGAGTAACCGACGATATCGATGAACAGGACGTGGCCGATCTCGAACTTCAAAGGGGACGCCCCATCGGTTGGCACAAACTGTTCGTATCAGAAGAGATGCGGGATACCGAGGGTATTTATTCGTCATTCGCCCACAGTGAGGGCGCAGCCTGATCCGAAGGATCGGCAGTTCGCGGCTGTCGTCAAAGGTCCGAGGAAAAGTTCCGAGTGGGCAGCCGCCGTTGATCTGATTTACTTGGGCTGACATGACCGAATCGCGCGCCGCAGCGTGGGCAAAGGAGTGGGGGTTACTCCTGAATTTCGGCACGGCCGCAGTTTTCTTTACCTGGGGGAACGTGCTGCTTTCGGGTCTCGAACAACCGGCATGGTTCGGTGTGATTGTAGTATGGCTTCTCGGTTCGGTGTTGCTGGCATCATTTTCCGTGATGCGGCATGCCGACGCGCTCGCCGTGAAACTCGGCGAGCCCTACGGAACGCTCTTACTGACGCTCGCCGTGACCAGCATCGAGGTCATGATGATCGCTGCCGCGACCGCCGGAAAGGGCGCCGGTTCACCATTGGCGCGTGACGCGATGTTCGCAGTCGTGATGATCGTGCTCAATGGCATGCTCGGGCTGGCGCTTCTGCTCGGCGGTCTGCGGTATCGGGAGCAAACCTACAATCTCCAGGGCGCCAGCTCATATCTCAGCATGATCATCTCGCTTTCGGTTCTGGGATTGATCTTACCTAACTTTATTGGGCCCGCCTTGGATCCGACGTTCTCACACGCCCAGGCAATTTTCGTCAGTATCATGTCACTTGGCATCTATGGGATCTTCCTCGCGGTGCAAACCAGGCTGCACCGACACTATTTTCTTTCACCGGCTGCTGAAAATGACGCGGAGGCAGACGACGCTCACCACGATGTGGTGGTGCGGTCCATTCCGTTTCACCTTGGACTACTGTTGGGTTATCTGCTGCCGCTCGTGCTTCTTGCCAAAAAACTGGCGGTCCCGATTGATTACGGCATCCATGTGCTACATGCGCCTGAGGCGCTCGGCGGGTTCATCATCGCCGCGCTCGTCTTGTCGCCCGAGTCGATCAGCGCATTCCGCGCGGCTTTGTCCAATCGGCTCCAGCGTTCGGTCAACCTATTGTTAGGCTCAGTCCTCGCCACGATCGGGCTAACCATCCCCGCTGTCCTAACGATCGGATTATTCACCGGGCGATCCGTTGTGCTCGGCCTGCAGCCGGCGGAGATCGTTCTGTTGATGCTTACGCTGGTCATTTCCATTGTCACCTTCACCAGCCGCCGGACGAACATTCTACTGGGCGCCGTCCACCTGCTCCTCTTTATCGCCTACCTGATGCTGATCTTTGATGGAGTGTGAGCAGCCGTTGCCAGGCCAGTCTTACTTCCAGCCCATCCGAACTTCGTGTGCGGTGCTGCGCTGCCAGTGCAGATTGAGGGTTACAAACCGCATTGCTTGAAGCATCCTCCAGAGCGCGAATGGTGCTGAGGATCTGGCGAAAACTGTGGCGCGGTTGGCGACGATTCGAACGTAAAGCTGTAAAAATGACGGCACGCGGAAGATTTGGCGGGAAAGTAGCGTTCGTCACCGGCGGCAGCACCGGCATCGGCGCGGCGATTGTGAAACGTCTCGCCAGCGAAGGAGCGCGGGTTGCATTCACTTACGTCGGCACCCGCGAACCCGCGGATAGGGTCGCGAAAGCAGCGAACGCGCTTGCCATTCCGGCGGACAGCGCCGACTCCGAGGCGCTGGTTGGGGCGATCGATGAAACCGTGCGCAAGTTTGGATCGTTGGACATTCTGGTGAACCACGCCGGCGTTTCCGTGATGGGTTTGATCCATCAGATCCCGATGTCCGACGTTGACCGGATGATGAACCTGAACGTGCGAGCGGTCGTGGTGGCCACGCAAGCGGCGGTTAGGCAAATGAATGATGGCGGACGCGTCATCATTACCGGGAGTTCCAGCGCGGAACGAATGCCCTTCGCGGGGACAAGCGTATACGGCATGACCAAGGCCGCGCTGAAAGGGTTTGTGAAAGGAGCGGCGCGCGATCTGGGCAGTCGCGGGATTACGGTGAACAATATTCAACCGGGACCCACCGATACCGAAGCGAATCCGGCGGACGGCCCGGAGGCCGGGCTGCTCAAAGACGAGACCGCGCTCGGCCGTTTCGCTACCCCGGAAGAGATTGCCGGTCTGGTTGCCTATTTGGCCAGCGACGAGGCGCGATATATCACCGGAGCCAGTTTCACGATTGACGGCGGTTTCACTGCCTAACACCCATTGATTTGGCACAACCAGCATTCACCGGTCAGATGATGGAGCTTCAAAAATTCGATCATGATCATGATCACGAGCAGGATCGGAACTTCTAGATACACCGATATTTCGGTATACGCTGGCCTCCTGCGTGAGCGATTATAACGGTTCGCTGCGACGTGGGGAATGAAAACCGGGGATCGTTTGAGTTCGAGGGTGCTGCTGATTGGCTGGGAAGCGGCCGAATGGAATATTATCGCTCCGTTGGTCGAAGCCGGGGAACTGCCTAACCTGAATCGGTTGATCGATCACGGAGTTATCGGCCGGCTCGCTGCATTTGATCCGCCGCTGCCGCCGATCGCCTGGACCTCGGTCATCACTGGAAAGCATCCCCAGGAGCATGGAATCCTGGGATTTGAAGAACCCGCCGAAAATGGGATCGACGTGCAGCCATTTTCCTCCGAATCCCGGCGTTGCAAAGCGGTGTGGAGTATTCTTAGCAGCGCCGGCCTAACATGTCACGTGATCGGGTTGCCCGGGACGTGGCCGGCCGAAAAGTTGAGCGGAGTGATGCTGGCCGGGACCTGGGATGAAACCGGGGCGAAAGGACAGTTCGAATCAGACCGAGTTTGGCCGCCCGAGTTTGCCGAAACCGCCGCCGAGCTTCGGATGGACCTTACCGAACTTAACGTCAATGATCTGCGGCAATTCGTTCCCGCGATCGGGCCGGAGGATCTTACTGATCCGGCGATTCTCACCCTGGGTCGAGCGGTGGCGATGGCTGCCAGCCGGCAGGCCGCCGCAACTTACCTGATGGAAAATGAGCCATGGGATTTTCTCGCAGTGTACTTTCCGTCTCTCGACGATATCACGCGAGCTTTCATCGAGTTTCAGCCGCCCCGGCTTGCTCATTTGACCGATGAACGATTTGAAAAGTTCCGGAGAGTTGTCGCTGAAGCCTATCGATTTCAGGACCAAATGCTGGGCAGGTTGGTGGATTTGGCGGGACCCGAAACAACGGTTTGTGCTTGTTCGACGCGCGGCGTTCAGACCGGTGAAGCGCGTTCTGTAGCCGATCCGGGAAAAGCCGTTAGTTACGGGGAACACTATCACCTTAAGGGCATTTTCTTCATGTCCGGTCCGACGGTTCGAAGCGATGAGCTTGTTTACGGAGCGACGATTTACGATTTTGCGCCGACGATTCTGGCGTTGTTAGGCGTAGCGATTCCGCGCGATATGCCTGGCCGCGTGCTGGCCGATGCGTTTTCAGAATTGCCAGGCGTGACGTCGGTTGATTCCTGGGAAAGCCAAACGGTGCGGTCACGTGAACGCCCTGCATTGACGCCACTGGCCGATGGTTCGCCGAGTCCGGCAATGCTTGCCGTTCGCAGAAACGATTTCAATCTGGCGCGGGCTCTGCAGGCGAGCCGCCGGCATGACCTCGCCCTGCCGCTGCTCGAGAGCACCCAAAACGAGCGGCCGCTTCGCATCGGTCCAACCCTGCATTTGATTCATTGTTACCGCGCGTTAGGCCGGAGTGGACATGCGATCAAGGCACTCGAGCGAATCGCCGCTCAAATTGCCGCGGACAAAACGGATCAATCGGTGGCTTACCTGCCACAATTTGATCTGATGCGTGGATTGCTGGCGTTCGATCAGGGAAATGCCGAAATGGCATTGTCCCATCTGCAAAAAGCCGAAACCGCCATGGTGCAATTGCCGGCCATGCATGTGCATCTGGGACAGGTTTACGTTCGGCTTCGGCAACATCGAAAAGCGGAGGAGGCTTTTCGTCGGGCGGTCCACATCGATTCCGAACATGCGGAAGCGGCGGCTGGACTATCGAGAGCGCTTTATCGACAGCGGCAATATGCTGAAGCGATAGAGTATGCTTTGCTGGCGAGTGCGCAGGCCCCTTGGTTAGGCCACAATCACCTGCAGTTGGGTCGCTGTCTGGCGCGTTTGGATCGGAACGATGATGCTTTGCTGGCAGTTCAAAATGCGCTCAAGCGTCAACCGGCACTGATCGAAGCCCACCGCATCGCCGTCCTGTTGCATCGTCGGACGTCATCCGACAACGCACGGATAGAGTGGCATAAGGCGGCAATCGCCCGGCTTTTACCTCTGCGCTCGCGTGCCTGGCAAATAGCGAAAAACCTTGCTTCTACAACCGTAATTTGATACCGGGTTTGGTTCATGAAATCGCTAAGCAGCAGGCCCGGATTTTCGGTTTATAAGGCGACCGCACTAGCTGGTGTTGCCGCGGCTCCATTAACCGCATTGGCAGATTTTTCAGGTGATTATGCTGTGACTCCTCCGGCGGCGGGCAGCTATTCCAACGCAAGCGCAACTGGCGCATTCGGGAACTGGACCGGGACGTGGGATAATTTAGGGAACCTAAACCTCAATACTTCCCTCGCGCCGAATCAAATTTCCATGAGCATCGGAAGTTTCAGCACGGATTCTTTCGGTAACTACACTTTTCTGGTGCAGGCGGCAGCATCGGGCCTGGTCTCTTTCGATTATGTAAGCAACGCTACCGGAACTCTCGACTTCGGCGGAACCACCGCCGCCTTTATCGATCAAACGTCGTCAACCTCCATGGCTCTGACCGGTAGCGGTATGTTTTCCCAAACCGTTGCGGCGGGAGATATCTTTGGATTTCAAATATCATATGGCTATGAAGCAGCCGTAGCTTTGACGATCAGCAATTTTTCCGGGCCGGAGCCCGCCGCGCCACAGAACGGCGTGCCCGATCAAGGTACCACGCTCGGTTTGCTGGCATTTGGATTCGTTGGGCTGCTCGCCTACCGAGCCGCTGCCCGTCGCCAAAGCGTGATCGGCGCGTGAGCTGCCACTAAATGGTGGCGACGCCGCTCGTCAGCGTCATTATTAATTTTTTCAACGGCGAGGTTTTTCTGCCGCTCGCGGTCGACAGCATCCTGCAACAGTCATTTTCCGACTTCGAGCTCATCATCGTTGATGATGCATCGACCGACCGCACGCGAGAACAACTGGAGTCGATCAAGGATCCGCGAGTGCGCGTGATTCGCAACGATCAGAATCTTGGTCCAGGCGGCGCTCGCAACGTCGGAATTGACGCCGCGGGTGGAGTGTTCTGCGCTTTCCTGGATCATGATGATGTGGCCCTTCCATTTCGTTTGCACCGACAGGTCACATTTCTGCAATCAAATCCTTCGGTGGGCCTGGTTGGCTCTGCGATCGAAGTCATTGACGCTGCGGGAAAGAAACTGGCCACGATCAAGATGCCCGAAGCTCCACTGGCGATTCAATGGATGGGCCTGCTTGACTGCCCGATGCGCCAATCTTCGCTGATGGGACGGACTGAGGTGGTGAAGCGCCACCGCTATGCGGATTTGCCTAACTATTCAGATTGGGATTTCGTCATGCGGGTAGCCCGAGAAGCTGAAGTCCGAAATTTGCCCGACACGTTCATCCAATATCGGCGCCACGCCACCAACATAACGAAGCTGTTTGGCGTTCGCCTGGATGACATTGGAATTGATCTGGCACTGAGAGAAATTCGTACCGAACTTCCGGAATTCGCGATTAGCCGCCACGAGGTTGCCGAGCTGCGCGCGGTGTTGTTCGGAACCCAGCATGGTGCAGAGAAAAAATCGCTGGAAATTTCGAAACGCGCACTGGAACGATACCTCGATTTGGAGAACGCGTTCCGCCAGAAGCACGGGATAATGTGACGGTTGGGTGCGATTCGCTCTCGGCCTTCATACAAGCACCAGACGAGGTGGATTCTCGTATTGTCATAAGACGACTTCGTCGCTGGGCGCAAGGTGGATCGGCCGCTCCGCCGGGCGATCTGAAAGTCACACCAGCGCAGCTGGTCAAAATGCCTTTCCTGACCGGCGTCTCACAGAGATGGCCTACAATTGTCCCCCGCATGGTTGCCAGCATTCCTAGCCAGCTCGTGCCGACCTAACCAACGCTTGTTAGTCCGGCGCGTAATATAAACACTGCAGGTGGCACACGGACTCTCATCATCTGCCGGTGCGTGGCCTTCTAACATTGAACGCGAACGCCGGATCAGGTCGGAGTTCATCGCGGCGGAGAGCCCTTCTTTAAAGACATTCGGGCCGAACTCGCCCCAAAAGTTCCGGCAACAGCCGAGCAGTTTGCCATCCCAGTTAATATGCGGCCAGTCCCACAACTGGTGGCAGATATCGCTGAGATATTCTTCACCATTCTTTTCCTCGTATTCGGCGCGGGAAGCGAAATCGGTACCGAGCTGGGCCAGAACCTGATTGCGATTTCGGATTGGTGAGAAATTTCCCCAGGGGAGCTTCAGCGCGAAGTTCATTCGTAAGTCGGCAGCGAGCTTGCGGGCGAGGGGGATTTCATGCTCGTTATGCCCGAACACAATGAACTGCCAGCGAAGAAGCGGAAACCGGGAGTTGTATTCCTTTTTCAACTCGTTAATCCGACGAATGTTGGCTAGCACTGCTTCGTAATTGCCGCCAACCCGGTATTTGCCGTATGTCTCAGAAGACGCGCCGTCAATAGAGACCGACAACAGCGCAACCCGGAATTTTACGAGTGCTTCGAGCACGCCGTCCCGGACCGTATTCAGATTTGCACCGTTAACGATTGTTAGGGAAACCTTCCGGTTTGCAGCGATCTCGAAGATTTGAGCGAGTCTTGGATGCAGAAAAGCCTCGCCATAATTCGAAAGTTCAACCTCCCGCACCGGCGGGTTCTCACTCAGAAATTTGTCGAATTCGGCCGGATCGAGAAATCCGCGGCCGAGGACCCGTTTGGTATCTCCAGAGGCGGTTGGACAGGAAGGGCAGCGCAACTGGCAAACCGATGTCGCCTCGATCGCCACGCGGGTCGGATTGGCCACCATTTCCATCGATGATCATTGTACAATGTTGCTATCAGCGGTTCACCAAAAAGGTATGCTTTTTATAAGTGAACCAATGGATGGAATGCCGGATTGGACGCCTTTTACAAGAGCTCGCAGTCGCGTTGCCAACACCAAAACGGTTCCCTCCTACGCAACGCTTAATACATCTCTGCAACGGAGCATCAAAATTAAGGGCGTTGGCACGTTCAAAGTCCGTTTCGATGTGGTGAACTTGTTCGATCACATTTACCAATTGCGCGATGGGAGTGGAATTGGCGTAGGCGCGCCGCAATTCGGGCGGCGCCGCGGGTTTTACGGAACTGCCGCATACGAGTTTTAACTCCGGACGTTTTCGTTCAGCGAGGATGATTGCGCGGTTCGCCAAGAACCGCGCGGTGATTACCAACGGTTCGTCTACGTCTCCCGAGCTAGTAACGCTATTAACATTCTGCCGATAACAAGTCAGACTGCCTTCTATCGTGTTCACAAAACGTTTCCGTAAATCCTGCATGGAATGAAATTGCCGAAAGGCGAAAGTCCTTGATGCAATCATGTGTGCTTCAAATCCCGCAGCTCATCACCAGCCGACTCCTGCTTCGCGGCTTCCGCCCCGATGACTTCGAGCCCTACGCGGAGATGATGGCCGATCCCGATGTTTCGCGTCATCTCATGGATGGACGGCCGCTGACTCGAATCGAAGCGTGGCGTCAGCTTGCGATGTTCGCCGGGCATTGGGTGTTACGAGGTTACGGACTCTGGGGCGTGGAGGAGCGCGAGACGGGGAAGTTCCTCGGACGGATCGGATGCCTGCAGCCGGAAGGATTTCCTGCGTTCGAAATCGCATACACGCTGGCGCGCTGGGCGTGGGGAAAGGGCTACGCGCGCGAAGGAGCGGCCGCCGCGCTGAGATACGCCCGGGAAACTCTGGGCCGCACCGAAATCACGAGCATCATCCGTCCAGCAAACGAAGCATCTATCCGTGTTGCCTTATCGCTCGGTGCGGTCCCGAGCGAGACCGTCGAATTCTTCGGGGCGCCTTCCATGATTTATCGTTATCCGAGCGCATAACGAGTCGATCGACAGCTCACGCACCAGGGCGCGCAAAATATGGGAGCGGCCTGAGCGCCGCAAGCTATATATAATGAGTACCCGGACCGCGCCTGCCGATTTGCGCGCGTCTAATGTGAGGCGGAGATTTGCGGGAACAGCGGTAATTCAAACATCCAGGAAGCATGAGTACGACACTTGAGGCGCAGCGATTCGATACCGCCGACATCATGGGCGGTCTGTACGGCGATGGAATTATTGGACAAAAAGGAGTTTTCGATCGCGATTTCATCGGCGCGCTCGGTGAAGAGATCGTGCAGCTATACGCGGACGCATTGAAACGGCCGAACGGCGCGGTCGGGCGCGGACCGAAACGGCATTACGTCGAGATTCATCCGGAAGATATCCGGGGCTTTGTCGACATCGCCACCAACCCATGGATCATTGCGGTATCTGAGGCAGTCCTTGGACCTGATTACAAGATTGTTGAGATCGGTTTCGATGTGCCCAATCCCGGCGCCGTGCACCAGCCATGGCATCGCGATTTTCCAGCGCCGCCCGAAACGATCAACGGCCGCCGATTGAACTCACTTGCATTCAACATGACGGCGATCGACGTCACCGAGGACATGGGACCGTTCGAGATCGCACCCGGGACGCAGTGGGATTTGCCGGCGGATTTCGAGCACGAGATGTTTCCGGCGAGTTATCATTATCCGCGCTACGAAGCGCGTGCGCAGCAGAAGATGCCCAAAATGGGTGACGTTTCGGCCCGCTCGGCTTTGACCATTCATCGCGGAACGCCTAACCGGTCCGATCAATCGCGGCCCGTGCTCGTGCTGGGTGTCGATGCCCCCGATGCACGCAATGCCGAGCGGCACGATTTCCAGATCACCCGGCAATTTTATGAAATGCTATCAGAGGATCTTCGTTCACATCTGACCTGCCGCCTGGTAGACGAGCTTGAATCCATCGTGCAAGGTCACACCATTGAAGGTCTGATGATGGGCGAAGCGTGATCCTTGGGCAGGCGCTTCAGGTCAATCGAGGGATGACCAGCCCGTTTGGCGGCTGCTTTCGCTCGCGCCTTCGTTTTCGGGGTGAGTTTGGTGTGGCGACTTCCCTTTGGTGCAGATTTCTTCCAGGGCTGCTTCTTGCGTTTGGTTGCCACGACAATAAATCGCCAACGCACGACGTTTTGGACGCGGTCAGATACGCTGGCAGCGGCGTATCCACTGGAGGGACGAGCTTGTCTCGTCCCAAATATTGCGAGCCGCGATAATAGTGGGACGAGACGAGTTCGTCCCTCCAATCGCTCAGCATTATAAGCTTCGCTGGCGATGGTAAAGCAACAGGAGCAACAGACATGAACAAAGAACCATCAGGAGCAGAGAAGATGTTTGGCGATTTCGCACCGAAATTGGTCGAACTGACCGACAACGTGTTGTTCGGCGACGTGTGGGAGCGAACCGAACTACCGAAACGTGACCGGAGTCTCGTCACGGTCGCCGCATTAGTGGCGTTGAATCGGCCGGAGCAATTGCGCTTTCACTTGCCGAACGCGGTGAAGAACGGAGTGAAAGAGGAGGAGTTAATTGAGACCATCACGCACCTGGCATTTTACTCAGGCTGGCCAAATGCGATGAGTTGCATGGCGGTGGCAAAGGAGCTTTTTACAAAACCAGCGAGTGATGGTCGTCACAACTAGAGCGCTTGGGTTTGCGCTGATCGCCAGTGTCGTGATTTCGAACTTATTCCCTTATCCGCGCGCACTGGCTGAGGAGATTAAACCTCAGGTTGTGCGAATGGCGAAGCTCGAGATCGTCTTGGACCAACTGGAGAACTACAAAGCGGCACTAAAGGAAGAGATCGAAGCTTCCTTGCGCATCGAACCCGGCGTTCTCGGTCTGTATGCGGTGTCGGATAAGAATGCGCCGACGCATATCACGATCCTCGAAATGTACGTGGACGCCGACGCCTACGACGCGCATCTCAAAACAGCCCACTTCAAAAACTACAAGATGGGCACAAAACACATGATCAAGTCACTCGAACTGATGGAGACGGAGCCCATTCTGCTGGGCGAAAGCAAAGTGAGCGCCGCCATTGCGTTAGTGCCGGACGCACGAATCAAATTAGCCGCTGGCGTCCGGCACCGGATCGGAATCGCATTAAATGGCGCCCCGGCAGGGGCGGAGCAACACCAGTGTTTACCACCTAAGAAATGCACGATCTTCTCCACGGCCCCTGCGGGGCGCTACCAAACTCGTCGCAACCCGGTGGCCCGGGCCACCGGCTAATTTCCGTTGTGCCTCCGGCACTCAAAAGAACCAAATATGAAACTAACGAGAGCAGGTTCACAAAATTCCGCCAAAGGACCAGCCGAGTGGTTTACGGGTGCGGTGCGTGTCGACACACCATTTAAAGCGGAATCGCCAGGTCGAATGAGTGGCGCCGTTGTCACGTTCGAACCCGGCGCGCGCACCAACTGGCACACCCACCCGTTAGGTCAAACACTTATTGTCACGGCTGGAGCTGGACGGGTGCAGCGCGAAGGTGGCCCCATTGAAGAGATCCGGCCGGGCGATGTGGTGTGGTTTGGGCCTAACGAGAAACATTGGCACGGCGCCGACCCAACCGTTGCCATGACACACATTGCCATCTTGGAAAAGCTCGATGGGAAGGACGCCGACTGGATGGAGAAGGTGAGCGACGAGGAATTTCAGGGAAAAACCTGAATCATGCCGCGGTGCAGGAACCCATAAGCGGGAATCATTACGGATCCACTAGCCCAGGGTCGTGAACGCTGAAAACTGACATGTGGAAATGCAGACGCCAGAGCTAAATGACTGCACTTACTGAATGGGACAGCTTCTACGTCATCGTCGGATCATCGTGTCAGTGTCAGCAGCCCGCCGTCTGTCTTATTCGGGGTTCGATGTTCGAAGGGCAGAATGAGAGCGACCGAAAAGGGGACGAGCCTTAGGCAAACTTCTGGTCTGACGTTCGGTCTTCGGAGCGGGATGATTGGCCGGTCGATTCTCATTGCTACTAGCAGGAGCACGATTACCGCTCCGAGCGGTCTGATCACCAAAACGGCCGAACGTTTTCACGTTCGGCCGCTGTTAAGTTAATTTATCGTCAGTATAAGATGCGCAGGCATCTACCGCCGAGTGGTTAGGCTACGATTTATCGTAGGCGAGAGTGTTGGTGACTTTGTCGCCTTTGGCGTTCGTCGTCGTGCTCGTCACCATGCGCGTTTTTCCGTCTTCGGACACCACGATCGTTCCGTCACCGACAGTTTTCCCGCCTTTCTTGCTCACCATTGCCAGCTTGTGTTCGCCGTCCATTTTGAACGACCGGGTGTCGGATTCGGCATCGCCTTTGATTGGATAATCTTTACCGTCCAGTTTTCCGATCCACACGGTCTGAAATTTCTTTCCGGCAGCGTCAGTGCCGTCAACCGTGCACTTTTCCTGGTCGCCCGCTTTTTCCCATACCACCATCGTACTCTTTCCGGCGCCTTCGCCGAAGGTGGATTTGCCTTCGTTCAATTTCCAGGTGCCATCGGTCGGGTTACCGGCGAAACACATTGCCGTGGCTGCGATTGCAATCAGCGCGCTTAGACTAACTGTTTTTGTTCTCATCAATATTTTCATTTCTAATCACGAGTTAACTCGTGGGTATGAGCGGACCATGCCCAAGGTTTAGACCGCGACGAACAATGGTCGATGCTATTGCCGCCGAACCGGTTGAGAAACCGGATACTCGCTTGCTGAGCGTTACCTCCTGTTAAGGTATGATGGAGGTTAAAGCAATCGGTTTCGAGAGTTCGGCGCTGGCGTTTGTTAGTCCAAGAGGGATTGGCGGTTTCGATTCCGAGCAGCAGTCTTTGAAACCGGAACTGCCGGCGGGGCAGAGTTTGCTCAGGAACATAAGCGGGAGCGGGATTTCCGAGCGCTTCCGAGCTAATTTTTCCGCCTTCGCCCCAACTCTTCCAGCAGCTCAATCTGTATCTGTTGAATCTCGAACAGCCGATTATATTGCTTCCGCAGAAGGTGATCGATTTTCTCGTGTAAATGGTGGATCTCGAGTTCGGCTTTCAGGTTGATCTTGTAATCGTTTTCGGCGCGTAGAACTGCGCCGATCTTTTCGGAGCGCTATAATTCCGCCCAAACTCTACCAAATCCGAAAGCATCCTGACACTCGAATAGCTCGCCGTCCTTCAATGATCGCGAGCCTTGCCTGCGTTATTCCCCAGCGCAGCGTCTCGAAGGGTTTACGACCCACACTGCTGACTGAGGCAAAAAGGCTGGGGCTGCTCGCAGACGAACGGTTTGGACAGATAGCCGAGGAGATTCCCGTTGAACAAGAGGGCAGAGACCGGCGAAGACGCGGCTGAGTAGAGAGCAAATCAGTTACACGATGTCGCGCGTCCGATCGTCGGGCTCCGAGATTGAGCGGCTCCTTGGGAGAGCGCTTTGGGCGGGGGGTTCAGATATCGGAAGCAGTAGCCGTTGTTCGGGCGGCCGGATTTTGCTCTCGTCCGTAATCGAATAGCGATCTTCTGCGACACGTCGGCGCGAGCACAAATCAAATCAGGATTATGGTTCGCAAAGATCGAGCGTAACCGGGCGCGTGATCAGCTCGTCAACCGAACCTTGCGCGCCACTGGTTGGCGTGTAATTCGGTTTTGGGAGCACGAAATCAGGCAGAATCCGGAGCGTTGCGCGCCCACGGTCCTGAGCGCATACGTTCAGCGGACGAGCCCTATTTGGACTCGTTTTCCCGCAAGAACGCAACAGCCGGCGCAAGAACGCGAGAGCTACCCGCGCCAGGTCGCGCGATTCTTTTTCATGAAGAAGCGCATACTTGGACAGAACTTCGAAGTCTCAGCGATCGGGTTCGGCTGCATGGGGCTGAACTTTAGCTACGGCAGCAAGCTGACGAAGGAGGAGGGCATCGCGTTGATCCGCGCGGCGGTGGAACGGGGCGTCACGTTCTTCGATACGGCGGAAGTTTATGGGCCGTTCACGAATGAGGAGATGGTGGGCGAGGCGTTGCGGCCGGTTCGCGATCAGGTCGTGATCGCGACGAAATTTGGGTTCGCCATTGATCAGCAGACGCGTGAGAACCGCGGCCTCGATAGCCGGCCCGAGCACATCCGGGAAGTTTGTGATGCTTCGCTGAAGCGGTTGGGCGTGGAGAGCATCGATCTTTTTTATCAGCACCGGGTCGATCCCAATGTGCCGATCGAGGATGTGGCCGGCGCGGTCAAAGAGCTGATTGCCGAAGGAAAAGTTAAGCACTTCGGCCTGTCGGAGCCGGGCGCGAAGACCGTGCGTCGCGCTCACGCGGTGCAGCCCGTCACTGCGCTGCAAAACGAGTATTCGCTTTGGACGCGTGGACCCGAGACGAACGGTATTCTCGACGTCTGCGACGAGTTAGGGATCGGGTTCGTGCCGTACAGTCCGCTCGGCAAAGGTTTTCTCACCGGCGCGATGAGCAAGGAGACGAAGCTCGCCGAAGGTGATTTCCGCAAAACGGTTCCGCGTTTCTCACCCGAGGCGATGGAGAAGAACCAGGCGCTGGTTGATCTCTTGAAGCGGGTCGCGAGCGACAAGGCCGCCACGCCCGCGCAGATCGCGCTCGCGTGGTTGCTCGCGCAGCGGCCATACATCGTGCCGATCCCCGGGACGACGAAGCTCCACCGCCTGGAAGAAAATATTGGCGCGGCTGACATCAGCCTTTCCGACGCAGACCTGCGGCAGATTCAGGACGCTGCATCACAAATCCAGATCGAGGGCGCTCGCTACGCGCCGCAGCAGCTGGCCATGGTCGGGCGTGAGGCCCCTGCGGCGAGTCGTTAGTCAGCGGGACCGGAGGAATACCTATGAATAACAGTTTTGATTTCGAGGGTAAGGTGGCATTTGTCACCGGAGGAGCGAGCGGGATCGGCCGAGCGGCGGCGTTAGCATTTGCACGCGCCGGCGCCAGCGTAGCAGTTGCGGACGTCGGTGAGCAGGCCAACCAGGAAACCGCGCGCCTGATCGAACAAGAAGGCGGTCGCGCGCTCGCGGTGCGTTGCGACGTGACGCGCGGCGATGATGTAAAGGCGGCCTTGCAAAAGACCGCGGAAGCGTTCGGTCGCCTTGACTTCGCTTTTAACAACGCGGGCATCGAGCCGAAGAAGCCCGCACCGACCGCCGATTACGATGAGGAGGAGTGGAACCGCATCATCGAGATTGATCTGCGGGGAGTGTTCCTCTGCATGAAGCACGAGATTCCGTTAATGCTGAGGAACGGAGGCGGCGCAATCGTGAACACATCATCTGGCGCCGGCGTCATCGGTATCAAAGGGAGCCCCGCCTACACCGCCGCGAAGCATGCGGTTATCGGGCTGACGCGTGCGGCGGCACTCGATTACGCAGCGCAGAACATTCGGGTGAACGCGGTTTGCCCCGGCTACATTGATACTCCGATGATGGGGCGCTTTACCGGTGGAACTCCCGAAGGACGCGCTCAAGTTGTGTCAGAGGAGCCGATCGGAAGAATGGGTCGCCCAGAAGAAATCGCGAACACCGTCCTCTGGCTGTGTTCCGATGGCGCGGGGTTCGTTGTCGGTCACGCCCTGGTAGCCGATGGCGGGCAAACGATCGTGTGAGGAATTACATGAAGAAAGAACCATCTGGAGCAGAGAAATTGTTCGGCGGTTTTGCGCCGAAGTTAGTTGAACTAACGGACAACGTCCTATTCGGGGACATGTGGGAACGGGCGGAACTCTCGAAGCGCGACCGCAGCCTTGTGACCGTGGCTGCGTTAGTAGCGTTGAACCGGCCAGAGCAACTGCGCTTTCATTTACCAAATGCGGTTAAGAACGGCGTGAAGGAGGAGGAGTTAATTGAAACCATCACGCATCTGGCGTTCTACTCGGGGTGGCCCAATGCGATGACCTGCATGGCTGTGGCAAAAGAGCTGTTCGAAAAAAAGGAAGGACAACAATGAAAGATTCAAAGAAGCGGGTCACAACCTTCGAACAAAGGACCGGCCGAGTGGTTAACGCCAACGCCAACGCCCAACGCCCAACGCTTAACGCGGTTGCGATGTGCAGTGTTCGGCGTTTGCTGCGCTGAGCCTCGGCAGAGACTAACCGGTTTGCTCGATTAAGATCACGATTAGAGCACGAGCAGGAATCCCTTACACCCGGAGCCTACGGGGGTCCGGCACTCCGGCCGCTGCCGGATCACTTGCGGCTTTTTAGTAGCCGAAACCTGGGATGAAAGTAGCCGATGTAGCCGGGACAGCGAGCTATTCAGATTTTCCCTCGCGCATTTTCACCAGTGTGAACAGCGCATGGTTAAGTGGCACTTCAATTCCAAGCTCGGCGCCGCGTCGCGCGATGTAGCCATTGAGGGAATCGATCTCAGTCGGTTTTCCGCGCTGAATGTCCTGAGCGGTGGACGAAAACGCCTGTTTCACTTGGGTGGCAATTTGCATGGCCGCGGCCATGCCACTCTCCGAGTCTTCAACGCCGGGTATTTGGACTGCGGCACCACGCGCCACGGCCAAGACTTCATCGACGATTTTCTGCATCAGGCTTCGCGCTTCGAGGTTCTCGGCGATCTCACCGTAACGCACATGCCCTAGCGCAGAAATTGCATTCAGCGCGTTGTTGCACAGGAGCTTGAGCCACATCTCGCCTTCGATTTCGTTCGTTAGGCGACAGCCGATGTTCCCACGGTCGAAAATTTGCTGAGCGCGCCTGGTCTTTTCGTTCACGGGGCCCAGGACTAAATCGCCTCGCGCTGCGTATTTGATTCGCCCCGGCTCCGGTACGGAAACGCCGATGTAAACAGCGGCCGACAACGCCTGGATTTTCGTGGCGGCACGGATCCGCTCGATGTTATCGACGCCATTTTGGAGACAGATCATAAGTGCGTTCGACGCTAGCAACGGCGCGATTTGTTGTGCGCTGGAAACCGTGTCATTCGATTTCACGCAAAACAGCACCAGTTCGGCATCGGCCACCGCGCCGATATCGACACTTGCCTCGACCTTTATCGCCCGCTCACCTGCCGCTTGTTCAATGATCAGGCCGTGTGCGTTTACAGCATCCACGAAAGCTTTGCGCCCGATCAACACTACGGGCGCCCCCGCTTCGGCCAGCCGGCCGCCGAAATAGCCGCCTACGGCTCCGGCTCCGACCACGGCGATCCGGGGCCAGTTCTGCGGATCGCTCATAATACCCCGTGAGTCAGGTCATCCGCATATCGCCTTTTACGTGTGCCGGAGTGCTTCAGCCGGAGAGATTCGCGTGGCATACCGCGCGGGAATTAGACATGCAATCACGGCGATCACGGCAAGGACCAACGGCACAGTAATAAAAGTAAGCAGATCGGTGGAGGACACGGCGAACAGCAGACTCGACATAAGACGCGTAATGAACATTGAAACCACCAGACCGGCCGCCGCACCGATCGAGACGAGAACTAATCCGGGGCGAACGGCAAGGACCAAAATATCGCGGATTTGCGCACCAAGCGCCATCCGAATGCCAAACTCTTGTACGCGTTGTTTCACCAGAAAAGCGGTGACGCCGTAAATGCCCAGGCTGGCGAGAAACAGCGCCAGGGCAGCAAATGTGGACATAAGAAACAAAGCTAATCGACGTCGCGCCATGGAACTGGAGATCAACTCATTCATGGTTGTTACGCCGTAGACCGGAAGCTCCGGATCAATTTGCTCCACAGTGCGATTCACAAGCTCTCTTGTGGTGATAAGGTTTGCAGAGGTGCGAAGAAACACTGCAACCCTGTAACCCGAGCGCTGCAGAATCGATCCGTATAAGCGTGGTTCTGGCGGTTGATCCAACCCGTGGTCCAGTACATCGCCGACCACGCCGATAATTTCAGAGTCGGTGACTGTCCTGGCAGAGTCGGTCGCTGTCCTATGAGAGTCGCGCACGTGTTGTCCAATCGGATCTTGTTGCGGGAAGAATTTTCGCACGAACGCTTCATTCACAACGACAACGTTGGTTGCGCCATAATCATCGTGATCCGTGAAGACGCGTCCTTTCCTTAGCGGAAGCTTCAGGAGATCGAAATAGTTTGGGCTCACCGCGCCGTAATCAGCGGTGTACTCTTCCTGGGCGAAGGTAGCATTGTCTGGGAATGAGAACGCGATCAGATTCCTAACGTTGCTCACGAATGGAACATTCGTGCTCAACGCAACCGCAACGCTCTGCACACCTGGTGCGGCCTCCAAGCGCTGAACCAATTCCCGCGCAAGTCGCGCGCGTTGCGGCGGATTCAAATAATGATTGGCGTCGGGGTTGTCTGGCACCGGGATCCAGATTTGCGCGACAGTTACACCGCGCGGATCAATGCCCGGTCGTTCGCGAAGCATCGCCGAAAAACTCCGGATCAATAATCCTGCGCTGATCAACAAAACCACGGACAAAGCGACCTCCAACGTCACTAGCGCTGCCCGGGAGCGACTTTGACGAATCCCGTGTTGTCCGCCGGTGCGGCCGGCTTCTTTCAAATCGTGATTTGGGTCAGTGATCGTGGCGTGAAATGCCGGACCTAGCCCGAACAGAATCCCACTGAAGACCGACAGCACAACGGCTAGAGCGATTACTCGCCAATCGCCATGGATTTCATTTAGCCGAGGAACCTCTTGAGGCAGCAACGCGAGCAACGAGCCGCGGGCGAATCGCAAGACGAGTAGAGCTGCCGCCGCGCCGGTCAAAGAGATGAGCACACTCTCGGTCAGGACCTGACGCACCAGTCGAGAGCGGGAGGCTCCAAGCGCCTGACGAATCGCAAATTCGCGCATTCGCGTCAACGAGCGCGCGATCAGGAGAGTGGCAACGT
>JBJMXE010000078.1:0-18275 GCA_045809745.1 Chthoniobacterales bacterium | reverse complement strand
TCTACCCTGATTTTGGTCGCCTCCCCCTTCTTCGTGCTCGTGCTCGTAATCGATTCTTAACCGCGGATAACGCGGATGTCGCAGACCTCTTAATCCTCATCCTGATCTCTCCTGTCACCAAACCAAGAGTCGTCCCACGAAACACATGAAAAAACACGAAAGGGTGAAGGGGCAGATTTCCTCTTTCGAATGTTTGGTGTGTTTAGTGGGCAAAAGATCTGCGGATTGAGACGTTGCGAGCACCCGCCTACCGCGGCCGGTTGGTGGATCGCGATCTCCGAGCGCGATGTTACCGCAAACAGCAGCCGCGCTGCTCATGATCATGTTTGCCACATCCAGTGACGCTAAATCCCTCGAAACGTGAGTACACTCTATGGCTCGCCACGCAGACAAGATCGCGATGGTGGCACGGCGGATCACCGGCCCGGCTGATTACGAACCGCTGCTGGAAACGATCGGAGATAGGCACCTGGTGCTAATCGGTGAAGCGTCCCACGGCACCCATGAGTTCTATCACGTGCGCGCGGAGCTGACGAAATGGCTGATCGAGCACAAGGGTTTCAAGAGCGTGGCGGTCGAAGCCGACTGGCCCGATGCGCTGCGCGTTCACCGTTACATCCAGGGAACGGGTAACGAGCGTGATGCCGACGAGGCGTTATGTGATTTCAAACGATTCCCGCAATGGATGTGGCGTAACACGGTTGTTGTCGCGTTCGTGGAGTGGTTGCGACAATGGAATTCTGCGCACCCGAACGCGCGTGCCGGATTTTACGGAATGGATCTGTATGGCCTGCATGCATCGATTGCCGGCGTTTTGAAGTATCTCGATGGTGTTGATCCCGCCGCCGCAAAACGGGCCCGGCAACGCTACGGTTGTTTCGATCATTTCGCCGATCCCCAGGTATACGGTTACGCCGCTGGGACCGGCATGACTGAGCCGTGCGAAGGCGCGGCTGTCGATCAACTGATGGAACTGCGGCATCGCGCGGGCGAAATGCTCAACAAAGATGGCGACAGAGCCGAAGCGGAATATTTCTACGCCGAGCAAAACGCGCGGTTGATCGCAAACGCGGAACGCTATTATCGATCCATGTTCCGCGGCCGGGCGTCATCGTGGAACCTGCGCGACGAGCATATGACCGGCACGATCGGATCGCTGCTGACGCATCTAAACGGCGGCCGAGCGAAGATCGTAGTGTGGGCCCACAACTCTCACCTGGGAGACGCGCGCGCGACCGAGATGAGCGAACGCGGCGAGTGGAATGTTGGTCAGCTTGTGCGCGAAAAATTCGGCGACGACGCCTTTCTCATCGGATTCACGACTCATCACGGCGCAGTAACCGCGGCTAACGATTGGGATGAACCAGCCGATCGGAAGCGAGTCCGGCCAGCCCTGGCCGACAGCTACGAAGAAGTGTTTCATGATGCTGGAGCTCCGCAGTTCTGGCTCAATCTGCGCGACAGCGCCACCATTGACGCTGTTCCTGATCGCCTGCTCGAACGTGCGATTGGCGTGATTTATCGTCCCGACACGGAACGCTGGAGTCATTATTTCCATTCCCGCCTAACCGAGCAATTTGATGCCGTCATTCACATCGACGAAACGACTGCTCTTGATCCGCTCGAACGCACACCCGAATGGAACACTGGCGAGCCAGCCGAGACTTTCCCGAGCGGCATCTAGCTAAGGAAGGCACGAATATCTTCAGGTAGAGACCGCTCTCCGTAGCCGTCCCACTGTTCCTCCGGGACCGGACACAAAATCTTCGCCGATTCGGAACCGGCCTTTTCTGATCCCGCTCATGATCGATCTGAGACTCAGAACACTGATGTTGCCCACGAAGCACACGAAACACACGAAACACACGAAAACAAATCTACCTCTTCGCCCTTTCGTGTATTTCGTGGGCCGATAAAAGCTTCTCTTCATCTGCGATATCCACGCCTGCAACGCTTAGTCACAGATTTACACAGATCACTAACAGCAGAGATTAATGGGACCGCTCGGAGAGCAGTCCCTGCCTATGTGTGAAGATCTGTGTTGATTGTGTGGGTAATGGAATCACTCAACCCCGATCCCCATCAGTAGTCCGTTCCTCTGCACCGACGGATTAATCGTTAGGAACAAAACGGTCCCGGTAACCGGCGCGAGGATGGTTTCCATCACATCACCAAATAAATCGCCCACCGACCCAATCTCCTGTCCCTTCTCCACCAGATCCCCCGCCGCCACTCGCGAGTACCACATCCCCGCATTCGTCGCATAAACCCACTCAAACGCCGTCAGCACCTTCGGTTCTTCTGTAGCCGCCGCGCTCTGTCCAGGCGCTTCTTCTGTAGGCGAAGGAGCTGTCAGCATCCCTAAATACCGCATCACCCTAACCACCCCATCCGTCAGCATCACCACCGCCTCCTCCTGCAGCTGCCCAACGCCACCGGCCTCCGCGAGAATCGCCGGCACGCCGCGCTCCGCCGCTCCAACGTAACTGGACGACCCTTTCGCCATTTGCACCGGCTTCGAAACGGTTAGGACGTAAGGCAGTCCAAACGCCATCGCCATCTGTTTGGATTTCACCTCGACAGGGTTAACCGCCTCGCCGGCATCGGCGCGGCAGATTACAAACGGAACCAGATCCTCCGGAATATCGCCGCCGTGCAGGTCGATATACGCATCCGCGTGCGCGATGAACTCTTCAATGAGGGCATGCACCATTTGTTCCGAATAACTGCCGTCGGAATCGCCAGGGAACACCCGGTTCGGGTTCACGTTATCGATCGGGCAAACAAACGGTGTGCGATTCCGGAATGCCGGCAGATTCAGCACCGGCATCAAAATTACTGTGCCACTGATCGTCTTCGGATCCAGCATCTTGCCTAACCGAATGACCGCTTCGATCGCCGGATACTCGCCGCCGTGAAGTCCTCCGTTAACGAACAGCGTCGGTCCTTCCCTGGCACCCGTAACCGTTATCACCGCTCGCGGCTCATCGTTGGCCAACGCCGCGCCTGGCAATTTCATCAGGTGGCGTTGAGTCGTTCCCGAAGAAACGGTGCCGAGTAATGGAATGTGCGGTGGTTGCATTTAAGCGGAGGGACGTAGAACGCGGGTGTTTTGGGAATGAGGGCTGGCGGTTCGTCGAGCTTGTCTCGTCCCATAATTTTTCGCAATGCTTCTCAGCCACAGATGAACAGGGATTTTCACAGATCCTGATGCCCTTGTCCCGGTTCTGATCTGTGTCAATCAGTGTTCATTCTGGGGCCGCGTTCTCCTCACGCCTGCATAATTTCCGCTCGCCTCGGCGCAAAGTAACAATCGCGTTACCCTCCGTTTGTTGTGAGCGCAGCGCGCATTGGCTTTATGTTTGCGATGCACTTATCCAATCCAAACATCACCTCGAACTTCCTCCGACGACCGGTTCATCCGCGCCGTCTCACCTATTGGGCCATCGCCGCGGCTACCGCTCTGGCAGCGATCCCCACCGCGTTCGCCGACCCGAGCTTCTTCCTCACCGAACTACCGAAGCCAGCCGGTTACGAGTCCAGCGCGCCGTATCAAATCAACGATCAGGGTTTCGTCGTCGGTCTGTCCAACGGCGCCACCGGATAGGTCGCTACCGTGTGGAAAGGCGGCTCGGTGACATTGCTGGGCAAGCTGAACCACGGCACTTACAGCGTTGCTAACGCGATCAACTCCACCGGAGTCGTCGCCGGCGAAGGCGATGACGGTGACGGCCGCCCGCTCGGCTGGGTCACCAGCCAGGGAAAGCTGGTCAACTTCTACTCCAACAATGGTGGCAACACGCACCCGATCGCGATCAATGACGCCGGCGTAATCGGCGGTTATTTCATCAAAGGCTTCGATTCGCAGTGGCGCGGCGGAATTTGGAAGATCGATTCCAAAGATCCTCGCAAATCGACGCTGACCACGCTTCCGATCCTGGCTGGGGGCGACCCAACAACCTCGTCGGCCGTCTCCTCTGCCTTTAACCAAACCATGCAGGCAGCCGGTTACTCCAGTAATTCCGCGATTGGGCAGCATGCGGTGTTCTGGAACAACGATGCCGCGCACACCATCGTGGATCTCGGCGTATTCGGCAGCGATTGGACCAGCCTCGCCTATGGCTTGAACGATCTCGGACAGGTAGTTGGCGTGAGCCTCCCGCCTTTCGGCAATCGTCCTGTCGTGTGGCAGAACGACGCTGCACACACCGCGGTTGAGCTTCCACTGCTGCCTGGCGATAACTACGGCAGCGCTCACTTAATTAACAACGCTGGCACGATCGTCGGCTACAGCGCCTACGACGAACCAGGAACTTGGAATGTGAGCGGGGACAAGATCGTGATTTGGATCGGCGGCACGCCGTATGAACTTCAGTCGCTTGTGGCCCAAACCGCCCCTGGCTGGACGATCAATAACGTGATGAGCATTAACAATGTCGGTCAGCTCGCCGCTCTGGCGACTCGCAACGGGGTCATGAAAGCCGTCGTGTTAACGCCAGTTCAGTAAACCCAAGACCACTCAAACACCTAACCTAACCGTTCCTATCCACAATCGCGCTGGCGTAGCCGGCTGCCGGGTTAAACACCTGGCTCCGGCAACGCCGGCGCGTTGTCTTTCCGGGCGCTAGTCCACCGTGCGCCAAAGGTGGATCGGCCGCTCCGCCAATTTGCCAGTGCAGCTCGCACCGGCGCTAAACAATCGGAGGGATGAGCTCGTCTCGTCCCACTAACTCTTTTGCTGACTCAGAAGACATATTTGCCCACGAAACACACGAAGTATTCGAAAAGGAAATCGGCTGATGACCCCCTTTGTTGTCTTCCTGTGCCGTATGAAGGGTCTTGCCCCAGGTTAGACACAGATTTTCACCGATCACGTAGGGACGGCCCTCCGAGTAGTCCCATTAATCGCTCCGCTAATCTGTGTTTCACCTGTGTAAGATCTGTGGCTATAAAGTGCGGCGACGTCTGACAATGTTGTCGCTATCGAAGATTGAAGACACCGCCATCGCGCGGCGCGGGAGTGCTGCTGACCCCAGCAACCGTAGATTCATACCGCAATTGGAATCGCTTCGCGGAGTCTGCGCGTTGCTGGTCGCGACATTTCACGCGTCACAGGCGCGGACGGGACCGAAACTCAACCTGGTAAAGGATCCCCGTACTTGGACGGATCCGGTGTGGAACGGACTTTTTTGGGTGTACCACAATCTCACTGCCGGTCCAGGCGCGGTGCTGGTTTTCTTCGTGCTCAGCGGATTCGTACTCACTTCATCGATCGAGCGCGGACCGCGTGACATGCGCCCCGCAGCCCGGCATTTCCTAACCGGCCGGATCTTTCGGCTTTATCCGGCAATCATTTCCACTGTCCTGCTATTCTGCATCGCGTTTTGGCTAACCGGCGCCGTAATCCCAGGCACCGCAGTCGAACTCTACCGACCGGGCAACATCGTTCGTAACATGCTGCTCCTCGACGCGAACATCGACGGGGTAATGTGGACGCTGCAGGTGGAAATGCTGGCTATTCCGCTCATTTTTTTTGCCACGTTTGGCCGGCGCCGTTTTGGAGAAAATTTCACGCTCATCCTCTCCGTTTGCTTTATCGCGCTTTCAGTGTTTCGACCGTACAAACACCTGATCGCAGGTGGTGGCAGTCTGACTTTCTTGTACGCATTTCTGTTTGGCGTCGCCATTAAGCAGGTGGGGCCGCGCTTCATCGATTGGATCGGCCCGCGCCGGTTAGGCTGGGCCATTGCAGTTCTGCTTTTCCTATTCTTTGCGCCGCGGGCATACCTTGGGCAAATGTCGCGCTGGGGCCGTTTCTTCCAGTGCGCCTCTGCGGCGGGGATTATCGCCGTTCTGGTGTATGGAAAAGAAAATATGATGTGGCGGATATTGACCTGGCAACCGTTTCGTTTTTACGGGCGGATCTCCTACAGTTTTTTCCTGCTGCATCCGCTTACGCTTCTCGTGATTTGGACGATGCCCGGCACGCTCTCACGTTTGCTCGATGCCGGCGTGCCCTCCGTGATACTCGCGATTGCTCTGGCGATTGTATCTATCCTGGCGATCACTCCACTGGCCTGGCTCAGTTGGCGTTTCGTGGAGCTTCCCGGCGTCGCGCTGGGCCGCCGTCTCTCGCCCGACCGGCGCAACGCTTCGCCCTACGTCAGCGCGCATGGTCGGGTGGTGGACCAGCCCTGAGAACAAAGAAAAGAATTTAACCGCCCGCTGCGCTAGAGACCACCGAGAGCACAGAGACTTACGTAGGGGAAGCCGGCAGTTGTAGCCGGGGTGGCTGACCCCGGCGGGGCAATCCAAGTCTAACCGTGGTCTCTTCGACCATACCGCCGCTGCCGCCCGCCCTCAACTCTCAAGAGTCAACTATCAACTCATCTTATGGTGTCGGCGTCGAAGACGAACCGTTAGTCGCCTCCTTCACCTTTTCCGCAGCAGAATCGGCGGCATCTTTCGCTTTCTCGCCAAACTCCCTGACCTTCGGCTCCGCGTCTTTCGCTGCCTGCTTCGCTTTGTCGCTGAGCTCCCGGAGCTTCGGCTTCGCGTTCTCGATCTGCTTATCGGCCGCTTGCTTCGCCTCTTTCGCCCTGGTCTCGATCGTCTGCTTCGCTTTGTCGGCCTTTTGTTGAAGGTCCTCAGACGTCTTTTTGTCGCAGCCGCAGAAGCCGACCAAAACTGCGGCCAGAGCAGTGAGACAAATAATCCGTGTCATGGCGATCGATTGATTAGACGACTGGATGCACAGTTTCATCAATGACCGGCAGATCTGCGGCCGGCAAGAACGGCGAGTAAACCTCCAGCGACCGCGTCGGGATCGTCGCGGTGATGTGAGTGAAATCATGTTCATAGCGCACTTCATGCACAGTTCCGTCGCGATGAAGGCGCGCCAGCAGATCGGCCCGCGCCGCGGGAACTCGTAGATCCACCGACATCGTCCCGCGAGCAACGAACTCGGAGATCCGCTCGATCAGTTCCTCCATTCCTTCACCCGTGTGCAGCGACATGAAAACCGCATCATGAAAATGCCGGCGCAAATCGGGCAACACATGTTCATCCGTGACTTTGTCGATCTTGTTAAAAACTATCAGCATCTGGCGAGTATCAGCGCCGAGGTCAGTCAGGACCTTCATGGTCGTGTTATAGAATTCCATGACCTCGCGTTGCGACGCGTCGAGCACGTGGATTAGGAAATCCGACAAGGTCGCCTCTTCCAAAGTCGCCTTGAAGGCTTCAACCAGCTGGTGCGGCAGATTCCGGACGAACCCGACCGTATCAGTCAGCAAGAGCGGTTGCTTGTTAGGCAAGGCAATCTTGCGGGTGGTGGTGTCGAGCGTGGCAAACAGTTTGTTTTCAACCAAAACGTCTGCGCCAGTCAGTCGCCGCAGCAGCGATGATTTACCAACATTGGTGTAGCCGACGATCGCCGCATTCGGTACCGGCGCCCGTTTCCGATCTTTGCGCTGGGTAGCCCGCGTGCTCCGCACCTCTTCCAGTTCGCGTTTCAACCGATCGATCTGCAACCGGATCTTGCGTTTGTCCTGTTCGAGCTGGCTTTCGCCTTCGCCCTTTGCGCCGATGCCGCCGCCCTGCTGGCCCAAATGACTCCAGGCCCTCGTTAAGCGCGGCAACGAATATTGCATTCGGGCGAGATCAACCTGTATACGGGCTTCGCGGGTCTGCGCACGGGCGCCAAAAATATCGAGGATGATTTCCTCTCGATCCGCCACGGTGATACCGGCCAGTTCTTCCCAGTTCCGCTGCTGCGAAGGGGAAAGGGAATTGTCCAAAACCAGCACGTCGCACTCGAGTTGTTTCGCCAGGTCGGCGATTTCCTGCGCTTTCCCTGACCCAATCAGGTAACGCGCATGATTTTCCCGATGAAAAACCAGCTTCCGCTCGACGACCGGAATCCCAAGAGTCGCAACCAGCTCCTCCAGTTCTTCGAGCAAACTCTGCGCGTGCGCTTCGTTGGCCGACTCGGTAAACGCCCCAACCAGAAGCGCCCGCTCGGTCATTTTCGCCTTCTGCTTAATCTCAAACATCCCGGGGCAACATAGCAGCGTTACCCGACGTTTTCAGCCCCTCGCGGCTCGAAGAATTTAGACAGGTCCGAAAACTTACGGACTCGCCGCGGCGAGATTATGCAGGATTCCGGAAGCTGCTTCGAAAGAAGTCGTCCACAGATTGCGCAGATTTCCACAGATTCTGAACAGGCAGAAAGTGGCTGTAGGGGACTGTCGCTGAAAGCAGCTAGGGTTTGGACGGCCTCGCGACAACGGTGATTAGCTTCAGGAGGGACAGGCTCGGTCTTATCCCATTACTTTCCGTTTTTTCCGGACTTCCTATTTTCCTGAGTCAATTCTCCGTGCCTCAATCGGCGGAAATCTGTGTAATCTGGGAAAATGACGCTCAGCCGTCGGAAGTTCATTAAGACTGCGGCGACGCTCGGCGCCGCGCTTGCCTGGGGTGGAAGAGCACATGCCTCACGAGTTCGCTGGCAGGAGCGGCGCGATCTCTATCCCGAAGGTGTGGCTTCCGGAGATCCGGATCCGAACAGCGTCATCTTGTGGACCCGCCGGCCGTTCACTGATGACACTCGGCACATCCTAACCGTCGAAGTCGCTGAGGACCAAGCCTTCAAGCGCGTCGTTGCTCACGCCACGGCACCCGTCTCGGTTTCGTCGGACTGGACGACGCGCGTGCTAGTCGGCGGCCTCAAGCCGTCGCGGATCTATTGGTATCGTTTCACCGACGCTGAAGGGAACGGCAGCCGCATCGGCCGCACTATCACCGCTCCCAAACCAGACGATGCGCGCCCCGTCAACTTTGCCGTCGTTAGCTGCCAGGACGTCAATGAGGGCACGCTCAACGCCTTTCGGCGGATGATCTTTGAGGACGAGCGTGCGTCCCCTGCCGACCAGCTCGAGTTCGTGCTCCATCTGGGGGACTTCATTTACGAGGTCGTCGAATATCCCGACGAAGTGAAAACGCGTTACGACCGCACGATTTACGAGGTCGCGCGCATTCCAGACGGAGGGAAGGTCGGCCATTTTCATTTCCCGCTGACGGTTGAAGGCTATCGGGCTATCTACAAAGGCTACCTGGCCGATCCCGATTTGCAGGACGCGCGCGCGCGCTGGCCGTTTGTGGCCATGTGGGACAATCACGAATTCTCGTGGCAGGGCTGGCAGAGCATCCAGCAGGCGGGCGGCAAATCTCGGGCGGGCCAAAGCATCAAGGTCGCCGCCAACCAGGCGTGGTGGGAATATCTGCCGTCGCGTTGCAAGAAGGTCAGCGGAGCTTCCATGGAACACTTCGATCCGCCGCCGGTGACCGATGTGGCAATCGAGAAATGGGACGAGCACGGCCTGGGCGACGAGCCTAACAACCTGGCCGCGATCAACAGCCTGATCGGCTACCGCACTTATCGCTACGGCAAGCACCTCGACCTCATCATCACCGATCAGCACAGCTATCGCAGCGCCGACCCGTTCAGCGACGAGGCGATAGGGAAGTTCGGTCCCGAATTCACCGGGATGTTTCCCGAAGATGCCGCGCAGATTCTCGATGGCGGCCGCGCCTTCAACGGCGGCAATCCGCCGGCCGAAGTGACGTTCAACGATGCAAAGGTTCCCAATCCGCAGCGCAACGCACCTCCGCAAACCATTCTCGGCGCCGCGCAGAAAGCGTGGTTCAAGGACCAGCTTCGCAACTCAAAAGCGACCTGGAAAATCTGGGGCAACTCGGAAGGCGCGCTCGACTGGCGCGCCGACCCGCAAAATCTTCCCGTCGGCCTAACGAAAGAAGCGTGGCCGAAGTCCACCTATGCCTCGCTCAACAGCGGCGATTACGGCACGGCCTACCGGGAGCGCGCCGAGATCTACGACCTCGTGCGCGACGCGAAGATCACCGGCTTCGCCATCGTTTCGGGCGATCGCCACAGCTTCTGGGCCGGATACGCGACGTCGGAACTGCCGCCGGGGAAGTTCAATCCCGTCGGGTTGAGCTTCGTCGGCGCTTCGCTCTCGAGCGCAGGACCGATGGAAGCCTATGAGCACAATTTTCCCAAGACCAATCCGCTGCGCCCGCTGTTTCTGGCCGATCATCCCGATGGTGCCAAGCCCGACTGGACGTATAACATGCTGCTGAAGCACGGCGTCCGCTCCTGCCTTGAGTACGCCAAGAGCTTCGATCTGAAGCGCGCGCGTTCCCTATCGAACCCGGAGCTCGCCCCACACCTCGAGTACGTCGATCTCGGTGGTCACGGCTATGCGAAGGTTCGGCTCACCGGCGAGGAAATGCGGACCGAGTTCGTCTGCATCCCCCGCCCAATTACGCGCAGCAAGCAACCCGATGGCGGCCCGCTCCGTTACCGCGTCGCACACACGGCGAAGCTGTGGCAGCCCGGCCAGCGGCCAAAGTTGGTTCAGCAGGTCATCGAAGGCGACGCCGGGCTTTCGATCTGATCTGCAATCTTTTATTGAGCGTTGGACGTTCGGCGTTGGGCGTTTTCCACTGCCTGTCCATTAGTTCCGTTGTCTCCTGCGAGAATTTTTTGACTTACTCGTCGGCGGTATTCTTGGCGAAGGAGGATTCGCAGTTACCTGCGCTGCCTTGGTTACCTCCTGTTAATCTCATCGGCGCTCTTTTCGCAGAGCCCAACTGCTGCTAAACGAAGGTGATGCCCCGGCCACGCGCTCCGATTCCCGTCCGTTCCGGGCGCACCGAATTCCTGAAGATCAATGCCGCCCACCGTGACTGGCGCGACAGCTACCATTGGGTGCTCTCCCTCACCTGGCCGCAGTTCTATCTCTTCCTGCTGGTCAGCTATCTGTTTGTCAACCTCGTCTTCGCCATTCTGTACCTGGTCGATCCGCACTGCATCGCCGAAATCAGACCCGGCTCGTTTCCTCAGGCGTTCTTTTTCAGTGTCGAAACGCTGGCGACCGTTGGCTACGGACATAACTATCCGGCTAACGTCTACGGTCACGTCATCGTGACCATCGAGATCTTTCTCGGCATGATCTGGCTGGCGGTGATCACCGGTCTGATCTTCGTCCGGTTTTCGCGCCCAACCGCCCGGCTCCTGTTCAGCCATTCGATTCTGATAGGGAATCACGATGGCCGGCCATCGGTTATGTTGCGGGTCGCCAACTTGCGTCACACCAGCATGGTCGACGCCCAATTTCGACTGATGTTTTCCCGGGACGAACCGGTAGCCGAAGGTGAATTAATCCGGCGCTTTCACGAGTTGACTGTTTATCCCAAATACATGCCGCTGTTCCCCGCCGCCCTAACGATCCGGCACACGATCGACGAGAACAGCCCGCTTCACGGGGCCACCGTCGAAACTCTGCGAAAATGCGACGCCTTTTTCGTCGCGTCAGTCACATCGATCGAACGCGCTTTTGCCGCCAGCGTGGAGAGCCAGCAGGATTACTCCTATGACGACATCCGCTGGAACGAACGTTTCGTCGACATCTACCAGGAACTTCCCGACGGCAACCTGGTCGTCGATTACGGCCGGATCCATGACACCGAACCGGTACCGGAAGTTGGTTAAACCTCTAACCGCGAATGGACGCGAATAAACGCCAATATCTGACTTCCTGTAGGGGACGGTGCTAGCGTCCGAACCAAAATCCCTGGGAACGCTAACAGCTTCCCGGCCCGCCGCTCCTGAATTGATCTGTGCGCGGCACTGTCGAGGTAATACACTCCCCGGTGCCGCTAAATCGAATAGAAGCACAACCAATGAAAACGCTGCCAATGAAAAATCTCGTCGGGACGATTCTGTTTACCTGTATATCCGCTGGACTGGTTTCGGCCCAAAACTCTACGGCGTCCGCCAATGATGCGAGCGATGTCGCCGCTCTTGAGCAACTCGCTCAGGATTTCGGCGATGCGATCAAGGATGCTGATAGCGACAAGTTCAACCAGGTCCTGTCCGAGGATTGGCAAAGCGTTGGGGTTAGCGGCAAGGTCTTAACCAGAGAGGGCTTTTTGACCGACCTGAAAGCCGGCTACCACAAACTCGAGTCGTTCAAGCTTGGCCCTATGTACGTGAAGGTGTTAGGCGACGTGGGCGTGATCCAGGGAACCGTGACCGAAAAAAGAACCGACCGCGGGGAAGACACCAGCGGTTACGGGAGCTTCATGGATGTTTGCGTCAAGCGAGAAGACAAATGGGTCATCGTCCGCTCCGCCTCCAGCTGGGTGAAGTCAAAGCCCTAAACGGTCGGTCTTCTAATTCCTACCCGATCGTGTTTATCGTCCGGCCTTCTTTTCCGCCTACGCGTGGTTAGCCACGCCCAGCGCGATAGCAAAATTATCGTGCGGCGGCCGCGGCACCGAAATCGGCAGGTGGAGCTCCGAAGCCATACATTCGCCGTAACCAACGTTGGGCTTGTTAGGCTCAGTAATTCATTCGGCCCATGTCGCCGCCCCCTGGCATTGGATCGGCGCTCGCATTGGCTACGGCGCGACATTGGAGTCTTCTACAAAACAAAACGGCCGGGTCATTTCTGACCCGGCCGCTGTAATTCATTTGTCGTTTCGGCTTAGTAGTCCATTCCGCCCATGCCGCCCATACCGCCGCCGCCTGGCATTGGAGGAGTCTTTTCCTTTTCAGGAAGCTCCGTTACCAGGGCTTCGGTGGTGAGCAACAGACCGGAGATCGACGCCGCGTTTTGCAGCGCGCTTCGGGTCACTTTGGTCGGGTCGACCACGCCGGCCTTAACGAGGTCGGTATATTCACCGGTCGCCACGTTGTAACCTTCGCTGCCTTTACGCTTCTTGACCTCTTGCACGATGAGCGCGCCTTCTTGGCCCGCGTTATCCGCGAGCTGACGGAGCGGCTCTTCGATCGCGCGCCGGACAATGCTGACGCCAACCTGCTCGTCGCCTTCGAGATCCTTGATGTTATCGAGTGACTTCTGCGCACGGATGAATGCGACACCGCCGCCAGGGACGATGCCTTCTTCAACCGCCGCGCGAGTCGCGTGCAACGCGTCTTCCACGCGCGCTTTCTTCTCTTTCATCTCGGTCTCGGTAGCCGCGCCAACATTAATGACGGCAACGCCACCGGCGAGCTTGGCCAGGCGTTCCTGCAATTTCTCGCGATCGTAATCGCTCGTCGTCTCTTCGATCTGACGACGGATCTGAGCAACGCGACCCTGAATATCCTTCTGGGTGCCTTCGCCCTCAACGATCGTGGTGTTTTCCTTGTCGATCGTGGCGCGCTTGGTGCGGCCGAGATCTTCAAGTTTCACGTTCTCGAGTTTGATGCCGAGGTCTTCGGTGATGCATTTGCCACCGGTTAGGACGGCAATGTCTTCCAGCATCGCCTTACGACGATCGCCAAATCCCGGGGCTTTGACTGCGCAAACCTGCAACGTGCCACGGAGCTTGTTCACGACTAACGTCGCGAGCGCTTCGCCTTCCACGTCTTCAGCGATGATCAACAGCGGCCGACCTGCCTTCGCCACTTTCTCGAGCAGCGGGAGCATGTCTTTCAAGCTGGAGATCTTCTTCTCGTGAATCAGGATGTACGGGTTGTCCAGGATCGCTTCCATCGCTTCCGCGTTGGTCACGAAGTAGGGCGACAGATAACCTTTGTCGAACTGCATGCCCTCAACGACGTCGAGACTGGTCTCGATCGACTTGGCTTCCTCGACCGTGATCGTGCCGTCCTTGCCAACCTTGTCCATCGCGTCGGCAATGATTTCGCCGATCGTTTTGTCCCAGTTAGCCGAAACGGTCGCGACCTGAGCGATCTCGGTGCGGTCACTGACCTTCTTGGAGATTTTCTTGAGCTCTTCCGTGATCGCTTCGACGGCTTTCATGATGCCGCGCTGAAGCGAAGTCGGATTCGCACCGGCGGTGACGTTACGCAGCCCCTCTTTATAGATGGACTCTGCGAGAACGGTCGCCGTGGTGGTGCCGTCGCCAGCGATGTCCGAGGTTTTGGAAGCGACTTCGCGAACGAGCTGCGCACCCATATTTTCATACGGATCTTCCAGCTCGATCTCTTTCGCGACGGTCACGCCGTCCTTGGTGATCGTGGGACTGCCGAATTTCTTGTCGAGAATAACGTTGCGACCGCTCGGTCCGAGCGTTGCCTTGACGGCTCTCGCCAGTTTCTCGACCCCACGCAGCAATGCATGCCGCGCGTTTTCGTCGAATTGTAATTGTTTAGCTGCCATAGTTTAAGTTGAGTAGTTGAGTGGTTTGGAAGTTGAGGCGATTAACCAATGATGCCGAGGATGTCGTCCTCGCGCATGATCAGGTAGGACTCGCTGTCGATTTTGATTTCGGTGCCGCCGTATTTGCTGATCAGCACTTTGTCACCCTTCTTCACGGTGAATTCGACTTTCTTTCCGTTGTCGTCGGTTTTCCCAGTGCCGAGAGCGACGACTTTGCCCTCCTGAGGTTTCTCTTTAGCGGTATCAGGAATAATGATTCCGCCTTTTTTTACTTCCTGCTCTTCAATCGGCTGAACTAACACCCGATCTCCGAGGGGTCTTACGTTAACTGCCATGTTTGTATCACTCCTTCAGTGTGGTTTTGGGTTGAGCCGGCGACCCCGAATGCTTTCGGGGTCGTCCGGCAAATTTGTTTGCGAATTACTTCTTCTTGTCTTCGTCGACCACTTCGAACTCGGCATCGACAACGTCGCCGTTGCCACCACCTGCTCCGCCGCGGTCCGAGCCGGACTGGCGACTGCCGGCGCCTTGTTCGGCACCTGGGCGACCACCGGCTTCAGCGCCGGGTTGCGGCCCGGGACCGGCCTGGCCACCGGCACTGGCTGACGCCTGCTTGTAAAGGTCGGCGCTAACTTCCTGGAATTTGTTTTGCAGATCATCGTAAGCGCGCTTGATCGAGTCGGTGTCACCTTTGTCGATCGCATCGCGCACCGCTTTGATCGCGTCTTCCAACTGCTTCTTCTTGTCGCCGGAAATCTTGTCGCCCAATTCCTTGAGCTGTTTCTCCGACTGATAAGCCAGCATGTCCGCGTTGTTCTTGATCTCGATCGCTTCCTTCGCCTTCTTGTCTTCTTCGGCGTGCGATTCGGCTTCCCGCTGCATCTTCTCCACTTCGTCTTTCGAGAGGCCCGAGCTGCCGGTAATCGAAATCTTCTGCTCTTTTCCGGTACCGAGATCTTTGGCCGAGACGTGCAGGATGCCGTTTGCGTCGATGTCGAATGTCACCTCAATCTGCGGAACACCACGCGGAGCCGGCGGAATTCCATCGAGATGGAACGTGCCTAACTGCTTGTTGTCGCGCGAGAGCGGACGTTCGCCTTGCAATACCTTGATCTCGACCCCCGGCTGGTTGTCGCTGTAGGTCGAGAAGATCTGCGACTTCCGGGTTGGAATCGTGGTGTTACGCGGAATCATCGGAGTAGCCACGCCACCGGCTGTTTCAATCGCCAGCGTTAACGGCGTCACGTCCAGGAGCAGCACGTCTTTGACGTCGCCCTTGAGCACACCGCCCTGAATCGCCGCGCCAACCGCAACCACTTCGTCCGGGTTCACACCCTTATGCGGTTCCTTGCCGATCAACTGCCGCGCCGTATCCACCACCTTCGGCATACGAGTCATGCCACCGACCAGTACCAGTTCGTCAACTTCACGCTCGGAAACGCCGGCGTCTTTCAAGCAGGACTTCACCGGCGGAATCGTTCTCTGAAACAGATCGTCAGTGAGTTGCTCGAGCTTGGCCCGGGTCACCTTTTTCTGAATGTGTTTCGGACCGCTCGCATCGGCCGTGATGAACGGAAGATTGATTTCGTACTCCTGAGTGGACGACAGCGCGATCTTCGCTTTCTCCGCTTCTTCCTTGATGCGTTGAACCGCGTCCGGCTGCTTGGTCAGATCAATGCCGCTGTCTTTCTTAAACTCGTTAACGATCCAATCCATGATGCGCGAATCCCAGTCGTCACCGCCAAGATGCGTGTCGCCATTGGTCGCTTTGACTTCGAAAACGCCGTCGCCGATTTCCAGAACGGAAATATCGAACGTGCCGCCACCGAGGTCGTAAACCGCGATTTTCTCGTCTTTCTTCTTATCGAGACCGTAGGCTAACGAAGCCGCCGTCGGCTCGTTGATGATGCGCAATACTTCCAAGCCGGCAATTTTCCCGGCATCCTTGGTCGCGTTACGCTGTGAATCGTTGAAATACGCCGGCACGGTGATGACCGCCTGGGTAATTTTTTCACCCAGCTTCGCTTCCGCGTCGCTGCGTAGCTTCGATAGAATCATCGCCGAAATTTCCGGCGGCGAATAGGTCTTCACCTGTCCGTCCGTTTCGATCTGAACGTGGGCGTCGCCGTTCGCCGCTTTTACAATTTTGTAGGGAACGCGTTTCTGTTCCTCACGGATCTCGTCGAATTTGCGGCCCATGAAGCGTTTGATTGAGAAAATCGTGTTCTGCGGGTTGGTAACAGCCTGACGTTTGGCGGCCTGGCCGACCAGGCGTTCGCCGCTCTTGGTGAATGCCACCACCGAAGGCGTTGTGCGCGCGCCTTCGCTATTTTCCAAAACTATCGGGTCGCCACCTTCCATCACCGCCATGCACGAGTTGGTGGTTCCCAGATCGATACCTAAAACTTTTGCCATATATAATGAGTTCCTTTCAGATCGTAGTCAGCCGACGGATAGAATTGCCGCGGCCGAGCGTTCGACCTGGCACATGTCTTAGCATGGGTTATTCCGGATAGAGTGAAGGTTATAACATGCTGAACTAGAAGGTGTTGTGATTATCAACATGGTGCGCAGTCGAGACGACTTGGCACACTGCCACCCAAAAATATGCGACACAGTGGGACACACTCGTTGTAGAGCACCTGACTAGTTAACAGGCGTTTGGTATCCGGCCTTCCCAACTACGGCGACAAGGCAACCGCCGTTTACAACCTGAGGCAGGCGGCGGCCTCACCGCGGCCGGCTACAACCGTTCCGGAATTCGGTATTCGTGCTTCGTCATTCCGCGGCTCTGCCGCGGCGGTATGTCACCTGCTTTTTACGGCATTTCGTGGGAACTGCGACTGCTACTACCGCTGATACTGCTGTGTCACCGGCCAAAGACATCACGTTTGCGTGCAGACATTGCACCTCACCTTTGGTGGTGGATTCCGCCGCTGCCGGGATGACGTTGCCGTGTTCCAAATGTGGCAAGCCGACCGAGGTCCCAAAGGTTCCGACAATCGGCGCGCCGCGATCAACTTCATCTTCGTCTGGTTCGAGTGGCGACCCGAACAGCAAGGTCGCGGAGTTGCGTCGTCAGCTGAAAGAGAACGAATCGCAACGCACTGAAGTGACCGGCTACATCAACCAGTTGAGCATTCAGTTGCATCGCTGGCAGCTGCGGTTGCAAACGCTGGAAGAACGTCGCAAGCAGCTGGAGAACGATCTGCAAGGCGCGAAGTAACCGCGGCGGCGCCGCGGAATTTCGAATTCCGAAGTCCGAAGCTCGAAATATTCTCCGAATTTTTTCAAACCAGCTGGCTTCTTAGCCGAGCGAATCGAATTCGATCATTCCGCTGATTTTCGAAGATTGTTTCGGATTTCGGGTTTCGGGATTCGTGCTTTGGACATAGATTTTTCACGTGCGCCAATATCACGATCTTCTTCGACTCGTTCTCGAGCACGGCGAACGGCGGACCGATCGGACCGGTGTCGGCACAGTCTCCATTTTTGGAGCGCAGGCACGTTACGATCTCAGCGCCCATGGGCCGGGATTCCCCGCCCTAACGACAAAGAAACTGCATCTCAAATCCATCATTTACGAGCTGCTCTGGTTTCTGCGGGGCGACACCAACATCAAATATCTGAATGAAAACAAAGTGACGATTTGGGACGAATGGGCGGATGAGACCGGCGATCTCGGCCGGGTTTACGGCGCGCAATGGCGCGATTGGCGGGGGGCTAACGGTGTTCGGGTCGATCAAATCGAGAACGTGATCTCGCAAATACGATCAAACCCATTCAGCCGCAGACTGATGGTTAGCGCATGGAATCCGGCGGAGATCGAGTCGATGGCGCTACCGCCGTGTCACGTCTTGTTCCAATTTTATGTGAACAATGGCGCGCTGAGCTGCCAGCTTTATCAACGGAGCGCTGATTTATTTTTGGGCGTGCCATTCAACATCGCATCCTACGCGCTCCTCACGATGATGGTGGCGCAGGTGTGCAACCTTAGCCCTGGCGATTTCGTGCACACGTTCGGCGATTTGCATCTGTACCTGAACCACATCGAGCAGG
>JBJMXE010000077.1:0-23034 GCA_045809745.1 Chthoniobacterales bacterium | reverse complement strand
TTCGCGAATCCGGACATGGTTGGACACACCGGCGTTGTTGCCGCTGGCATCAAGGCCGTCGAGACAATCGATGCCTGTGTTTCTCGGATTATCGCGGAGTTGCTGCGCCTGAGAGGTAAGTGTCTGCTGACAGCGGACCACGGAAATTGCGAGCAGATGCGGAATCCGGACGGCTCGCCTAACACAGCGCACACCACGAATCTGGTGCACTGCGTATATATCGCAGAAGACGCTGACCGGTTCCGTTGTCGCGATGGCATTCTTGCTGATATCGCACCAACATTGCTGTTTCTACTCGGAGTGCCTCAGCCACCTGAGATGACTGGCAAAAACCTGCTGGTGGCGAAGTAAAACGACCGCGGTCGATTCAGGCGCAGTATGGATTGCGTGAACGTTCGGCCATGACTTCTTCGAACGTGATGGCTAACTGCCGGTTCAACTGACGAGTTCCGGCGGCAGCAATCCGCTGCAGAATGCGAACGGAGTGGTCTTTGGCTACTTCCTGCAAAACCGGCTTCCGAACCAATGTGAGACGCTCCTCCGACGCGACCAGCGCGCCCCAGCCGACCGGAATCTCAGCCTCATCGAACAGTTCCGGCGTCAATACGAGAAAGAGCAGATTGGCGCACCGATAGCGCATCAAACGCTCGAACTTGCTGCAGTCGTACAAGCGGTTTTGGAGCGCTTGAAGTTCTTTCAATACCCGGCCGTAATTGTGATGCCCGATCGCTTCGAAATTATGGGAATCGAATTCTGGAAACAGCGAATCAGAGATTCTCAGTGTGGGGTAATGGACCCGCAGATGTTTTTCGAGCGTTCGCCTTCGGCGACACAACGTCTGCAGCCGGGATTGCGTAACGGACGTGCAGCAGTTATCCCGGCGTAAATCACACCGCGCCTGTTTGCATTCAAAAACGGCTGTTATGCCGCAGTCCGTTAAAGCTCGATAGGCGACCACGTCGGCGCGATAGCGGCACTTTGGAAGTGTGACTTCAACAGCACAGGCGGTGAAGCCCTGGGCCTGAGCCCATAACAAGGTAAGCCGTTTTAGCTGCCGGTGCGCTGCTGTTTCACCCCGGGATTGGCCTAACTGTGCGCCCATTTCACTAGCTCTCGGGCCCAATAGGTCACGATGAGGTCCGCGCCGGCCCGTTTTAAAGACGTCATCAGTTCCAGAACCGCTGTTCGCTCATCCACAACGCCCTTCTCAGCGGCGGCTTTGACCATGGCATACTCACCACTGACGTGATAAACCGCCATCGGTTTGCCGAATCGTTCTCGAGCGCGATACAGGATGTCGAGATACGGCAGCGCCGGTTTGATCATAATGATGTCGGCGCCCTCGTCTACATCCAGGGCGATCTCGCGTAGGGCTTCATCCGCATTGGCCGGATCCATTTGGTAGGTGCGACGATCGCCGAACTTCGGAGGGCTTTCGGCCGCGTCCCGAAAAGGTCCATAAAAGACCGATGCGAATTTCGCTGCGTAACTGATGATTCCAGTATCCTCGAGCCCGTTCGCGTCCAGAGTGTCCCGAATCGCGCCGATCCGTCCGTCCATCATGTCGCTAGGCGCGACCATGTCCGCACCAGCCTGGGCATGCGACAGCGCCGTCTTTGCTAACAACTCAACCGATTCGTCGTTCAGAACGTGGAAATGTTCGCCGTCCAGCCGGGTAACGCCGCAATGACCATGGCTCATGTATTCGCACAGGCAAACATCGGTGATCACCACAAGCTCGGGAGATTTCTTCTTAATCGCAGCCACCGCTTTTTGAATAACACCGGCTTCCGCGTAGGCCCCGCTGGCGTGCTCATCTTTTTCTTTTGGTATACCGAACAGAATGATTGCCTGGAGACCGCAGTCCAGGGCCCGACTTGCTTCATCGGCGATTTCATCCGGCGAAAATTGAAACACTCCAGGCATGCTTGAAATCGCCCGGCGTTCGGAAATTTTCTCGCTAACGAACAGCGGCAGGATCACGTCCGCTGGTCCGACAGTTGTTTCCCGCACCAGATTTCGGAGCGAAGCAGTGCGCCTTAAACGCCGCGGCCGGTGAATCAATTTGCGCACGGGACGAGGGTAAGTGTTTGACGAAACCCTCGCAAGTTTACAGGCGCTGGTTCGCTGGCGCTATGTGTTATGATGATCGCCAGTGAAGCGGCATCGCTATTTGCTGATCGATGTAAGTAACTCCTTCACCAAGCTGGCTTTTTCATCCGAGACTCGCTTGTCGCGCCCGCTGCGAGTGGCCACGCGCGATTTCACCGCTGACTACTTGCGCGACGTCTTAGCCAACAAACATCCGGAAACGGTGGTTGTTTCGTCAGTGGTCCCGAAACGGAATCGGGCAATCGAGATCGCGGCCGCGAAGTCCCGGCTCTTGTGGTTAAGCTCCAAAATTAATCTTGGTGTGGGTGTGGAGTATCCCGCGCCTGAAACCATAGGCGCTGACCGTCTGGCCAATGCTGCCGCCGTTGCCGTTCTTTATGGTTGCCCCGCGATCGTCGTCGATTTCGGCACCGCAGTGACTTTCGACGTGGTGTCGAAGCAACAGCGATACATTGGCGGAGTCATTGCACCCGGTCTCGAGGCGATGACCAGCTTTCTATATCACCGCACGGCACTCCTCCCGAAACTCTCCTTGAAAGAGCCGAAGACCGCCGTCGGAAAATCAACCGCCGACGCGATGATGGCGGGCGCGATCTACGGCTATCGTGGCTTGGTTCGCGAAATCTTGTTGGGGATCAAGGCAGAACGGTTTCGTCGGCAGCGAGTCAAAGTCGTGGCCACAGGCGGGTACGCGCAATTGATTGCGCGAGGGCTTCCAGACATTCAGGCGGTGCATCCTAATCTGACGTTGGAAGGACTTCGAATTGTTGCCGGATTGAATCCGGCATGACGCCACAGCCCCTGCCGGTGGCGGTCGTAAATTTCTTCGACAACAGCATTTGCGCATCAAGCTAAACGCGCGTAAAAATGCAGTACTTTGCGACCGAGCAAACTCGCGCCGTTCCCGGGCTCAACCTGGCCATGTCAGCCGGTTCCCACCACATCTCGGCTCGATTCCTGCTCGTATTCTTTTTCCCAGCTTTTGCTTCGAAAATTAGGCTTGTCATCCCCTTCGGCGAAAGTTGTAATGATATTTCGATGAAGATCAGGAAAATCGCGGCTATTTCGGTGCTGGTGCTCAGTTCTTTTGCGGCGAATAACGTAGCCCCGTCCAAAGCCGAATTGGAAGGGATGTATGACAAGGCGTTTCGCGAATTCGATGCCAATAATTTTCCTGAGGCCCTGAAACAACTCGACGCGATTGACGCGCGTCAACCTGACCTCGCGGAGTCCCAAAATCTTCGCGGTGTCATCTTCATGCGCGAAGGGATCTACGACAAGGCGGAGGCGGCTTTGCATGAAGCGCTGCGAATCGACCCGAAGTTCTGGAATGCTCGATTCAACCTGGCTGAAATTCCGTTCCTGAAAAAAGATTGGCCCGAAGCGCGCACCCGTTTTCAAGAGCTTCTCTCCACCAATGTTTCTGATCTGCAGGGCGAAGCGGCGCAGCTGATTCAGTACAAAATTTTGCTGACCTATCTAATGGAAGGCAAAGAAAACATGGTGGACTCGATCCTGGCGAAGTTTGAACTATCGCCCGAGACGCCGGCCGTTCATTACGCCAACGCCGCGATCGCGCTTCAACACAAGAATTACAAGGAAGCGAAAGACTGGATGGCTGCGGCGGAGAAGAATTTCACTCCCCAGCTGAACAAACTGTTTGCTGAATCCCTATTCGAAGTCGGCTGGCTGCAAAAGCAGGCTGGTCAATCCCGCGCCGCGCTGGAAATCACCACGCCGCAGGAGCGGGCCGCCAAGTTGAAGGCGTTTGCACGTTCGCGATTCGACCAGGCGCAGCAGGCATTTCAACAGCGCGACATTGATACCGCGAAGAAGTTTGTGGAAGAGGCCGACGGCGCAGATCCTAACCAGGCGCCAATCCTGACCCTCAAAGGCGAAATCCTGATGGAGCAGAAAGATTTCGACGGCGCCGAAGCGGCGTTCAAGAAAGCCGCGAAGATCGATCCGAAGTTCCGTGAAGCGCAGTACAACCTCGCCCAGATTCCATTTAAGAAGAAAGATTATCGGAAGGCCCGCGACCGGTTTGAGGCGCTGTTCAATCAGACGCCTGGTGGCGACAAGAATCAGGCGTCACAGATGATCAAGTTCAAGATCTTCATGACGTTGCTGTTGGAAGGTCAGGACAGCAAAGCGCAGAAGATGATGGAGCAATTCCAGTTCACCGGCGACACACCGGCGCTCTACTACGCGCAGTCCGCGTGGGAGTTCAAGCATAACAACCCGGTTAAGGCTAACGACTGGATCGCATCGGCTAAGAAAATTTATTCGGCGTCATTGAACGGTGTGTTTGCGGATTCTTTTTACGATGTCGGTTGGCTGCAAAGTCCTACCACCGGCGGATCGCCTGGCCCGGCATCGGAAGCCGCGGCAGTCGCTGCTTCAGCGCAGACCGAAGCCAGTCCGGCCATCGAACCGAGTCCGATCCCGGATACCGGTGGGGCCAGTAAACAGGCCAAGAAGACCGAAACCTTGGCGCTGGCGTCGCCGGTTCCAAATGCCGCGACCTCAAGTGGCAGTGGTTTAACGGCGCCTAACGCAGGTGCCGCGGTTGCTTCTGCGCCGACCTCAACCAATTCGAAGGAATCGGGTGCGGCGGGAACACCGGCCATGCCGTCAGACATTCCGGCAGTCGCCGTGCCGTCACTTTCGCCGACCGTTGAAACACCGGTCTCCGCTGCTTCTCCGTCGGCTTCGGTCGTTGCCTCTGCCGCCATCGACGAGCATAACGTGCCAAAGGCGACAGCCACTGCCCCTCTCACCGATCTCACCGCTCCTTCTCCAGCGTCGGCTGGTGCGGCAGCTAAACAGCCGGTGATTACTGCTGCGGCGTCACCGGCCGCAACCGCGATCGCGCCGGCGCACCTTTCTTCTGAACCTGCCAAGCCGAGCTTTGCGGAAACGATCGGCCGATTTGTTGATGCCAGGGTTCTCCTGGTTGCCGGACTCGTCCTCGCGGCAATTGCCTTTTTCGTTTTTTATCCCGATATGCGCCGGCGCCTTGCGAACGTGCAAGTTTATCGCGCGCCCCTTCCTGCTACCGGACCGCGATTCGGTAACGGTAACGGGAATGGCAATGGCCACGGATCGCCGGCATCGAACGGCGACGCTAAAACACGATTGATTGGCGGTCCGCGCCAGGTGTCGTTACAACTGAAAGCATCAGAGCCTTCGTTGCGACGAAGCGTTCGTCCAGTCGGCAAAACAACCCGGCCGACGGTTGCAGTTGCAACTCCTGAAATGGAGGTGGCTCCTTCAGCCCCGCCCGTCGTCGCCCATGAGCCACAGCCAGCGCATGAAGCGCAGGTTGCGCCTGCTGCAGCGCCAGCTGTTGCCGCACCGGAACCTGAGGTTGCCTTCGCCGCTGCGGCCGCGCAGCCGGTGGCCCAATCGGTTGGATCAGTGATCGAGGGAGTCGGTCCAGTTGTGGAGCAATCCTTCGCAGATCCGGTAATCGAGGATTTCCAAAGTGAGCCCGAAGCGATGCCAGCCGCAGAGGTGATAGAGGCGGAGATCATGGCGCCGCTAGAGGAAGTGCAGCACCACGCGGAGATCGAGCAGCCCCATGCCGAGTTTCCGCAGCTCGCTGAGGTTGAGCCTGCGCGTGAGCCGGTGATGGATTGGATGCAACCAGCCTATTCCAATGGCGAAACAGCCGAAACGATACCCGAAGCCCCTGCCACGGTAGAGTCGTTCGATGTTGCGCCTCCAGAGCCGATGCCGGCCAGCGAGTTCGAGCCGGTCGCTCAAGGTCAACCAGTTCCCTATCAAATGCCTGTCTCGATGATCGACGAACCCGAGATCGCAGCTGTTCCAGCCGAGACCGAACGACCCAAGGCGGAGGTCCTGGAATCAGAGCTATCCTCTCCAGTTGACACAGCTCCGGTTGAGGTGGAAGAGCATCGCGAACCGATTATTGAGATTCCGTATTCCGGCGCCTCAGGATTCGTTTCAACCGAGTCGTCAATTTTTCAACCAACCACATCCGAAATCATGCCTGAACCGATCCAAATCCCAACCGCTCCAGTTATTCGAACTCCATCAGCCGGCGGCGCTCCTCATCCTCAGCCGAGTAATGCGATGCAAACCGCTGTTCAGCTGACGTTCTCGTTCGAGATCGCATCCATGCAGCTGACGCCGACGTTTAAGATGGGCGCGTTGCAGTTGCGGCCGACGTCCCGAATCGTCACCATGCGCCTGGCGCCTTCACAGACTCCGCAGCCGGCAATGAATTTGCAGGTCACGTTCGAGATTTCCAAAATTCAGCCTGCTGGCGGCGGATTAGGCCAAGTGCGGCTGACTCCTTCACAGCAACAGCGGCCGGCCCTCGGCGGCTCGCCTTCGTTCACCGTTGGCGGATTGCAGCTGATTTCCAATTTCGAAGCGGCGCCGGTTCAACTGACGCCTTCGCAGCAAGCTTCAGTTCTTGTCACCAGCTCCTTCCAGATCGCCACGGTGGAGTTTTCGCCGACCTTCGATATCTCATCCCTCGTTCTGAACGCCAACTCAAAGCAAGTCGCCGTTCAGCTCGCCGGTGCCGGATCAATCGAAAGCGCTCCGATGTTTGAGATCGCGAACTTGCAACTGGGTGCCAGTGGCGAGATTTCGATCATGCAGCTGAATCTGCTCGGACAGGGACCGCGTCGGGCCTAACAACAGCTCACAGTTTCATCAAAAGAAGCGCGCTTCGGCGTGCTTCTTTTTGTACAGGCAGTTCGGCGCCCGATCGGCCGCTGCTGGGCCCTATCGATTACCAGCAGACGCCGCTGGTCTTTTGAAACTTGATGGATTCAACGACTTCAACGAGGCCGGCAGAAATTCGCCATCGCGTCGAATCACTTTTCCGTCAAACCGCACCTCACCTCCTCCGTACTCCGGCCTTTGGATGTTAACCATGTCCCAATGCACCTGGCTGCGGTTCCCGTTGTCTGCTTCTTCGTAAGCTTGACCAGGAGTGAAGTGGAAGGAGCCGGCAATCTTTTCATCGAACAGAATGTCGCGCATCGGCCGCAGTATGTAGGGATTAAATCCAAGTGAAAATTCGCCGATGTAACGGGCTCCGGCGTCCGAATCGAGGATGCGATTTAATTTGTCAGTTTCATTACCGCTAGCCTTGACCACTTTGCCCTGGCGAAACTCCAGCCGAATTCCATCGAATCCCGTCCCTTGATAGATTGTCGGTGCGTTGAACGTCACATATCCTTCCACCGAGTCCCTAACCGGGGCGGTAAACACCTCGCCATCGGGAATGTTGCGATCGCCGCCACAAACAATTGCTGGAATTCCTTTGATGCTGAACCGTAAATCAGTCTCACGACCGCGGATTTCAACCCGGTCTGTACTTTCCATCAGCTTTTTTAAAGCTTTCATGCCGGGTTGAAGCTTCCGGTAGTCGAGCGTGCAGACGTCGAAATAGAAATCTTCAAACGCTTCGCTGCTCATCCCGGCAAGTTGCGCCATTGATGGACTGGGCCATCGCAGCACAACCCACTTGGTTTTCTTCACTCGCTGGTCCTGAACCGGGCGCATCTTCTTGGCCAGCAGCTTAAGCTGACCGACTGGAACATCTGAAAGCTCAGTGATGTTATTGCTGCCCCGGATGGCTACGTAAGCATGCATTTTCTTCATTCGGCTCAGCTCATGATTAGCTGCGAACGTGAGTTGACGCTCGGTCGCGCCCAGGGCGAGCGCCCGGCTTACTCGACTGCGCTGGATCTGCGCGAACGGCGTGCCGCCCGCATTACGGACGGCGTTTATCAACGCGATTGTCATTTCATCCGGCACATCGAATGTTTCGATGAGGACGTTCTCCTTCGGCTTTAGCGATATCGAATATCCAACTAGTAGCTTTGCCAGTTTGTCGAAGCGCGGGTCGTGCACGAAAAACTTACGATGTCACTAGGCGTGCCGGATGCAACTAACTAACGGTCTCTATTGCTTCCGACGCTGATCTTCACGGCGAAAGCACCGTCGCAGCTGTCCCGAAACGGAAGTGAGGCCGCAGCTTTTCCGGCATTCGCGGCGGGTACTTCGCTAGTCAACCGATTTGCCACCACTTCGTTTTCTTCTGATTCAAGGCTGCACGTGCTGTAAACCAGAATCCCTCCCGGTTTGAGCAGTCCGACCACGCTTCTGGCAATCTCGAGCTGCCGAAGTTGCATCCGGGAGAACTCGTCAGGCGTCAACCGCCAGCGCACATCGATCCGGCGCCGCATCACGCCGGTGTTTGTGCACGGAGCGTCGAGTAAGATCCGATCGAACGGCGCGGCTGCTTGCAACGCAACTGGGAGCCGTTCTTCTCGCCAGTCGTGCTGCACCACCTGCACCATCGACGCCTGCATCCGGCGAACGTTATCCCGTAGAACATCAACCCTCTTTGGGTCGCGGTCACAGGCCACGATGGCACCGCGGTTTTGCATCAGTTGCGCTAAGTAGGTCGTCTTGCCTCCCGGTGCGGCGCAGGCATCCAGAATGGTTTCTCCGGGTTGCGGATCGAGAATTCGGCAGGCCAAAGTGGTGCTGGGATCCTGAACATAACAGTGGCCACGCGCGAGCGCCTCGATAGGCGGGCTGGGGAAGCGGACGAACCCACTCCACTGTTCACAAGCCTCCCCTTGTGGATAGCGATGCAGGAACTGTTCGGAATCGATCGTGAGCTCGTTGATTCGTCCATAAATAGGAGCTGGCTGGTTGTTCCACCGGCACAGAGCAACGGTTGCCTCTGCACCGAAATGTTTTTGCCAACGGCTGACCAAAAATTCGGGATGAGATTCCCTCACCGATAACGGCTGGTCCACGCTGCGGCGTTGCAATTCTTCACGCTGTCGAACCGCGGTTCTAAGGATGCCATTGATCACGCCACGCGCTCGAGGCCGGGCGAGTGTCACCGATTCATCAACGGCCGCGTAGTCGGCCGTGCCAAGAAAAAGGAGCTGGTACAGGCCCAGCCGGAGAATATCCCGAACTTCAGCGTCAACGTGTGCCGGCCGCAAGCAGCCGATCCAAAAATCGAGAAGCGTGAGGTTCCTTAAGACTCCGTAAAACAGCTCGAACGTGAAAGCTCGATCAGCCCCGCTGATCGGCGCATTTGCGAGTAGCTGCGAAATAATCGCGTCCGATCGGCCGATCTCCGCCTGCCATTGCTCCAGCGCGATTAGAGCGAGTCGGCGGGCCGAGACTTGTGATCCCACCGGTTAGGCCGGCGCTACGGCTGAGCGACCGATGGAATGATATCGGAAACCGAGCTGCGCCATCGTCGTCGGATCTAAAAGATTGCGACCGTCAAAAACGATCGGCGTCCTCATCTTTTGCTTCACTATTGCGAGGTCGACATTGGCGAATTCCTCCCATTCCGTGGCGATGATCAGCGCCTCCGCATCGTCTACCGCTTCCAGAGCGCTATTGACGAATTTCGCGTCGGCCACCGTTTTTATAGTGCGCGCCTTGTCCATCCCTTTCGGGTCGTACACGGAAACCTGGGCGCCTTCGCGCAGCATCTCGGCCACGAGTTCAATCGCTACGGAAGAGCGGATGTCGTCGGTATCCGGTTTAAAAGTAAGTCCCCAGACCGCGATCTTCTTCTCCCGCAATACCCAAAGGGTGTCCCGGATCACCTTCAGGAAACGATCCTTCTGCTCCACGTTGATCCGCTGCACTTCGCGGAGCAGCGGAAATGGAACGCCCAGTTGTTCGCTGATGGTGATGAAGGCAGCGACGTCCTTCGGGAAACAGGAGCCGCCATAACCGATCCCGGCATTTAAAAAACTCCGCCCGATTCGTCGATCGGTGCCGATCCCATCGGCGACCTTCTCAACGTCCGCTCCGCTCGCTTCGCAAATCGCGGATAGTGCGTTGATATAGGAGATTTTCAAAGCGAGGAAGGAATTGGCGGCGTGCTTAATCAACTCGGCGCTGTTGATGTCGGTGACTAGAATCGGAGCCATAAACGGCTCATAGACTTTTTTCATCAAAGCAATCGCACGTTCGCTTTGAGCGCCGATGACAATCCGGTCTGGCTGCATCAGGTCCCTGACGGCGCATCCTTCGCGCAGAAACTCAGGGTTGCTAACGACATCAAAGTCGGCGTTATGCCGGTTATACCGCTTGATCGATTCGGCGACTTTCTGGCCGGTCTTGACCGGCACGGTGCTCTTATCAACAATCACCCGGTAACTTTGCAACACGCCGGCAATCTCCCTTGCCACCTTTTCAATGTAACTCAGGTCGGCATCCCCGTTAGGCTTCTGCGGAGTCGGGACAGCGATGAAGATGATCTGGGATTTGTCGACTGCCTCTTTGATGTCGCCACTGAACTGAAGGCGGCGGGCGGAAACGTTTCGATTAATGACTTCCTCAAGACCGGGCTCGTAAATAGGTACTTTTCCGCTCCGTAAAGCCTCAACTTTTGCCGGATCGTTGTCTACGCAGAGAACGTTGTGCCCGACATCAGCGAAGCAGGCTCCAGTAACAAGCCCGACATAGCCGGAACCGATGATTGCTAAGTCCATTTTTTTGCAATTCAGCAGGCAAGATGCCGCTGTGGCGCCCAAAGGAACTCACGAAAGCGCTGCACGCAACTGGATTGGCCGCAGCCTAGGGATTCTGCCCGGCTCCGCCTGGGTCGAAGTTCAGGTCGAGACCCAGCTTCGGGAAAGCTTTAAGGGTGAAGGTTAACAGGACTCCATATTCGCGGACACCGCCGTTATCGCGCACCACCGCCCCAAGCGAAGCGACCCAGCTGGTTAAATCCCGGTATATGGAATATCGCTGTTGTTCGAGTATGTGGGTGGTCGCCTCGTACTGCTCCTGAACGGCGAATCCCCAGTTGTCATTGATTCGACAATACCCGCCGACGACAAAGAGGCTGCTATTTTGGAAAAAAGGATTGTTGTTCAAATATCGATGGCCAACGCTGACTTCCAGATTCGAGACCGGCTGCACGACCACGTTGGTGTTGATTTCGGTGAATCCTTTGTCGAACGCGGGCACCTGAGAATTGACCACCAGCGATGCCCATGGCACCGGCGAGAATCGTAGCTTGTTAAACAGGTTCGAATATTGCGTGCGATCGTACGGATTGTGGAAGTTTACGTCGGCGTATGTCTCCAGCTCTAGCCAGGTCACCGTCAGGTCATCCCGCCGCGTCTCGAGCCGATTGCGAACACCCACCCGCCACACGGTCCAGTTGTCGATCGAATCAATCGAAACAAATTGAGGAAAGTCGATCGGTCTCAGCTGGGTTGATGGTTGATACCGGTCGAACTGAAGGATAGAGGCCGGATTAGCTCCCGATTCGGATACCCACGAGAAATCGGTGAACGGTTGGATAACGTGTCGTAATCCATCCAGGCCGAAAATTCGGCTTTGGGCCTCTTCCCAAACCCGCGATATCTTGAACGACGCTTCAACACCGGCGTTAACCACGATTCGGTTCGTGTCGCCGGCGAAGTCGATCGGCATCTTGTGCGTTGGATCCGGCAGGAGAAAATTAGGGACCAACGGATTGTCGTTAGGGGGAAAGAGGGTCATTCCTAAATCGCGGGACTCGGTATAATAAGTGTCCCGGAACCCCGCCCGGGGCACGATGGATAACCAGCCAAAGTAGGTGTTCGGATAGGATAGTTGGTGGAAAGTGTCGAATCGAAGCGAACTGTAGTTTTCGAATCCGACGCCGCTCGGAAACGTTCGATGAAGGTTCGCAAATCCGGTTTCGCCCTCGTAATAGATCGGCCCCTCGAATAGAGCGTGGCGTTTGATATCCAGCACGACTTCCGGCAACCGTTCGGTGACGTCGAAGAAGTTGTTAGCCTGAATTCGGGCAATTGCCGTTAAGGTGTAAAACGGACTGGTCTTTGCCACGGCGGCGACGTTGTCCGGAACTGGATCAATGCGGAATTCACTCTGGTAGAAATCCTGCATCACGAATGGATCGCTCAATTTGGTGACGTCCATGATGCCGCAAATATCGTCCGTGAACTGGGTGTGATCTTCGAGACTGGCGCGGTAACGGCCCGTCGGTACGTCACTTCGCGGCTCGGCGGTTTGGTTGAGCAGAGGGTTCTGGTCCTGAATGTAATAGGTTTTGAGGTGGGCCCAGCTGCTGTCGTCCTTTCCGTAGTCCATGTTGGCATCGAAACCGATGGCTGGTCCGCGCCGCGTCCTGTAATCCAGATGAACCCGTCCTTTGATCTTCTCGGTGATTGGAAAAGTTACCGAAGTCAGTAAGGACGGTCCCCACGAACTGAGGAACGCGGGCGAGATCGAGAAACTGAAGGCGTCATCTAACGACTGATAAGCGTAGGGCCACCAAAAGACCGGCACCTGGCCCACGTAAAACGTCACATTCTGGAAAACCACGTGGTCTTTCTCGTAGACCCTGATTGTTCGGGCGCGCAGATGGAAGCTCGGGTCCGGCGAATCATGCGTCGTGAACATGCCTTGTTCGATTCGGTAAGCGTTCTCCCCGATCGATTCCACACTCGTTCCGGCTACGAAGTACGGCTCATAGTCACTGCGCATCTCATCGGCAGTGATCTTTTTCGACTCCGTGTTGTAGGTTGCGCGCTTCGCCAGATACAAGCTGGTGTCGCGGTAAATCCGAACATTGCCTTGAACGAGGATGTCGTGGGTCTTCGAATTGTACTGGGCGTAGTCGGCGTAAATGTCTGCGTCGCCCATATGGATTGCGACATTCTCTCGTGCGGTCGCGAGGCCATTCTCATACGAGGTCTGTCCGGTGGAAGTTATCTCAACTGGCTGATCTCTGGGCGCGTCGATCTCCCCTTGAACGGTCCCGGCTGCGAGCACAAGAATAAGTACCAGCTGGAACAGCTTCGCCATGGCGGTCGCCGAACGTACTGCACCCCGTAGGTATTGGAAAGTTAAAATGGGCGGGATACTTCCCTGGCGCGTCATAGGCAAAAGCCTGAGGATGAGCGACGTGCGCTAAGGGCGAGAGCGAATCAGCCGGGCCGCTCCGATTTGCTGACCGAGTCCGCAGCTCAACACTGTCACTTCGTCACGATCCCCGAGACTGAAGGAATGATTGCGGGAGGGGTTCTCCGGTTCAGGATATTGAGGCACTGGCAGCGCCTGGTGCCGCAAGGCCAATGCGGCAATGATTACCTGCCACAGTCCGGCGGCGCCGACGCCTTCTCCCAGCGCCGCTTTCGGGGAATACAATAGGCCGTTAGGCGTTACCTCCTGAAACGCAGCTGCTTCTGCGGCATCTACGAACGTGCCGTTGGCGCTGCTGACGATGATCGCGTTGTCCGGTGAACCCACTGCTTTCAGCACCTGCGACAAAGCGGGAGCTGCTTCATGCCGAGCTTTGAAATGCATGCCTCCGGTGGTCGCACTGATTGCGACTGAACCGGTGCGGCTCAACAGAACTGCTCCGGCACCTTCGCTCAGGATCGTGCCTTTCGCGGATTTGCCGAAAACTTCAAGAGGGCCGGTGGAACGAAGCAAACGCCACTTTGAGTAGGCGTCGCACAACAGCCAGTCGGCTTCTTCTGCCGCCACCACCAGGCAGTAATCGAGATTCGGATCGGACATCAAATCCTGGCCCACCTTTAGTCCGGTCAGTCCCACAGTCCCGTCACCTACAACAGTGTAGGTCGTGCCAGTCAATCCAATGATCGCGGCGAGGTGGCTTGCTGCCGCGTTGAAGACCGTTTCAGGGAACAGTAACGGGCTGGCCGCCTCAGCGCCCGTAGCCACGACGTCACTATAGAACCTCTTGGTATAAATTACGCCACCATTGGCAACGGCAAACACCAGCGCGATCTTCTCCGAATCGAGCTGGTTAGGCATAACCTTCGCATCGGCCAGAGCGGCAAGGCCAGCGGCCGCGGCGAACCTGGAGATGGCGCTGGCCCGGCGGAGGCGAGGATGCGGCGGTAAGTGGTGCAGGGCTGTCGCAGGAACCCGGAACACCGGGTAGGCTCCTGCCCCTAACGAATCGCATATCTGTGAAACTTCGGCCCGATCACCTTGTAGAAGCCGTCGCCAAACTTCGTCGGTGCCTGAGCCGAGCGGAGTTACCCAGCCAGTCCCGGCAATGTGTAAATTCATGCCGACGCAGCTTGCAACAGGACCGAAGCGTTAGTGCCGCCGAAACCAAACGAGTTCGACATCGCGACGCGCACGTCCTGTGGCTTCGATTCATTGGCTACGATGTTCAGAAGGATGTCGTCTCCGGTGCCTCTGAAGTTTATATTCGGAGGAAGGAAGCGGTTCTGCATGGCGGCGATACAAACCACCGCTTCAATTGCTCCGGCTGCGCCTAACGAATGCCCCATCATCGATTTCGTGGAACTAACCGGTACGTCGTCAGGGAACAGTTCAGCGATCGCTTTTGCTTCTGCCGAATCGTTGAACCTGGTTGCAGTTCCGTGGGCGTTGATATAATTCACCTCGGCGGCGTCGAGCCCCGCGCTCCGGAGCGCTTGTTCCATCGCGGCGCGTGCGCCAATGCCCGATGGATTCGGCTGGGTCAGATGATGATTGTCGGTCGAGATGCCGTAGCCAGTGATCTCGGCCAAAATGGCGGCCCCGCGGTCCTGTGCTGATTCCCATTCTTCCAGCGCGAGAACGGCCGCGCCTTCGCCTAACACCATTCCGCTGCGGTCGGCGTCAAACGGCCGGCACTTCTCCGGAGTCGCCGCTTGGAGCGAATCAAAACCGACAAAGACCAACTCGGACAGTGCGTCGTAACCGCCGGCGAGCACTTTTTTATGATTTCCGGAGCGGATGCAATGGAACGCGTGACCAATTGCGTTGGTTCCTGAGGCGCAGGCGTTCGCGATAACATGGCATGGACTCTCGATTCCAAATGATTCCAACGCATCGATAACCGGCTTTTGTGGAGGGTAGTTCGCGATCCATCGGGGAGCTTTTTGCAAGCCGGAGTGCCGGGCCAGTGCTCGATAGTAATGCTCGCCGAACGACATGCCCCCGCTGGTGGTTCCAATTACGGCTAAATCTGGGGAGAACGCAGGGTCCTGGTTCAGCGCTTCAGCCAGCGCCCTGATCATCATGTGGGACGCGGGGTGCATGCGATCGCGACCTGCGGATGACGCGGCGGGTTGAGCGCCGCGATCGGGGACTTCGGCGGCTGTTTGGCAGCGGCAGTGACTGACATCGAAGCGTGTAACTGGGCCGACACAATCTCTCCCGGCGCGGAGCGATTGGACCGTCTCCGGCATGCCGATACCGAGAGGGCTCACCGTTCCGACCGCGGTGATGGCCACTCTCTTGTTTGTCACGTTCACAGCGTTAAATCTGTCTAAAATACGGGTTTTCGCGTTGCGCAATTCCTATTGCTTTCTCAATCGAAGCACTTTACTAATGAGCCCGAAACCGAAAACGAAAGCTTGGAAGTTGGAAAGATTGTCAGTTGAGTTTGTTCAGCGGCGATTCAATCCGTAAGTCGGAACAGTGACCTGGCATCGTTTTCTAGAATAAACTCATGGGAACTAAACTATACGTAGGCAATCTGTCCTTTAATACGACGGAAAACGAACTTCAGGAACTCTTCTCCCAAGCCGGCGCGGTGCAGGAAGTCACCTTGATGCAGGACAAATTCACCGGTAAATCGCGTGGATTCGCGTTCGTCACGATGGGCTCAGAACAGGACGCCCAGAATGCGGTCGCCAAGATTAATGGTCAAACCGTGGAAGGTCGTACCCTGACCGTAAACGAAGCTCGTCCGCGGGAAGCCCGGCCGCCTGGTGGCGGTGGTGGCGGCGGCCGCGGTTATGGCGGCGGTGGTGGCGGTTACGGCGGCGGTGGTGGCGGCGGCGGCTACGGTGGTGGTGGCGGCGGTTATGGCGGTGGACGCCGTGATGGCGGCCAACGGCGCGGGCACTAGTCCGGCACGAACAACTAATCCGTTCATTTTCGAGAAGCGGTCACCTTGGTGACCGCATTTTTGTTGTACTAAAATCATTCCTTCTACGGCTTCCGGCGTCTCACGCTGCGAAATACTTTAGTCTAACCAAGTCAATGGAGGTTCTCTATGCCGGACGATAACCAATCAAAAAATTCACGATCCAATAAACAATCTGAAAACATTCAGTTTCCACCGATTCGTAAAGACGCTGCCGGCGCGGCGGCGGGCGCAGTTGTTGGCAGTATGGCCGGCCCGGTTGGCGCGGTCGTAGGCGGTGTCGTAGGCGCTCTTGCCGCGAGAGCTGCCGGAAAGAGCGGTGGCGGATCACAATCTCGCAAATCCGGACGGAACAGCAGCTCCGGAAAAAGTGCGAAATCAGCCCGCAACACTGGGGGGCGTTCCGGCACAAAATCTTCGAGCCGATCTTCCGGTAAAGGAGCGACATCTTCGTCGAGCAAGGGCAGTGGTAAGAAATCATCCGGGCGCACCGCTGGTAAAGCTCAGTCAAAGAAGAGCAGCGGGAAGACGAAGAGTCGAAAAAGCGCTTCAGGTGGCGGCAAAGCCAAAAAGAGCGGCAGCGCGAAAAAGCGCCGTCGTTAGGCAGACCGCCGCGGGTCTTCGGACAACAACAGTTTGGCGCGCGCGAATAGCGAAGAATCGATCATCGCTAAAGTCGGTAAAGGTCCGTCGACTGCGCTCGGGATGACACAGCTGTGCTCAGTTAAACCACTTCATCATGACGTGCCTGCCATTGTGATTTTCGATCAAAATCGAGAGATCTTTCGAACTGCGAGCGAAGCATGAGCAGAGAACGCAGAGATAGAGCAAGACATGTCTCGACGGTGCTCGACATGACAAAACATAAATACGTCCCGCCTCGTTAGCTCAGTCGGTGTGTTATCGGATCAGCCCGGCAAAAGCAGGTAATGGCGGCACGCCACGTTATTTTCTCCCTCGAAACATGGAACCGGACAACGCAAACCTAGACACGCGATGTGCTGACGAAATTGCCGATGCCGGGCGTGCCGGCAGGTGCTTCTTTCCGTGGTGGACCGGGGCATTGGGCAGGGCTGGATTCGAACCAGCGAAGGCATAAGCCAGCAGATTTACAGTCTGCCCCGTTTGGCCACTCCGGAACCTACCCGTCAGTGCGACGGATCATATAGGCTGGCACTTCACAGGTCGCAAGTAGTTTGACCCTTCAGCGGGCGCGCTCCTGATTGGCTGAAGAAGCCGCGAATTGCGCTGACAACGTAAGACTGCGCGTCGCGCGAAAGTTCCGGATAAATTGGCAGCGCCAGTGTCTCTTTGGCCGCCCGTTCTGTCTCGGGCAGATCACCTTCCCGGTAACCGAGATCTCGAAAACAAGCCTGAAGGTGCAGTCCGAGCGGATAGTAAATTTCGCTCCCGATGTCCTGCTCGGCCAGGTGCTTTCGTAATGCATCGCGTTCCGGGGTTCTGATCACGAATTGATGGTAGACGTGATGTTGTTCTACTTTGCCGCGGTACGGCTCCGCTGGAGCGGTAATGACATTGGTCAGGTGGGCCTTTACGAATTGTTCCCGGTAAAAATCGGCGGCTGCTCGTCTGGCGCCGGCCCACTCCTTCAAGTGCGGCAATTTCACCTGGAGAATAGCGGCCTGAATCTCGTCCAACCGGAAATTGCCGCCCACGATCTCGTGATAGTATCGCGGGCGCATTCCGTGTTCGCGAAGAACCGTTATCCGGTTCGCCAGGTCGGCGTCCTCACAAATGACGGCACCGGCATCTCCGGCTGCACCGAGATTTTTCGAGGGATAAAAACTGAAAAAACCGGTTAGGCTCATTGTGCCTGCAACACGAACTCCGTCGATGAACGGGTATTCGGCGCCGATTGCCTGGGCGGCATCTTCTATTACCGGCACACCGAATTCTCTCGCCACCGCATCGATCGCGACCATGTCGCAGCACAGTCCATATAAATGAACTGGGATGATGGCGCGGACTCGTTCGCCGCTGTTCCGAAGAAACAATCCGCCATCCCTGCGCTCACATCGCTGTGACAGGAAACGTCGAAGCGCCGCAGGAGAGAGGTTGTAGGTGCTTGGCTCGATGTCCACGAATGCTGGGCGAGCGCCGAGTCTTACCGCGCACGCGGCCGTGGCGAAGAAGGTGTAAGCGGAGGTGATGACCGCATCGCCGCGTCCGATTCCGAGGGCCATTAGGATCGCCAGCAGCCCGTCCGTCCCTGATGAAACTCCAATTACGGTTCCACGGCCACACAGCGCTGCCAGCGCAGCTTCGAATGCTTTCACTTTCGGTCCGAGAATGAACCGCTGAGTGCTGAGGACCTCGTCGATCTGCCTCCGGATTTCGTCCGCGAGCACCCCATATTGCGGAGCTAAATCGAGCAGGGGGACGCGCATTGCTCGACCATGGCAGCTTCAACCCGCTGATCAAACCCGAAGTTCGGCCTCCGCGGGACGGCGTTGACCGCAGAACGCGAGTAAGTTAACGTCCCGCCATGTCGCTGTTCCGCACGATCTTCTGGGTCGTTTTGTTTATGTTTTTCACGTTTAGCTTTGTTGTTCTTTTCGAATACGGAACGAGCGATTTCGTGCCCGGCTTCAAGAAAGAGTTCGCCCGGCTAAAAACGTTCGTGATGAGTCAAACCTCGAAACCGAACGAGCCGAAGAAGAAGAAGTAGCCCGGCGCGTTTGCAGGAAAATTGGCGCTACGCGTTAGCTAACGAACTCCAGCTCAGGTTGTTTTTCAAGATAGCCGGCCGCTTCGGCCCGGCCGAGAAATTCCCGAATCGCAGCGCGGCCTGTTCCCCCGTAGTCACGGGTGAAATCGTTCACATACATGCCAATGAACTTGTCTGCCAGATCGGCCTCCATATCGCGGGCGTATGGCATCGAGTGGGCAACGGCTTGGCCGCGATGAGCAAGTCCGTAATCGATACTTTCCCGCAGGATCTGAGCGATTTCTGACCGTACGGCTGGCGCAATAGCTTTACGCACGACATTGCCGCCGAGTGGCAGAGGTAGGCCGGTTTGCTGCTGCCACCACTCCCCAAGATCAACGATTTTCTCGAAACCGGCGCGTTTATACGTGAGCTGGCCCTCGTGAATGATGAGGCCGGCGTCCGCGCCGCCGGAACTCACAGCCTCAAAGATCTGATCAAATGGAACCACGACGTATTCGAAGTCTGCGAGGTAGAGCTTCAGAGCGAGGTAGGCGCTGGTCATGGTACCCGGAACCGCGATCTTCCGGCTCTGCAGCCATCCAACAGCATCGGCATCGGACTTCGGGGTGTCGTGTGCAGATCGCCGCGCAATAACGAGTGGACCGTAGCCATCGCCCATGCTGGCGCCGCATGGCAGCAGTGCATATTTGTCGGACAGATAGGCGTAGGCGTGGATCGACACCGCCGAGATATCCAGCTCCTCGCGCAAACAACGCTCATTCAAGGTTTGGATGTCTTCCAGCCGCTGCTCGAAACTGTAGCCCCGCAGATCGATTTTGTTCTCGGCAATGCCGTAAAACATGAAGGCGTCGTCCGGATCGGGGGAATGCCCGAGGGTGAAATGTCTGTTTCGCGTCACCGCCTGCGACGCTAGGTTGTGACGTTACCGGTTGCAAGGTGACCGCCATTGTCAGTTGCCTTACCCAGAGCCATTCATTAACCTCTCATCACATGGCGAAATCCGCCCTTGGTAAAGGCTTGGGTGCACTGATCGGCACCCGGCCGGTCACGCGATCAGAAGCTGAAACGTCAGCCACTCCCGGCGATAAGGTTCGAACCGTGGCGCTATCGGCGATTACGCCAAGTCCATTACAGCCGCGGAAAGAATTTCAGCCGGACGCTTTGCGCGAGCTGGTCGACTCCATCCGTCAGCACGGGATTATTCAGCCGCTGATCGTTAGGCCGGTAAATGGCCGGCATGAACTCATCGCCGGTGAGCGCCGCTGGCGCGCCGCCCAGGAAGCCGGGCTAACTGAAGTTCCCGTGGTTATCCGTTATGCCACCGATCTTGAGGTCCTGGAATTGTCGCTCATCGAGAACCTCCAGCGTCAGGATCTGAATGCAATCGAGGAAGCGCAGGGATATGCCCGCCTGGCCAGCGAATTCGCCATGCGGCAGGAGGATATTGCCCTGAAAGTCGGCCGGAGCCGGGCTGCGGTTGCTAATGCAATGCGGTTACTGGATTTGCACCGTCAGGTTCAGATCTGGTTGACCCAGGATCTGCTCTCAGTTGGTCATGCCAAGGTGCTGCTGGCATTAAAGTCTCCCGAAGAACAGTTGCTCATCGCCGAGAGAATTCTGCGTCGCAAATCGACTGTTCGCGCCACCGAACGGCTGGTTGCGCGTCAACTTGGAATCGGGAAGGCGCGTCGCAAACCACGCGGTGCAGGATCGAATGGTAGTAACGCGGTCATCGGTGATTTGGAGGAGCGTCTGCAACAACACCTCGGAACTCACGTGAAAATCCAGCACGGAGACAAGAGCGGCCGGATCGAGATTGATTATTACGGTAACGAGGATCTCGATCGAATTCTCGAGCTGCTGGGTTTAAAGCCGACCGATACCTAACTGCGGGCGTTCGCCGAGATGTTTTAAATGCGGAGGCAGAGTCGTCACTTTCGGTCCGGATTACTCATTATGCTGCTGATCAGCTGCGGAGTTAATCGGGGGGGAACCGCTGCGCCGAAGGAATTGTGGGAGGAACTTTCCGGTGACAAGGCGATGGGACATGTCCAACGATTAGTCGATCTCGGCCCTCGGCCTTCGGGCTCCGAGGCGATCGAGAAATCGCGGGCCTACATCGAGAAGCAGTTACACGATTTGGGCTGGGACGTAAGCCGCCAAACTTTTACTGACGCGACTCCGCGCGGTCCCACCACGTTCACCAACCTCATCGCCACGTTTCACGGCAAGCAAGCCAGCGCCGCCAGTTCGGGCATGTTTCTTCTGTGTTCTCATTATGACACAAAGATTTTCGACAATATCCGTTTTGTCGGGGCTAACGACGGCGGCTCCAGCACCGGGTTGCTGATCGAGCTTGCGCGAGTCATCGCCCAACGGCCGGAACTCGCCGGAAAGATCCAAATGGTCTTCTTTGATGGTGAGGAAGCGGTAGAGGAGTTTACCGATACCGATGGGCTTTACGGAAGCCGGCACTTTTCCAGCGAACTGACTAAAACGAAAACGGCTTCGCGGTTCCGCGGCGGGATCCTGCTGGACATGGTTGGTGATCGATCGTTAGGCATAACTCTGCCTTTGGATTCTCCGGCTGATCTGGCCCGTGACATCTTCGCTGCGGCGGACGCAGTGAAATGCCGCAATCAGTTCACCTATTTCGATCACGGAACGGTGCTGGACGACCACACCCCGTTGAACGCCGCCGGAATTCCGACGATCGATCTGATTGATTTCGATTATCCACCCTGGCACACGGCAGACGATACGATGGATAAGGTAAGCGCTAACAGTCTCGAAACCGTCGGCCGAGTCGTGGTTTGTTATCTTCTCCGTTCGGCCCGGTGACACGCTAACGACGGAGCCGCTTGCTAGGACTGGGCCGCGTAATCTGCGCCCTTAGCGGCGCGACCCACTTTCTGCGCCTGTTTGCATCTTCTTATGTAGGGAAGGCCGCTAGCCTCCCATGGGAAGCAATCTGCTTCCCCTACCGGTGCAGGATCGATGGCCGGAAAGATCGGGTGCGATAGCAAAATGTCCCAATCCAAAATTTCAGCATTGCGCGTAAACCTATTTGACCTCAGGCTGAATATCCACTGACGCCCGGTAGGGTGAGACAGTCTTCATGACATGTCCCGTAGAACGCGAAAAAACATAGGGTTGATTGGCCTCGGTCTCATCGGCAGCCGGGTCCGCGAAGTTTTGCGCCGAAAAGGGTTTCAAGTCTTTGTCTGGAACAGAACACCGCGGCCAGTTCCGAACTTCGTTGGCGCCCCGGCTGAGCTCGCTGAAATGTGCGACTTCATTCAGGTCTTTGTGTCTGATGATGACGCGCTTCTGTTCGTAGTGAAACAACTGAGCCCGGCTTTGTCGGCCCGACACATCGTCATTTCTCATCCCACCGTCGCGCCTCATGCCATGGTCGCCGCCGCTGAAATTGTAGAGAGACGCGGCGCTCGATTCATCGAAGCGCCGTTCACTGGCAGCAAGGAAGCAGCAGAAAACGGCGAATTGGTTTACTACATTGGCGCCGACGATACGGCCCTCGCCGAAGCCCGTCCGCTCTTGCAAGCAAGCAGCAAGGAGATCCTGGAGATCGGCCGGATTGGTCAGGCTACGGCGATCAAGGTAGCGACCAACATGGTTACGGCGGCGACGGTACAAGCTTCGGCGGAGGCACTCGCTTTAGTGCAAGCGACGGGTTTGCCCGCGGAACTGTTCATCGCCGCGATGAAGCAGAACGCGAGCTACTCGAAAACGCTGGCCATGAAGTTGCCAAAGATGATCGAGCGCAACTTCGAACGCCATTTTTCCGTGCAGCACATGCTCAAGGATATGCAGATTGCCAGCCGTCTGGGATTGGCAAGTCATCTCGAGCTCGGCGTAACTGCGGCGGCTCGCGATCGGCTTCTCGAGCAAGCGCAACGGGGCCATGGCGACGATGATTATTCAGCCGTCGCTCGCAAATATTCACAGGAAGCACGTATCGCTACCGAAGCCGAACTGGAGCTGTTTCAGAAGCGAACCTCGGAGCAATCCGCGCCCGCTGAACCGAAGGCTGAAACTTCTAAATCACCCGAAACTGAACCGGCGGCCGCCGCTCCCGCGGATCGGCCGACGCCCGCACTCGCGCCGGCGGCATCGGCCGCGGCAGAGCCAAAGCCAGCTGCGGCGGAGCTACCGGGACCAACCGCAGTGCCCACGCAACCCGAGCGTGCCGCAACAACGGCTGAACCCGAACCGGCCCCAGCAGGGCCTGTTCACAACGGATCAGAGCAAACTGCCGCCGCTGCCGGCATTGCGGAACCCGCCGTCTCTAAGAATGCGG
>JBJMXE010000076.1:0-23581 GCA_045809745.1 Chthoniobacterales bacterium | reverse complement strand
CAAATAAACGAGCTGCCGGAATTCTTACGAGTAATCAAAACGGCAGCACCGTCAGGTATAGTGACGTTCGACGCGTCGGTTAGGCCGTTTTGCCACCGATTGTTGGTGGTGCTGTAAAAGTAGTTCGTGTATTGGCCACTGTTCGTATCGTAGATGCTGAGGTTGTCCGCCTGGCTCGCGCTCGCTCCCCCCACGAGACCCGTCGCCGGATTACCGGTAAACAAGTTAGAATTTGCCAGCGTTACCGAAGCGAGAGGGTAAGGATTTGCGACGTAGTTCAGGTTCTTGGCACTGCCGCCCTGAATGAAAATCCCTGTCGGCCCCAGTTTAACGCCTCCTACCAGCTGAAAGGACACAGGTGTGTTTAATTTTCGCTCAATGCGCAACCCCGCATCAACTGGGATAATGTAGTTCGTCGCATCTGTGAGCCCCGTCTGCCAACGGTTGTTGGTCGTGCTGTAAAAAAAGTTTGCTGCTAATCCACTTGCAGGATTGATGATCGACACAACGTCAGCCTGCGTTGCGCTCGCCCCCCCCAGCAAGCCCGCGGAGTTATTCGGCCCGAACACGGTCCCAAACGTCCAGTTCGGCCGGATCCTAATTGTCGATGACCCCGCGGTCAGTGAAGATGAAATGTTATCCGCTAAGGTGATCGTTGAATCGGTATTCGAGACAATGTCAGAAATCCGACCGGCGTTGCTGCCATTCAGAACCTCGATATAGTGGGATCCCCCGTTCGGCGCGGCGTTGAATGAGCCGGCGGTGAACGTTCCGGATGCAAAAGTCAGCACTGTCTGATTGCTGCCATTAGTCGATGCTGCAGGCACCAAACCCTGGAAAACTGGCAGGCGCGTCATATCGAGCGAAAGCAGAGTAAACCCTCGAACGTTCGCAGGTTTGGCGTTGACCGTAAGAGTTGTGAACCCTACCGGATCCGTAGAAACAGTTTGGGCGGAAAGCGATGCGGCGACGCAAAGGGTGAGAGTGGCTGCTAGGGAGGTGAACGAGCGCATGGGTAGGACTTTCTAAGGCTACGAAGTTTGGTAGGGAAAGCGCAAGACTAAAATTACAGTTTCTTGCTAGTTTTTATTGATTTTGTAGTGAACTACCTGACACCAGGGTCGGCTACAAAGGTTGCAGCGGCGAATCTCTCGAATTCCGTGGCAAATGGCAAGGATAAACTGTGCTCCGAAGGTGCACTATTTTCGCGTAAGAAGACCACCGCGCTTTTGCGGAAAAAGTGGGTGCGTGGAACTGACGACCACATCAGCGGGAACGCGACGGACCAACGGGTCAAGGCGTGCCGAACGGAGTGGCTTTTGCGGTGACACCAGGATTCAGCTGGCAAGCCGCTGCGATCTCGGGGTGATTGGCTGCCGCCTCGGTGAACAGCATGTCTGAAATGCAGGAGGCAAACAACGTCGGTAACGCCCCGTTCGTTCCAGCCCGCGCTTCCTGTATCAAATCGGCAGCTTCGTTGAACTGGCCCGCCCGGATTTTTAACGCGGCATCGGTGAGCATCCAATCGACCGGCAGGGGCCCGGCCGCCCGTTTCTTTTCCAATTCAGCCTGCAACTGCGACCGGTCGGGATTTTCCGCCCTGGCCATCCGCGCCTTGAACCGGCACAACGCAGCGTCCTGTTCGTTGACCGTTCTATTTGCCGCCTGGTCATATCGGATTGCGGCATCGTTCGGCCGATGTTCGCGCCTCAAAGCTTCCCCGAGATAATAATAATAGCCCGGCGTGAACGGCTCAGCGTTCACAGCAGCTTCAAAGAACTGTTCGGCAGCGGGCAAATCGCTCCGCCCAACGGCGATGAGTCCGCGTAAGTAATTTGCCGTGTCCACCTGGTCACCGAACGCGATCGCGCGATCGAGCAATCGATCGGCGCTATCGAAATCGCCGTGGTCGTAGCAAAGCTTTCCGGCGCGAAACAGCAGCCCGCGATACAAGATGTTTCGCCGCTTGGCCACCAGCAACCGCTCCACTGCCTCTTTCCAGTTGCCGATACGTTCTGCTGCAAGTGCCTGTTCCACCAGCTCGTCCGCGGTTAGGCCCGGAAATTTCCTCGAATCAACATTGGCGATTTCCGGCTTATTCCGGCCGGCGATGAAAGCTTTGAAATAGCCGACCTTGGTCCCGGCATAGAACGCTGCGGCCACGAGAATGAAGCCGCCGACGATGAAAACCAGGGTTTGCATCTCCAGCACGCGGGAAATTTTCTGATCTGGAAGAACCGCCGGACTGGACGCTGGAGCTGATCTCCGCTTTTCGGGGCGCGCCGGCGGGGGAACTGCCTCGCTTGAAGGTGCCCAGTTTGTTTGGGGTTCCTCCGGCTCAATGGCTGGCGCGTCTGTTATCTCAGATCTGTCTTGTGCCGATGCCGATTCTTCTCGCTGCTTTTCGGCTTCACGCTCGTGCCAGGAACGTCCCGGGCCAAGGAAACGTCGCAGCTGTGGCGACATTGGCTTGCGACGGGACGAACGTGGCGGAGACGGATCGTTAGGCTGCGGTTCGTCGGCCATGGCGGTATTCGATCATGCCACAACGTCTGCTGAGAACACCAGCGCGGCGTCGCCGGACGGATGGCGTCTTCGACTTGATCCAATAGCTGGTCGATGTTCGGACCGATATCATGGATGACGCAAATAGCCCTAACGGTTCGCCACCTGCTGTGACTCCCCCTGCGTCAATTTAAGGAGGCGCGGAAGCAGAAGGCGAAGGAGATACAGTCGGTGCAGGAGTAATTGGTCGAATCTCGGCAGCGCCCGACTGCCCGGCGCCCACCTGTGGACGTTGGTTAAAGTCCCAGGCTTGCTGCTCCATTTGCTGGCCCTTTATTTCGTAGAAGTTCCTGGACATCACGTAAAGAAAGTGGCGGACAGCATCGTACAAGGCTACAGCACTGCCATCTTCCCTGCGCCATCTCCGCCAATGCGCTTTGCCGGTGGCCTCGGCTTTCCAATCTCCAGGACTGTTCTTCTTCAACAGCCGATCGATCTCGCTGGCCGGCATTTCGGCCTGGTCCGCCTTGCAAAACATTTCCATTTCGCTTGTGCCATCGATCAGCTTCACGCCAACTACGTACCCGCCGGCGACGAATCCGGTCACGACTCCGAACGTGTTGGTTGGAATTTGTCCGAAAGTGGTGCCATAACGCTCCGCGATTGCTGCTTCGCTTTCGCCAAGATTGGCCAGGCACGGTGACAGCGACCCGAACAGCAGCACGAGCACGGAAAAGCACTTCTTCATAGAGGCGGTAGCACAGTGGCACGCGACCAGAGCAGGGCAAGCTCTGACATGGTCAGCTTGCGACGTGGTCCTGCCAAATTTTCGAGACACGACCATTGGTGCGCCTCATGGACTCAGCGCCACTCGTGCTTCGGATACTTTCGTTGCAGCTCTTTCTTAATCTTCGGATATGCCTCTCGCCAGAACGTTTCCAAATCACTGGTGACCTGTATTGGCCGGTTATTTGGAGCCAGCACCTGGATGACTAACCTGATGCGTCCCCGACCGATGAAAAGGTTTCGATCGACTCCATAGAGGTCCTGGATGCGAGCGGCTACGGTTGGTGCACTGCCGGCGCGGTACGCGATCTTTGCTTTTCTGCCGGTTGGCAAAGGAATGCGTTCAGGGGCGAGCTGCTCGAGCTGCTGCTGTTGATCGAGAGTTAACCAAGACTTCACCACTTGCCAGACCGGTCGCTCCTTAATTTCGCGGTAACTAAAGGCGCCGCGGCAGATCTCCTCGATGATAAGCAGCTTCTCAGGTTCGCCGATCACCGGCAGTTGTTGCTCGGGAAACCACCCGGCGACGCTGTTCACCCGCTCGATGTATTGATCGACTGTGTTGTCCCAGTTTTTCAAGGGACACGAGCCGGCAATCACTTCACGGGCCAACAACACCGCGGCTTCATTCTCCGGCACATCCATGGACTCGCTGCGGAGTACCAAATCATGAAAGGCGGTTTGGCGTCGACCAGTGACGCGACGCTGAATCTGGTCGAACGAGATGGCAGTGATTTCCTGAAATGCTTCTGGAAACAACTCCCTTAGCCATTGCTCTTCGATCTTCGTGCAAAGAGTGAGCAGAACATTTCTCTCTTTGTCACTGGTCTCGATTTCACGAATCTCGGAAGCAACGATCAGCGGCGCGCGATGAACCACGCTTTCGCGAGCGAGAAGGCCGCGGCGACCGTGCACCAGCGCGCAGCGAAGCGTTCCCTGGTCGAGACGCATGGCCACCTGGTCAGGAAAGCCGGCGAGCACGCATCGTTGGATTGATCCGGGTGCGGGCTCAACGTCCGCGACCTGCAATCCTTCGTCGCGGGCGATGCCGAGAAATTGATCTCGAAGTTGGGCTGCTTCCCGCGCGGCGCCGGCATTTACGGAAAGACGCGCGCAACGTCGCGGATCGAAGTTGTTCCGTTCGGCGAATCGGAAGGCGCGAGTCAGGATGAACAGATCGGAATCATCATCTCCGCCTAACAGGTCGTCGCGGTCCTCCCGCGCCTGTTTGCCTTCCGCGCGGCGGAGGAGATTGCGGCCCTGGGTTAATGCCGCCATCAGTGCAACCGCCGGAACGCAGCGATATTCTTCCGCCGCCAGGAGCATGCGGGCATAACGAGGATGCACCGGAAACGCGAGCATTCGGTGACCCAGCGCCGTTATGCGGCTGTCCACCGCCGAGACCGCGCCGAGATCGCGTAGGAGTTGTTCCGCACGCTCGAGCGCGCCCCTCTCCGGCGGTTCCAGCCACCGGAAATTTGCCACGTCATCCACTCCGCTCGCTTTCAACGTGAGCACCACTTCAGCCAGGTCGAGGCGCTTCACTTCCGGCAGCTCCTGTGCTGCTCGTTCGTTGTGTTCCCGTTCAGTCCAAAGCCGCAAGCACCGGCCGGGTGCGGTGCGGCCGGCTCGACCGGCCCGTTGATCGGCTGACGCCCGGCTGATCTTTTCGACTAACAATGTGTTGATACCGCGCCGCGGATCGAATCGGGCGATGCGGGCCAGTCCGCTATCGATTACCCCCCGCACTCCTTCGATGGTCAGGGACGTTTCGGCCACGTTAGTTGCGACGATCGCTTTGCGCTTTTCGTATGTCGCCAATGCCGCGTCCTGTTCGCCGGGTGGCAATTCGCCGTGAAGGGGTAAAGCGACAAATTCGTTGCTCACTTGCGAAGCGCGGATCGCCGCCACAGTTCTGCCGATCTCGTACTTGCCCGGCATAAAAATCAACACATCGCGCTCGGTCGATGGAGCTAGCCTAACGAGCTCATCGGCGGCGAGATCCCAGACCGGGTAATCCTCCGGCCGCACCGGTTTGTTCAGATATTCGATTTTCACCGGGTGCTGCCGACCGCCGGAACTCAAGATTGCGCACGGCTCCAGGAATTTTTGCAAAGCAGCGGTCTCAATTGTTGCCGACATCACGACAATCTTCAGATCCGGCCGGGCGGTTTCCTGCAGGCGAAGGGCCCGGGCCAGGCTGATGTCGCCATACAAATGGCGTTCGTGGAATTCGTCGAACAGAACCGCCGAAACTCCTTTCAGCTCCGGATCCTGAATCAGTTGCCGCAACAGAATGCCTTCGGTGACAAAGCGAATCCGGGTTGCTTTGGTGACGACGCTTTCGAACCGCACCTGGTAGCCAACATCCTGTCCAAGGTTTACCGAACGCTCGTGCGCGACGCGGGACGCGAGCAGGCGAGCAGCTATTCGTCGCGGCTGCAGAATAACCACTTCACCGGTTCCAAGCAGCCCATGATCCAGCAGGAGCTGGGGAACCTGGGTTGATTTACCGGAACCGGTAGGCGCCTGAAGAATCAGGCGCGGCTGTTTATTTAGCACCGAAACGATCTCGGTCTCCAGCTCGTAGATTGGCAGATCACGCGGTTTCATCGGATATCGTGGCATTGGTCCGGCAGCTACCCGACTGATGATTTATATAAACATCGGCCAGCGGCCGATGCCACCTTGCTAATCTCCCGCTCCATCATGCGGTTAACGGGTCGCGAAAGCGGCTAATGATCGCAGTCCCACCGGACGAGCTAACCACTTCTTACTATTCACCTCTTACTGGAAATGAGTGCTCGGGGCGGGACTTGAACCCGCATGCCTTTCGGCATACGCCCCTCAAACGTACGTGTCTGCCATTCCACCACCCGAGCGTTTTAGAGGAAGCCCAGCTCCCCGTGAGAGGTGAATGCTGAATGGTATTTACGGTAGGCTCTGTCGCAAGGGCTTTGTCCGGAGCAGGGGCTCAGGTTTTAGGAACTCCCCCTGCTACAGCTATCTCACGGAATGGTCGACCGAAGGTTCAACCGCTCAATGTCTGAACCCTCAAAAGGCGGCCCTGAATGCCGAACACCGAGGAGCGAACACCGAACACCGAACCCTGAACCCCTTGGTTCACCGCTTGCTTTTGCAACTATGACACGCGCGTGATCCGCGGTTAAAATAAACGGGGGGATTACGGTCAGGATCAAGATGATGAGCAAGCGCAGAATAGACCAGGGAAATTACGATTCGATCAAGGTAGACCTGCACATTCATACCGTCGACGATCCGAAGGACGTGATTGATTACTCCGCCCATCAGCTCCTGGAACGCGCGCGGTATCTGGGGTTTGGCGCCTTAGCGATTACTTTGCACGACGCGGTTTTCGATCGCGCGGACGTGTATGCTGACGCCGCCGGCATGGGAATTCTGCTAATTCCGGCCGCAGAAATGCGGTTGGAAGGTGCGGACGTGATCGTCCTCAATGTCACGGCGTCGGAGGTTGCGCAGCTTCGTTCGTTCGAGGATCTGCGTAAACTCCGGGCGCGCCGTGGTTCGTCCATCTTCACCTTTGCCCCGCATCCATTCTATCTGCTGGGCGGCTCGATCGGCCGGCGGCTGGTCCGGGAAATTGATTGCTTCGACGGAATCGAGCTATGTCACTTTCACAAGGGCCTTTTAAATCCTAACTGGGTGGCTGCGGCAGTCGCCCGCCGGTTTGGCAAACCTTTGGTTGCGACTTCCGATGCGCACCGGCTTCATGCATTTGGCCGTCATTATACCAGTATCCCGCGGCCCGCGAATCTCACCTGCGAAGCGATTTTTTCCGCGCTCCGCGCCGGAGAAACCGATCTCGTTAGTCCGCCCTGTACAATGCGAGACCTGTGCAGTGCATTGTACTGGACTTTTCTAGCGCATCCGATGCAGCTTCGGGCCCGTCGCAAACTCGGCACTGCGGTGCGGAACGGTGCGGCTGCTCACGCTCGTTAGTTCGACGATTGGCTCTCTGATCGGATCTGACGCTCCATTCAATTCAGCCGTGTTCGTTCACACCCTGCTTCGCGAAACGTTCACGGCATAGGTGCGTCGTGCGCATCCCCCCTTTTCGCCGGCAGGCCCCTTGAATTGCTGCCCCACACAGTACACTGCTAACGGTGTGAAGTTCATTACGTCGCTCTTGCTGGCCATGGTGGTCGCTTTCGGGGGTCTGTCCGCCTGCAAATCGCAATCCAAGGCAGAAAAGGAGAGGAAAGCGGCACTTCGCAAGACGGCCAAAGCCGAGCTGCGGGATGAGGCGACCGACGTCGATTTCGATGCCTTTATCGGTCGGCTGCGAAAAGCGGTCTCCGCTCATGATGTGACCACGCTCGCCACCATGATGACTCCCAATTTTGGCTACAGACTGAGTCCCGCGCTTGAGGGCGACGGCGTTTTTAAATACTGGGACCAGGAGAACTTATGGCCGGAACTCGAAGGAATCTTGTCGGAGAAGTTTGTCAAAGGCGATGGCGACTATATGGTCGCGCCACCGCAGTTTGCGGATAAGTCATTGAACTACGACGGCTACCGAGCCGGTGTTCGACGGGTCAACGGCAGCTGGAAATTCGCCTACTTCGTCAACGGCTGACGCCAGCAAGACTACCCAGGATAATTGTCGAATCCGATTCCTGCGTTCCCGAGATAGGCTCAGGGCCTTTTTAACGGCTGCTGTAAATCGTAAATCGTTCCCCAGGCGCCGGAGCCTACGTTGGCTAGCGCCTGTTCCCATGGCCGTTTGCTGACCGGGTAGTTAGTCTGTTCTTCGCGTCCCCAAAATATGTAACGGACGCGCAGGGCTTCCGCCGCCTGTCGCCAGTCGGGCTCGCCTCGCATCAAGCGGCCAAGCTTGGCTTCCTCTTCCTGATAATCGAATCCCTGTGTCCAAAGATGGCCCGGATAGCCAAGCACAACCTTTCGTCCCTGGAGCAAGAGCGGGTGATTGTAAGTAGGGAAGGCGGCGAACCTGGCTTCGACTGGAAGCTTGCGCACGGCCACTCCGACACCGGCAAGTTCGGCGCGGTTCGCGAATCCAAAGCCCGGAGTGGACAGGCCGCCGAATAGGCTAACGAACCCGGAAAAGAACAATGCGATACATGTGATCGCTCGCAGCGGCGGCGTCCACTGCGCGATGAAATCATTCCAGAGAAACGGCAACACCAGGAAGTAGGCCCAGAACAGCAGCTTCAAATTGTCCCATTCCCATGGCGCCGCTTTATATAAATAGGCGAACAAAAAGATCGCCACTGCTGCAATGGTGAAGGTTAGAGAGCTGTCGAGAGGGAGGCGTTGGTTGCGCGCCTTAAAGAATGCGAATGCGGTTGCCGGTATGGCCACGATCGGCACCAGGATCAGGTACCACCAGGATTTGAAAAACGGCGCCAGCAGAGACAGAACCACGATCGTGAGGATCAAAGGAACCAGTTCAACCCATATCCGGGAAGGTCCAGGCGTAGTCGTTCGAGCACGCCAGGCTCGAGCCGAAATGACGACCAGATAGACCAGGATCACTGGAACCCAAAAGCCGAGATTCAGAAACCAGAACTCCATGATCTGATCCAGCTGCCGAAGGATGCCACCGCCGGTAACGCTATGTTCCGGGCCTAACGGATTAGCAAAATCGCCTATGCTCTGCACCCAGCCCGGCTGCCACTTGATCATGGATCGGGCATGAAAATGGTCGGTGATCAGCCAGACGAAAAATGTGGCTGGAATCAGCGCGGCGCCGACCAGCACGCCGGTGTGGATGCGTCGGGGGAGATCACCGAAAAGGAACAGGAACGCGAGCACGATCGAGAGCGCCAGGAAGGTATGAACATGGAACAACGGCAGGGATGCGTACAAGGTGAACTCGACCCAGAACGGTAGCGGCCCCGATTGTGGCCGGCCGCGCTGAGGCCTGCTGACGGTCGTTACCGTTTGGACTGGTTGTTCACCTGACGAAGAACCGGGGTCATCGCCTCCCGTTACAACAGCGGCACCGCTTTCGTGTCGGAAGAACTTCTCTCGCCAGTGCCACAACAGCAGCAACGCAGCGGGGATGGCGTAGAGCAGCCCCCGTTGAGTCACGAACATCGCCAGCGGGATACTTTTCCAGGCTATGTGTTCCGCTTGGTAATCTTTGAATTCGAATTGCCACTTGTGCAGGAATTGAAAACCCATCACTCCGCCGTTGAACAAGAACGCGGCGATTCCGAAAACCCCGGCCCACCTGTAGAAGGCATAGAACGTTGCCAGACAGGCCAGGACGCCCACCCAAACGAGACCTTTAATGAGGTCGACGTGCAGAATGGTTAGTAATCCATTGAATAGATCGACACCGGCCGGGTAGCGCAGTTTGCTGAACACGTAAATCGGATTGTCCGGCCAAAGCGCTATGCCGTTAGCGAACGTTTTGATGTAGGTGACGTGCAGGGCGAGGTCACCCAGATTGTTAACGGACTGGATGCGGAAGTCGGCGCCCTCGATGTAAAGCAACCAGCAGAAGGAACGCACCGCGAAAATGATGAAACACCCGGCGACAAACCAAAACACGAGTGAGCTGTACCTCCGTCGCCAGATCGGTGGCTGGTCTCGATCCGCGGCCCGATCATAGGTGGCGAAATAGGCGAGGACTGCGGCGACCAGGCCGATAACCAGCGAGAAATAGGCGGTCATCGGGCCTAGTCCGTGCGCCGCCAGGCCTAACAACACCGCGGCGACGACCGATACGTTAAAGAATGTGAGTCCGGCGGACAGCCCTTTCATTCGAACTCGTGCCTAACCGGAACCCTTGCCCTTGAAGTCCGGCTGACGCCCGGGGAAGAAGTCTTTGAATCGTTTTGCGTCCAGATAGAGTTTCGATGTGTCCTGATAAGGTCGAATTGTCAGCGGTTCGGTGAAATATTGATTCTGTAATTTGTCTTCGACCTCTTTGATCCGGTCCTGCTGGACCAGCAGAAAATCACCGTCCAGCTTCGGCGGCAGCGAATCGTGCTCGTAATAGCCGACGTTAGGGAAATCGTCGAAAATCCACGGTAGAGGATAGGAGCTGGTGCGGATCATATGGCCGGTCATCTGGTAAAACACCGGGTCGCGCTTGGCCAGGGACAGCACTGGCCGGGTTAGCTTGAAGATGTCGTTGAAAGTCTGGACGTAGACGTATGGCTCGCTCCTGAAAAACTGGGTGATGTTTTCAGGCAGCGTTTTGTTTTTGTCCCAATCGTCCGACTCGAACGTGGAGCAGCGGAAATAGTTCAGATAAATGGAGGACGCGAGCGACAGGAACAGCAGGACCGTCATTCCCATTTCGACGCCGCGCCGATACGCCTGAGGCACAAGGACCGGCGCCGCGGCGAACACAAAAAGAAACGGCCAGACTATGCTGATGATGCACCACGGTGTTTTGTAATGAACGATGCTGTAAGCGATGAGCGTTCCGACACCGTAAATCGCGATATACCTAAGACTGACACTCTTGAAGGACTGGCAGAAAAAGGAGAGCACCAATCCAAACAGGACAGGCCATTCATAACGGAGCAGCAGCTTGAGCCAGTAACCCCACGGTTTCTCATGGCCGGAATGACCTTCCTGACCAGTCTTAACCCACGCGCCGTACGCCTGGTAAAGTCCCTTGAGGCCGCCCCAGTTCAGGAACGTGCCGGAGTAAAACGTCACAATCAGAATCACGCCGACCGCGATGATTATGGCGAGGTCGAGGTAATCCCATTGTTGCCGCGCCAGGCGCGCATCCGGAAGGGCATCCGCAGGCCGCCAGCCGTAGAATCGGTCGGGTGAGATGAGGACGGTCAGCATGAGGCCAACGCTGAAGAGCAGGTTCAGATAACCGCCGATTCTGAGCTCCGACTCCTCGGGCAGGTGCCCGCACATATATATAATAGTGAGGAACTGCACCGCGCCCCCGGCCGCGCCAATGAATCGGTTCTTCTTAAGCACGAAAGACAGGATGGCCGTGGCCGTGCCTGCACCCAGTACCATCCAGATCGCGTAACCGGCTGATCCCATCTCGTGGAGCAGTGGGCCGGAAAATGTTGTGTCGCCCATCTTCGCCCAAGGGACGAACACCGCGGCAACGCTCAGGCAGCTCAGGAGGACGACAACATCGCGGCTGAGACTTCGGCGGGCTCCTTTCGGTGCTGCCGCCACCGGGTGAGGAAGGAATGTTGAGATCCACGTCACCACGACGGCGATAGCGGCGCAGCTGGCATGAATAACGTACGTCTCCTTGGTTAGAATCATGCCGGTTAGGCCCATTCCGGCGCACCACAAATACCCTCGGGTGCCGATCCGCCACAATCCAAGCAGGCCCAGGATCAGAAGCATGGATGACAGAAGCATCCAAACCTCGTGAATGGAGTAACGGCCGTAGAAAACGAAGCCCGGCGAGATCGCCATTGTGGCGGCGGCCCACCAGCTGATTCGGCGGCCGACGATTGGCTCGAACTTCAAGGTCAGCCAGACGCAGGTAATGCTAACGATGACAACTGGTAATCGCAGCGCCCAGATATTCCGCCCGAACAGCGTCTGAAAAACAAACAGGACGTAGAAGTGAAGTGGCCCGTGATAATTGGTGGGGTCGTAACGGTAGAATCCGTTGCGCACCATCTGATCGACGAACCAGCCGTTGATTCCCTCGTCGAAATGGGGCGGCTTCATCCCTAGCAGGAGAAAACGAAGAACCGCGGCGAACCCGACGATCAACCACGGCCGCCAGTCGACGGCTGCCAGTCGTTCCTGCCAGGCGGCGAGTTGGTCCTGCCAGGACGGAGCTTCGGTCAGCTCGATGTTCTCGACGGTATGATTCATCTCAATGTCGTGCCTTGCCGACCCCGTTGGATCGGCGGAAATCGGAAACGTTCAACGGTCCCAGCCGGACTGGCAAGCGCTCGTTCCACCTCCAATCCAGACGACTAATCGACGCTCGGCGGATTTCCACAATGGGCCATTTTTTTGGGTGTGGGGATAAGCAGGTTCCGGCCCTTTTCCGGGAAGGGGCCAGGTGGGATCGAGACCTCCGCGCTCGATGCTAAATCAGGGTGTCGCAGCGCAGCTGCGCAAGATTTGAGCTTGGGCGCTGCGGTTTACCAACGCGGTCCGAAACAAATTCTTCTAGCGTGGCATTTCGGCCGCTGTTATCAGGCGCTGTGCGCATTCTAGTAACCGGCGGCTGCGGATTTATCGGCAGCAATTTCATCCGATATATCCTTCAGCATTACAAACCGACGCTCGTCACCAACGTCGATGTTCTGACCTATGCCGGCAATCTGGCCAACCTGGATGGGGTGGTCGAGGAATACGGAGACCGCTACGAATTCTTTAAGGCGGATATTGCCAATTCCGATCAAATGGATGCGCTGCTGACCGAGCACCAATTTTATGCTGTGGTCAATTTCGCAGCCGAATCGCACGTAGACCGCAGCATCAATTCACCTCAGAACTTCATTCACACCAACGTGATCGGCACGAGCGTGCTGCTGGACTGCGCTCGCCGGCACGGAGTGCAACGATTTGTCCAGATCTCAACCGACGAAGTTTATGGATCGTTAGGTGCGACCGGCAAATTTACCGAGCAATCGCCGCTCGATCCCAGCTCACCCTACTCCTCAAGCAAAGCCGGAGCCGATCTTCTCGCGCTGGCCTGTCATAAAACGTTTGGCCAGGAAGTCGTTGTTACCCGTTGCTCGAACAATTACGGACCTTTTCAATTTCCGGAGAAGCTGATCCCGTTGATGATTGTGAAGGCGTTGCGCGACGATCAGCTGCCGGTCTACGGGGACGGCATGAACGTGCGGGATTGGATCCACGTGGAAGACCACTGTTCCGGTGTAGTCGCGGCCTTGTTCGAAGGAAAGCCGGGAACGGTTTACAATTTCGGAGGCGGAAATGAGATTCCGAACCTGGATCTGGTGAAGTTGATCCTGAAAAAGCTTGGGAAACCGGAAAGCCTGATCTCATTTGTCACCGACAGGTTAGGCCACGACCGCCGCTACGCGATTGATTCGTCATTCGCCGAGCGGCAGCTTAACTGGAAACCGAAAAAGAACTTTGAGCAGGGCCTAACCGAAACAATAAACTGGTATATGGACCACCAGTCGTGGTGGCAACCATTGCTCGAGCGCGCCGGTAGATATTAATTCCAGCGGCGGTCGATAAATCGCCGACGGTAGACGATCGCGTGTGGCACTCTCGTGGTGGTTTGGCCGGGAGACCAAAACCGCCTTTCTTTTTTCGCCTCTTTTCGTCTGTTTAGCGGATCCATTCTTTAAGTTTAACCGTGCACGCTTTTTTGGACCGGGTTTTCAAGCTAAAGGCCCGCAACACCAATGTCCGCACCGAGATCACCGCCGGCCTAACGACATTCGCGGCGATGGCTTACATCCTCGCTGTCAATCCGCAGATTCTCTCCACCACCGGAATGGATTTCGGCGCGGTTGTCACAGCCACCGCGCTGGCATCGGCCATCATGACGATCGCGTTCGCCTGGTTGACGAACTGGCCGATCGCGCTGGCGCCGGGAATGGGACTGAACGCCTTCTTTGCCTTCACCATCTGCGGCGCCATGAAAGTTCCCTGGCCGGCGGCGCTCGCTCTTGTTTTCTGTAGCGGTCTCGGTTTTCTCCTCCTGACTGTAACCGGAGCGCGACAACGAATCATTGATGCAATCCCGCAGCATCTAAAAATTGCGATTGCCTGCGGGATCGGCCTGTTCATCGCATTTATCGGGCTGCAAAAGGGCGGTGTTATCGTTTCCAGCCCGGCGACGCTCCTGACAGCAGGCAAGCTGGGTGAGCCACGGGTCTTGATGGTTCTTGCTGGAATTCTGGTCACCGCAGTTCTTCATCAGCGGCGCGTCAAAGGAGCGATTGTTCTTTCGGTGTTGCTGCTGACCCTGATCGGCATTTTTGTGCCTGCCGCTGACGGCCAAAGACTGACGCAGCTCCCGGCTCGACTGGTGGCAGCTCCCGCTTCCCTGGCGCCCACCTTTCTCGCGTTCGACTTTCGCTACGTCATCAGTCATGCCACTCAGATGCTGCCGCTTGTGCTGGCGTTTCTATTTGTCGACCTGTTCGATAACATGGGGACGCTGATCGGTGTCTGCTCGCGACTGGGTCTCATGGACGACAAGGGCCGGCTGCCGGGAATCGGCCGCGCCTTGAAAGCAGACGCTGCTGCGGCAATGGTCGGGGCGTCGTTAGGCACATCCACCGTTACCAGCTACATTGAATCGGCCGCCGGTGCAGAGGAAGGCGGCCGCACTGGTCTAACCGCAATTGTCGTAGCCATTTGTTTTCTGGCGGCCCTGACCTTGCATCCGTTGTTACACGCCATTCCGGCAGAAGCGACAGCGCCCGCGCTTGTGGTTGTGGGGATACTGATGATGCAAGGCCTGGGTAAGCTTGATCTGCAAGATTTCGTTCATGCCGTGCCGTGTGTTTTGACCGTCATTTTGATGCCGCTGACCTTCAGCATCAGTGAAGGTCTGGCCATTGGGTTCGTCGCTTACGTGACCCTGATGGTCGGGAGCGGACGCGCGCGTCAGTTGTCCGTCACGGCATGGGTGCTCGCCGCAATTTTCCTGCTCCATTTGGTTTCCCGGTAGAGCCAACGGCGGGTTCGTACCCGGGAGAAATCGTCAGTTGAAGGGTGCCTCAGGTTGTATCGGAACCTCATTTCTGTTAAAAACGGAGAATCTTGTGATATCACAACTCTTGCACCGTCGCCTTTGCGATGCGTTTTTCCGCGTTCGAACCGTCCTGGCGCTAGCTCTTTGTCTCACCAGTTTGTTGTTTGGCGTGTCGGCGTTCAACGCCTCAGCATCCAATACCGGCAAGCGTTCCGCGCCGGCTTTGAAGGGGTTGCCGCCCGGCAAGGTTGCGAAATGGGTGATCGATCACACCGCAAACGGTCAGACCGCCGAATTTTTGGTGCTGCTGATCGATCAGGCGGACCTCACCGAAGCGCGTTCAGCGGACACGAAGCACGAGCGCGGCCGGCGGGTTCGAGATGAACTGTGGAATAAGGCGCAACAAACGCAGCAGCCGATTTTGCAATGGCTGCGACAACACCACATCGAGCATCGACCATTCTACATCGTCAATGCAATTTGGGTGAAGGCAGATACGGAAACTGTGGCAACGCTGGCGGCACGAGGCGACGTTCTTCAGATCGAAGGAAATCCGGAGATTCACAATCGGATTATCGACCCAACCGGCACCGAAGCGATGCCGTCTGATACGGACAGCATCGCAGCCATCGAAACCGGCATCACCTACAGCCATGCTCCCCAAGTCTGGGCGTTAGGCTACACGGGCCAGGGAATTGTAGTCGGAGGCGCTGATACCGGATATCGCTGGACGCACCAGGCGCTGAAGAATCATTACCGCGGTTGGGACGGCGCGACCGCTGATCACGATTACAATTGGCACGACAGTGTTCACACGAATGGAGGAACGACGTGTGGCCACGACTCAATCGTGCCGTGTGACGACGATAATCACGGCACTCATACGATGGGTACGGCCGTGGGTGGTGACGGTGGCAACAATCAGATCGGCATGGCCCCAGGCGCAAAATGGATCGGGTGCCGAAACATGGATCGGGGCAACGGTACGCCGGCGCGTTACATCGAATGCATGGAGTTTTTTCTGGCCCCTTATCCGGTAGGGGGCACTGCGGCGCAAGGTGATCCAACTAAAGCGCCGGATATCACGACTAATTCCTGGGGGTGTCCGGGATCGGAGGGTTGCGCGGTGAACACGCTGCAGGCCGCCGTAGAGGCGCAGCGTGCGGCCGGTATTTTCATGGTCGTTGCTGCCGGGAATTACGGAAGCGGATGCAACACCGTGCTGGATCCGCCCGCGACTTATGACGCCGTCTACTCGATAGGCGCGTTGAATACTGGTTCGGATACAATCGCCGATTTTAGCAGTCGCGGCTCGGTCGCGGTGGATGGCAGTTCGCGAATGAAGCCGGATCTATCGGCCCCCGGCAATCCCGTCCGGTCATCGACCGCGGGGACAAACACTTCCTACAACAGCTTCTCCGGCACATCGATGGCCACCCCTCATGTCGCCGGTGCGGCCGCTCTGCTGTGGTCCGCTCAACCTTTTCTCCGGAACGATATTCATGCGACAGAGACAATCCTGAACGAATCAGCAGTCCCGCTTTTATCCGGCCAATGTGATTCCGGATTCGCCAGTCCGAATAATGTGTTCGGTTTCGGCCGCCTGGACATCAAAGCGGCTGTTGATACCGCTTTGTTAGTGGCTCCGACAAGAACGTCTATTTCCGAGACCAATGGCGCGTTTACCGTCCGATTTTCCGCCGGTATGAACCGAACCTACCGGCTTGAACAAACATCAGATGCTTCCTCTCAAAATTGGACCGCGGTTCTGGGTGCGAACGATTTCACTGCAGCCGTGGATGGACCAGCGCAGCTGACCGATCCGCACCCGGTTAACACGCCTACCTTTTACCGGATCCGGCTGGTCAATTACGGCGCGCGTTAGGGTTGTTGCACTACGCGACCAGCGCTGGATCGAGACTTTCCGGGCTCGATAGGTAAATGGTGCAGCGGTAGCTGCTCAAATATGAGCGCCTGCGGCGCTAAGAATTAGCAACGCGCTCGGAGATCGCGTTCCACCATGTGCCGGAATTGCACCACCAGGTCGGGAGGTCCAAGAGATAGGCGCTTGCTGCCAGGAACTCGCGATTGCACTTTAGCGGCGGTCTATGACCGCCGACTCTGCGGTAGCGAAATGAAAATAGTTGTAACCGGTTCCGGCGGTCGTCTGGGCGCCGCCCTGGTGCGGGAGTATAGCAAGCGCTTCCACGTAACCGGCTTCACTCGGGCCCAGCTTGATCTGGCCGATTCGGATCAGCTTCATCGATCGTTAGGGCAGGCTGAGTTCGACGTGCTTATCAACGCGGCGGCATTTACCAACGTCGATCAGGCCGAGAAAGAGCCGGAACAGGCATTCAAAGTGAACGCCGAGGGGCCGCGGGTCCTGGCCGAACTTTGCCGGGCGCGAAACGCGAGGTTGATCCACGTCAGCACTGATTACGTGTTCGATGGGACGAAGAAGGAGCCGTATCGCGAGGATGATGAAGCCAGACCGATTGGTGTTTACGGCCAATCAAAACGCGCCGGCGAAGAAGCTGTGCTGTCAGTTAGTCATCAGCATCTGGTCGTTCGGGTGTCGTGGGTATTCGGTCCTGACCGACCAAGTTTTGTTGATCAAATGATCGATCGGGCGCGTGACAACGAAACGATTGCCGCCGTCGGGGACAAGGTGTCGACGCCAAGCTACACGCGTGACATTGCCGCGATGTTGTTGCCTGCTGTGGATGCCGGCATGGACGGCAACGCGGGCCACTCTGAAGTGAGCACCGGGGGCACCGACCCCGGCTACAGCGGAATCTTGCACGTCGCTAATACGGGCCAGTGCACCTGGCAGGAATATGCCCAAGAGGCTGTCGATTGTTGCCATCGCGTCGGTATTCCGTTGAAAACTCGACAGGTTGGCGCAATCAAATTGAGCGATATGAAAACTTGGATTGCCCGTCGGCCGGTTCACACCGTGCTCTCCACCGAGAAATACCAGGGTCTCAGCGGGGTTTCGCCGAGGCCGTGGCGGGAAGCGGTCGCCGAATACGTTCGCGAGTTCATAGCGCCGAAGTACCAGGGTCCGGGTGCTGCCATCTGATCCATGTAGGACCCAATCCAGCGTCGACGGATTTTACAGGAAAAATCCCGGTGTCTTCAGTAGAATACCACCCGTGAAAGCCATTTACTTCATTCCCGCCGCTCTCGTGTTCTTTCTGCCCGGACTTGCTCAGGCAGACCTGAAATGGGAGCAGACCAGTGTCGATGTGAACCCAACGGTTACCGACAAGCAAGCTGTTGGGCATTTTAAATATCAAAACACCGGAGACCAGCCGGTTCACTTCAAAAGCGTGAAGACATCGTGTGGTTGCACCGCGGCGCGGTCGCAGCAGGACCAGGTTGCACCAGGAGAGAAAGGTGAAATCACGGCCACTTTGAACATCGGCGACCGCGTAGGCCAGCAGGTAAAGACGATCACCGTTGAAACGGATGATCCGGCTCACGCCGCTACTGTCCTAACGATGAAGGCTAACATTCCTCAACTCCTGGAACTGCAGCCTACTTTCGTCTTTTGGCAGGCTGGCGAGGAACCGAAGGCCAAGACGGTTAGCGCGCGCGTCGGAAAAGACATCCCGGTCAAGGACCTTCAGGTCACAACCCAAAACACCCAGTTCGAAGCAAAGGTCGAGAAAGGATCTGAGCCCGGCGTTTTCCGGATCGACATCAAGCCGAAGGAAACAAAGACAACCAGTTTTGCGACCTTCACCGTTAGGCCTGACTATCCGAAAGACGCCCAGAAAGCGTTTTACATCAGCGCGCGTGTGGCCGGAGCTCCGGCCGCTGCTATTCCTCCTCCCGCCGCGCCGGTGGCCGCCGCCTCGGCCAGCCCCGGCAAGTAAGGTGAAGCTGAGCGTCTTTCGACAAGCGCTTCTGCTGATTCTGCTGGCGGAGGTGCCTGCCATCGGGCAGGCCGTGTATTTCCGACACAAAATTTCGTGGCAGTCGCGTGTGCCGGCCACCCAGCTGGTGAATCTTTCGACCGTCCGCAGTTGGAGGCCCAACGTTCTGTGGGTAGATGCGCGTGCTTCCGATGACTACGAGACGGACCATATTCCCGGCGCGATTTCATTAAATGAAGATCGCTGGAACGAATTGCTTCCTCAGTTTCTGGCGCAGTGGTCTGCCGATAAAAAGGTGGTGGTGTATTGCAGCGCCCAGAGCTGCAACCTGGCTGGCGAAGTAGCACGGCGCCTGCGCGACGAAGCTCAACTCAAGAATGTGTTCGTGCTGGAAGGTGGCTGGGAAGAATGGGTCAAAAACCGCAAATGAAGCAAACATCGAACATCCAAGATCGAACGTTCGCTGTCCGGCGTCTTCCGTGGCTCATCTGGCGGTTTCTCGCTTTCCTCATTGCCGCGGTCTTCATCTACGCCGGGGTCGTTAAGATCCTCGACCCGGTCCAATTCGCGCGGGATATCGATAATTACAAAATGCTGAACTGGCCGGTGGCGGTAGCTCTTGGGTTTTATCTTCCGTGGCTGGAGATTCTGTGCGGACTCGCAGTGATATTTTCTCGCGTGTATCGCGGTGGGCTGCTCATCCTAACTGCCCTTACAAGTGTGTTCATTGGCGCTTCCGTGGTTGCGAAGTCGCGCGGCCTCGACATTTCATGCGGTTGTTTTGGGCACATCAGTAAGGACTGGAGTTTTGGGAAGCATTTGGCGGTCGATTTCATGCTCCTTGCCGGCTTGCTGTTTCTGTGGTGGCGGTCGTGGGCAGAGCGTGTTGAGCCGGGCTCGGTTGGCACTCAGCCGTTGGCTTCGGTTGAGCCTCGGTAAGATCTTCGCCGAAGCGCACCACATGGACCAATCCGTAGCGCAGTCCGCACCAGTTTAGACGGACGGCTATTCGGTCAATTGGCGCCGGCCAAATGCTTGCGATTTCCTGATACATTACCACAGGCAGATAGTGCTAGAATTTCCCGGTGGCCATTTCGAACCAGCCTCTGCTCACTGTCGTACTCATAGCCGGAAATTATCGCGATCGCGTTCAGCGAGCACTTCGCAGCATCCTAAATCAGGACACGATCGACCAAGTCGTGGTGATGGTTTACGACCGCGCGTTCGAACCGGCCCGGAATCTGCCCGAGTTCGAGCACCCGAAGGTCACCTACAAAGCGGTGGAACGTCACACCACCCTCGGCCAGCTACAAAAGTCCGCCGTGTTAACGACGGAGACCGAGTTTATCGCTTTTCTTGAGGAGCACGTGACTGTCCCGCCTGACTGGGCCCGCGAGATTTTACGCATGCATGCAAAAGGATATGCCGGTGTGACAGGCATTTTCGTCCCTGGAAATGCCGAGTATCACTGGGGCCGGATTGGTTTTTTCATGACCTATGGGCCCTACATGTTCCCGACTGATGATGGAGAGAGCGTCAACATTCCTGCCGACAACAGCAGTTTTATCCGGTCGAAGCTTTTGAGATTCGAAAGGGACCTGGAGTTACTCTTCAACACAGACGTTCTATTAACCCGCCGACTCGCGGCCGAGGGTGAAAAGCTCTACCGCGTGGGCCATCTGGCGCTTGCCCATTCGAACGAGCGAACGCTTCGTGCAGCATGGACTGCGCTCTTCTACTGGAATCAAATGTACGTTTGCAATCTGGTCCGAACGGAAAACTGGTCGTTCCTTTATCGCGCCTTGCGTTTCATTTCCATGCCTTTGGTTCCTTTCGTTCGGACTGCGAAAGGATTCGCGCAGGCGTGGCGGAACTCAGCCGACATGAAACAGTTTCTCCAGGATACGCCGTCGCTATTTTTGGTTCACGTCGGTTCAGCCGTTGGAATGGCCGCTGGTTTGGTTTTCGGCTATCAACGGAGCGAATGGAAGTTTACCGATTGTGAGACCAGCGCGCCGCGCTGAATTACCGCCGCCGCTGAGATACCCGACCGTTGCGCTAAGCCGGCTCCGGTCCTCGGATCACTTCACCCTCTCGACAGAGTCTCGCCCTACCAGCTATTGTTGCGTATCTGTCGTTAGTATGATGCCCGTGACTACTGCCCGGAAAATCATCTTATCAATGCCGGAGGCAGAAGAGCTGCAGCATCACGGCCACCCGGATTTCCGGGTAAACAATAAGATTTTCGCCACCGTCTGGCCGGCCGAAGATCGGGTCGTTCTGAAAATTGCGTGGGATGATAATGGCCCTTTACTCAAATCGTCGCCCGGAGCGCTGTCGAAAAATGCCTGGTCGAAGGAGGGTTGGACTAACGTGCATCTGCGCCACATCGAAGCGCGAACTTTCCGGCACTTAGTGGAAGAAGCATGGTATGCAGTCGCCCCCAAAAGGCTTGCCTCTAATTTCGGAAGCGGCATGCCGCAGCCAGGTAAATTGTAAAGGTTCAAAAGGCATTCTCACATCTTCACCAATGCCTAACGAGGAATTCGATACGGCGGTCAAGCAGACGCTGTATCAAGTCACAGCCGATACCGGTGCTATTCCGGACGCCGGCGGAATCGCTGCGGAGATCGGAGCCACCGAAGGGGACGTGCTTTCTGCGTTCGCCCGCCTTCACACCAAGCGTCTGATCGTTCCCGAGCCAGGTGATCCGACCCGGATCCGGATGGCGCCACCGTTTTCAGGTGTCCCCACATCTTTCCCGGTGGACGCTCAAGGGCGGCGTTACTTCGCGAATTGCGTGTGGGATGCATACGGCATCGCCGCGGCGCTTCATGCTGACGCCGTTATCCCAGCGGAAGATGCGTTTTCCGGTGAATCGCTCATCCTCGAAGTGCGGAATCGCGAGCCGATACTCCATCCCTATGTCGCACACTTCGCAGTCCCGGCCGCAAAATGGTGGGACGATATCGTTTTCACGTGAGCGACCATGCTGCTCTTCCGGTCGGAAGAGTCGGTGGACGGTTGGTGCGCCGCAAATGGTCTGCCGCGGCGGCCACTGGTGACCTTACAACAACTCTGGCAACTCGCCGTCATTTGGTACGGCAATCGATTGACGCCGGAATCCAGGCGCCCAGCGGCGGACGAGATGGTTTCCATCTTCGGCTCCCTCGGCCTAACCGGTCCTTTCTGGGACCCGAAAGCAGATCAGTGGCAGACCTAGCCACAGCTTGAGAAGTCAGGGTAGGGATCCGGCATCCGTGGCCTCCCGAGCCGCGGTGTCAGGCGGCGGTGATCGCATGTTTCCTCAGACAAAAGTCACAAGATCCAAGAGAAGGCTTGTGGTATGCCGCCCTAACAGAGATGATGTACGTAGCTACTGCTACAGGATTGGAGAAGATCTCGTAGTACACCGCTTTTGATTTGGATCACTCCGTGCCGTTTGACGAGGATCAGACCTCGCGAAATCGGATCGCCTTGAGGCACCAACTCAGGGCAGTCGCTTTCACGACCACGCACTGGAGTGTGGTCTTGGAAGCGCAGAGTGAATCGCCTGCAGCTCGAGACGCGCTCGAAGAACTTTGCCGCACTTACTGGCGGCCCATTTACGGTTTTGTGCGGCGCGAGGGCGTTAGGCGAGAAGAGGCGCAGGATCTCACGCAGGGCTTTTTCGCGGTGATTTTAGAGCGCAAAGACCTCCAATCCGTGCGACGGGAAAAAGGCCGCTTGCGTTCTTTTCTTCTCGCTTCACTCAAGCATTTCATGGCGAACGAGCGCCGTGATGCCGCGGCGATCAAACGTGGCAGCGGCCAAACGTTGCTTCCGCTAGACGGAATCGCATCCGATGATTGTGAGGAGTTTTATCGCAGCGACATGTTGAGCGCCGATCTGCTTTATGATCGCCGCTGGGCGTTCACCGTGCTTGACCGGGTATTCGCACGCTTGCGCGAGGAGTCTCAGAGATCAGCTAATGCGCCACTGCTCGACCGGTTGAATTCATTGCTCTCTGACGAACCGGATCGACCGTCGCAAGCGGACATTGGACACGAGTTTGGCATCACCGAGAACGCGGTTAAACAAGCGTTCCATCGACTGCGACAGCGTTACCGACAGCTGTTGCGTGAGGAAGTCGCGCACACGGTGGCAACGCCCGCCGAGATTGAAGATGAGCTGCGCCACCTCATTGCCGCGTTGCGCTCGTAACCTTTGCAGAATTTCCGTGCTGTATTTGTAACGGGAGCTCGGGCGATGAGAATCACTGCCGTCAAATTTTGTCGCAAATGCGGAGCCGCCATTCCCCCCGATTCTCCGCAGCAATCGTGTGGCGCCTGTCTGCTCGAGGCAGCTCTTGGCGCAGGCGAACCCGAGGTTGAAGGCAATGTGGAGTTTGCATCCTCGCCGATGTTGATGGACTTCGGCGATTACGAATTGCTCGAGCAAATTGGCCGCGGGGCGCAGGGCGTGGTATTTCGCGCGCGACAAAAGAGTCTCAATCGCACCGTCGCTCTCAAGGTCATCGGATTAGGCCGGTGGGCGACCGCCGCGAATCTCAAACGTTTTCGTCTGGAGGCCGAAGCGGCAGCCAGCTTAGAGCATCCCGGTATCGTTCCGATCCACGAAGTCGGCGAGCGCGATGGGTCGTGCTACTTCAGCATGAAGTTTATCGACGGCGGCCAGCTGGATGCAGTTGTTAGGCGTGAACCAATGCCGATCCGGCGCGCCGTGGAATTGATGGCGAAGGTCGCACGCACTGTTCATT
>JBJMXE010000075.1:0-19834 GCA_045809745.1 Chthoniobacterales bacterium | reverse complement strand
CAGGCGCCGAGAATGAACCAGATCGCAGTATGAAACAGCTCCCCCGCGGCGATGACATCCACCGATTGAAGAAGAGCGCCTTCCAGTATCTTGAGCGTGGCAGTGAATCCGCAGAACAGGTTGCCCATCGTCATGAGATTGGGCAGCAGATAAATCTTCGGATTTGGCTCGCTCATTGATCGGCTAACCGTGCGATGACGGTTGAACCTCCTGCCACCCGATCGCCGACGTTCACCAGGACAGAAGCATTCAGAGGCAAATATACTTCCGTTCGCGATCCGAAGCGAATCATTCCGAACCGCTCCCCCCGCTCCAACTCGTCGCCTACTTTCGCCCAACCGACGATGCGCCGGGCGATCGCGCCAGTCAGCTGCCTAACAACGATCGTGGCCCGGGAGTTTTCGAAGGCCCAGGTCATTGATTCGTTCTTCTCCGAACAATCCGCCCGCCGCGCATCCAGGCACAGCCCTTTGCGATGTTCGCGGTAGATCACCCGTCCGGCCACTGGTGTGCGATTCGTGTGCACATTGAAGATCGAGAGAAAGATCCCTACTCGCCGCATCTTGATGTTCAAAACCTCAGGTTCGTCGACCTCGATGATGTCCGTCACGGTTCCATCGGCCGCGGCCAGTACTGCGTTATCTTCGTTAGGTGAAACGCGTTCCGGATCACGAAAAAATGCGAGCGTGTAGATCGCCAGGATCACAAACACAAGGGACAGCCACGGAGACACAAACCAGCTTCCTAGAATGAGGACGGCCAGGATTGCGAAAATCCAACGGGCTTCAGCTAAGGTTTGCAGGCGCATAGGTTCGGGTTTTCCAGAGGAATCTTATATGCCGCAGGTTTCCTCTGTGCGCCACCTTACCCCCGAAAAATCGCACTTTTCGAGGCGGTGCCGACCGACGGAAAAACCGATCAGGAGGAACTGCCGACAAGCCGCCTTTTATGGAAAATCTCGACCCATCACATCTACACCATATTATGAGGAGGGGGCACTCCCCGGCCACAATATGTTGAGGAAAAGGGCACGGGTTTCGCCAAGATTATTTGTTGTTTTACCCCCGTTTCTTCGTATCCTTCCCGAGGGTCGCGCCGACCCCCTTATATGGTTCAAGCTCAACAAGAAATTCCGGTCTCCGAAACGTCACAGCAACCCTCGACCGGAATCGCCGCGGCGCAGAAGTACGACGCGGCCCAGATCGACAAATTAGAAGGTCTTGAGGCAGTCCGGAAACGCCCCGGAATGTACATCGGCGACCCGGACGAGCGCGGTCTCCATCACCTGGTGTTTGAGGTCCTCGATAACTCCATCGACGAACATCTCGCCGGCTTCTGCACCAAGATCGATGTCTCGGTGCACGTCGATGGCTCAGTTTCGATTCGCGATAACGGCCGCGGCATTCCAGTCGACGTTCATCCGAAGTGGAAAATGCCGGCCGTCGAGCTGGTTCTCACCAATTTGCATGCTGGCGGAAAGTTCGGGCAGGGCGCTTACAAATATTCGGGCGGCTTGCACGGCGTCGGCGCCAAATGCACCAATGCCCTCTCGGAATGGTTCAAGGTCGAGGTCTCCCGTGATGGCAAGGTTCATCACATGGCCTTCGCCAAAGGCAAGACGACCGACAAACTTTCGGTGATTGCTGAGCTCAAGAACAAGAAGACGACGGGCACGCTGATCACGTTCTTACCAGACCCGGAGATTTTCACTATCACCACCGAATTCAAATTCGAGCGCCTGGCCACGCGCTTGCGTGAGCTTGCGTTCCTGAATCCCGGTTTGGAAATCAATCTGATTGATGAACGGGCGAATTCACCCAGGAAGGAAGCTTTCTTTTACAAGTACGGCATCGAGGAATTCGTAAAACAGCTCGGCGAAAACAAGCAAGTACTGCATCCGAAGCCAGTGGTCCTTTCACGCCAGCGCGACGAAGTATTCGTGGACGTAGTGATGCAGTATAACGACAGTTACAACGATCAGATATTGCCATTCGCGAATTCGATTCCGAATCCGGATGGCGGCACTCACCTCACCGGCTTCAGGACCGCGCTTACCAAAGCGGTCAATCAATACGCCCGGTCGAACAATCTTACCAAAGAAAAGGACCCGGCCATTTCCGGAGACGATGTTCGGGAGGGGTTGATTTGCGTGCTCAGCATCAAACTGCCCAACCCGCGGTTCGAATCTCAAACCAAGGTGAAGCTGGTGAACACCGAGATCGACGGCATCGTTAATTCGGTCGTCTACGACGGCCTAATGACCTATTTCGATCAGCATCCGCCCGTGGCCCGTCGCATTTTCGACAAGGTTTTGACCGCGGCGCGCGCGCGCGAAGCGGCGAGAAAAGCGCGGGAGACGATTCGCAAAGGCGCTCTAACCGGGGGCGGATTGCCCGGGAAACTGGCCGATTGTTCGGAACGCGATCCGGATCTGACCGAACTCTACATTGTGGAGGGCGATTCTGCCGGTGGCTCGGCCAAGCAGGGGCGCGATCGGCGTTACCAGGCGATTCTGCCGATCCGCGGCAAGCTGATTAACGTGGAAAAGGCTCGGATCGATCAGTTCCTCAAGAACAACGAAATTCAATCGATGATCACCGCGATCGGCACCGGCATCGGAAAGCCAAAGGAGGACATCGACGGCGTGGTCAGGAGCAAAGACGAAACCACGTTCGATATTTCGAAGCTGCGTTACGGCCGCATTATCATCATGACCGATGCGGACGTGGACGGCTCTCACATCCGGACCCTTTTGCTGACATTTTTCTATCGGCAGATGACCGAACTGGTCCGCAGTGGAAAAATCTACATTGCCCAGCCGCCACTGTATCAAATCAAGCGCAAGAAGCGCGAGGAGTACGTCGAAGACGACGTGCAACTGAACAAGATTTTAATTTCGTTAGGGGCAGAGGATGTGCGGTTGAAAAATCTGGCCGACAACAAAGAAATCTCAGCGGCCCAATTGAAGGACATCCTCGAGTCGCTCGAGAAACTGGCCAAGCTCAGCGAATCGATTCGCCGGCACGGTGGCGATTTCGAGACCTACCTTGGACAGCGCGAGAAGAAGTTAGGCAAACTGCCGACTTACCTGGTCAAAGTCCGTGACGGCAATGACGAGACCGTCCACTACTTTCACGACGAAAAAGAAGTGCGAAAGTTTCACCAGGAGAACGCCGACCTGAATTTGTTCGACGACGAAACGCAGCAGGAATTACTGCCGCTCGCTCCCGCGCCTGCAGCCCCGAAAACCAACGGTGCTAATCGTCGGCGCGGCAAGTTAGTTGAGCTGCATGAATCGAGTACCGTCCAGAAAATCATCACCGAACTGGCCCGGAAAGGTTTGAAGGTCGATCATTACGCGACGGGCGACAAACCGATCTTCGATCTGATTGAAGGCGACGGCGACAAGGCCACCTCGCATCCGCTGTTCTCTATTCCTGAGATTCTGCAAAAGATTCTCGAGATTGGCCGCCGCGGCGTACAGATCAAACGGTTCAAAGGTCTCGGCGAAATGAATGCCAAGGAATTGTTTGAGACCACGATGAATCCCGACAAGCGCAAGCTGTTGAAAGTGGATCTGAACGACGACAACGCGGTTGAAGCCGATCAGATGTTCACCCGTTTGATGGGGGACGTGGTCGAACCGCGCCGTCAATACATCGAAGACAATGCGCTTAACGTTCGGAATCTGGATGTCTAGCAACGACGCAGTGTGGTAGAGCCGTCCGAAGTCGACGTTTCACAATCCTGTTAACCCCGTAAATCCTGTCTAGGAAGTTCCCGTGTATAACGCCAACGAAAAGATAGAGCCAATCAATGTCTCCGAAGAAGTCTCGAGGTCGTTCCTCGATTACTCGATGTCGGTCATCATCTCCCGGGCCCTGCCGGATGCCCGCGACGGATTAAAGCCGAGCCAGCGCCGGATTCTGTTCGCGATGCACGATCTGTCGCTCTTCCCTAACCGGCAGCATCGTAAATGCGCTAAGATTTGCGGTGACACCAGCGGTAACTATCACCCCCACGGTGAAGCAGTGATTTATCCGACGCTCGTGCATATGGCTCAGCCGTGGGCGATGCGGGAAACGCTGGTCGATGGCCAGGGGAATTTCGGTTCGGTCGAAGGCGATCCGCCGGCAGCAATGCGGTACACCGAGGCGCGCATGACGCATCTCGGCGCCGCGCTCATGACCGACATGGACAAGGACACGGTCGACTTTGTCCCTAACTACGATGAGACCCGAACCGAACCGCGCGTTTTCCCGTCGGCCTTTCCAAATCTGCTGGTTAACGGCGGCACTGGCATCGCGGTCGGCATGGCCACAAACATCCCACCACACAATCTCGGCGAAGTGATCGATGGCATCTGCGCGCAGATCGACGATCCCGAAATCACGATCGAAGGCCTGAGGAAGTTCGTGAAAGGTCCCGATTTCCCCACCGGCTGCGCGATCTGCGGTATTTCCGGGGTAAAGCAATATCTGGAAACCGGCCGAGGCAGCATGAAAGTGCGCGGCAAAGCGGGCGTCGAGGAGTTGAAGGGAAATCGCGAGCAAATCGTGATCACAGAAATTCCTTACAACGTCAATCGGGCGACGTTGGTCGAGCGAATTGCCGAACTGGTAAATCAAAAAGTGCTCGGTGAAATCAGCGCGATCCGCGACGAGTCGGATGAGAACACTCGCGTCGTGATCGAGTTAAAACGGGACGGCAACCCAAAGGTCGTCATCAACAATCTCTACAAGCACACCGCGCTCGAAAGTTCGTTCGCGGCCTCGATGCTCGCGATCGATCACGGCCGGCCAAAGCTTCTCAACCTCAAGGACGCGATCACTGCCTACATCGAGCACCGGCGGGAAGTTGTCCTGCGCCGGACCCGTTTCGAATTGCGCAAGGCGGAAGAGCGCGCCGAAAGCCTCGAAGGTTATCTCATCGCCCTTGCCAATCTTGATGAATTCATTCGCATCATCCGCGGATCAGCCAATCGCGAAGAAGCGCGGGTGAAGTTGCTCGCTTTCGAATTTACCCGGAAGCAGGTCGAAAAGATCGGCATTCTGATCCGCAACGAAGCCCGCCTGACCGATGGCCGTTATGCCTTCAGCGAACATCAGGCGAATCAGATCCTCGATCTGCGCCTTTATCAACTCACCGGCCTTGAGCGCGAAAAGATCGAGAGCGAATACAAAGAACTGATCACGACCATCAAGGATTTGCGCGACATTCTCGCGAAAGAAGTGCGCGTCTTCCAAATCGTCAAAAAAGAGCTGCGCGAGATTCAGCAGAAACATGCCACACCGCGATTGACGCAGTTAGTGCCCGACGAAGGCGAGATCAACATGGAAGATCTCATTGTCAACGAAGGTTGTATCATCAGCATTACCCATGGCGGATTTATCAAGCGCACCGCAGTAAGCGCGTTTCGGGCACAGCGTCGAGGCGGGAAAGGAGTCATTGGCATGTCGACTCGTGAAGGCGCTACGGAGCAGGACGAGGGCGACTTCGTCGAGCATCTGTTCACCGCAACGACCCACGATTACCTGATGTTCTTCACCGAGTCGGGCCGGGCCTACGTAGAAAAGGTTTACGAGATTCCCGAAATGGGCCGAGCTGCCAAGGGCCGCTCCATCGCTAATCTTCTCGAGCTTCGGAGCGACGAGAAAATTGCGGCCACGATTCGGATTCAATCGAAGAAATCCGGCACCGGCGCCAATGCAGTCGACCAGACCTGGGACGAAAACCTGCACGTCGTGTTCGCCACGCGTTCCGGAATCGTCAAAAAATCGAATCTTTCGGATTACCGGAATGTTCGAAAAGGCGGCATCATCGCGATACAAATCGAGTCGGATGACTGCCTGATCGATGCCAAACTCACGAACGGAAACAACGAGATTGTTTTGATCACCAAGGAAGGCATGAGCCTTCGCTTTCATGAAGAACAACTCCGCGATCAAGGCCGAAACACGGTTGGAGTCTGGGGGATCCGGCCGGATAAGAACGATCACATTGTCGCGATCGCGATTGTCGATCACAATTCAATGCTGCTAGTGGCGGGTGAGAACGGGATCGGCAAACGAACTCCCTTCGATGAATACCGGCAACAGTCGCGAGGTGGCAAGGGTATTATCACCATGAAAACCGGGGACAAAACCGGTGCCGTGGTAGGCGCCCTAACGGTTCGTGATAATGACGAGCTGATGCTCATTACCACAAAGGGGCAAATGGTCCGCACCCGGGTCAAAGAGATTCGGGTGGTCGGCCGAAATACGATGGGCGTGAAGCTGATGGACCTGCGGAATGGCGAAAAGCTTCAGGCGATCGCGCCGGTAGTTAGTCAGGCGGAAGAAGACGCCCAGGTCGAAGAAGATCTGGCCGAGAAAACCTAGCCGCGAGCTACTAGCAGTGTGCAAGATTATCGCCCGCGCGAAGCACACCACCGTCAACAGGTAGGGGCGCATCTCCCACGCGTCCCACAAATGAAATGTCGTGCGCGTAACCGCGCAAATCGATCGTTTCGAGGATACGCGCCTCCACGTTCCCGCCCCTCACCAACAAAAAAGGGGCAGGCCGGTTTGGCGCGCCCCTTTTTTAATTGTGCGACCCGCTTCTAGTAGCCGCCGGTCGGACGAACCGTAGTAGTCGTCGTGTCTGCCGGCCGGGTGACGGCGGTGGTCTCGTGCGTCGTCGTCGTCGTCGTTGAGGTCGGCTCATGCACCTCAGTGGTGCAGGAGCTCAGAAATAAGGCTAAGGCTGGAAGAATGGAAATGAGGCTGAGTTTTTTCATAACTGGGATTGGTATCTTCATCATGGATTCGTCGCAAGTACCTTGGCTAGATGTGTTAAAAGAAGATTTTTCAGATCGGCGCGATCGGGACCTCCCGGCCCAGATCGCTCGAGCTATAGATCCCATCGATCATTTCCATTAATTCTACCGCCTGTTCAACGCTGTTGATGGGTGCCGCCCGCCCCGCTATCGCATCCAGGAAGTTGGATAGCTGTAGGGCGAACGCGTTCGGCTCGTCTTCTGTTGCGTCGAGGGGGACAGACACCAGCTTGCCGTTTTGATCTTCGAACAGAGTAAGCGGCCTGAGGCGCACAGATCCCTTGGTCCCGTAGAGCACCGAATTATTCGACTCCTGCCCAAAGTACTGTCGGGGAGGGATATCGTCCGTGAGATTGCCGGCCCACGACGTTTCGAGCTGAACGACCGCGTCGTTTTCAAACCGGATAAAGGCATAGGCGGCATCTTCCACATCGAAGACGGGCACGTTCGCCAGGTGCGCGAAATTTCGATAAACTTTGGCGCTAATCGATACTGGACGCGGCGTGCCCATCAGATACCACACCGCGTCCAACGCGTGGATTCCAATGTCGATGAGTGCCCCGCCGCCGGATTGCCGTTTCTCGGTGAACCAATTGCCGACGCCGACCGGGATGCCGCGCGATCTGACAAACGTGGCCTTGGCGTGATAAATTTTGCCTAACCGGCCAGCCTCGATGACCTGCTTCGCCGCTCTAGTGGATGGGGTGAACCTGAACTGGCGGCTAAAGTAGTAAACAAGATGTCTCTTGGCCGCCTCCTCGCGCAGCACCTTCATTTCGGCGACATTTAGCGTAGGCGGCTTTTCACACAGGACGTGCTTGCCCGCTTCCAACGCGGCAAGTGACGCCGGAAAATGCAAAAAATTCGGCAGACAGATGATCGCCGCGTCGAGCGATGGATCAGCAAGCAATTCATGGTAATCGCCGACCACCTTAGCCGGCTCGTACGTTCGTCGGAATTCTTCGCGCCGGCTAGCATCGACATCAGCACAGGCATACACCACCGCGTTATCCAGCGTGGCGGCTGCAATGGCGTGCTGTTGGCCCGGCCATCCGGTGCCAATGATTCCCAAATTGTAATTTTTGGTCATGTCCGGTCGGCCCGCGCCAACGGGTGCCTAAAATACGAACGCCGCGCCGATCGTCGCCGTTAAATTCCGACCCGGCCGCGCTGTTTCTTCAACTCCCCGCGCCTTCGCTTCGATTCGAGGATTCGCCGTTTCAATTTTGTCGGACGGGGAGACTTTTGGCGACGCTGCTTCGCTTTTCGGGCGATCTCCGCCTGCCGAGTTTCCGCTCGTGCTGTTTCAATGGCATGGATCAATCGTTCCCGGGCGAGTTTTCGATTTTGCGCTTGAGAGCGCGAATCCTGAACGGTCACGCTGATGCCGCTCGGCCGATGCCGCAATGTCACTGCCGTCGATACCTTGTTCACGTTCTGTCCACCCGGCCCGCCGGAGCGGGCGAAAGACTCCTCGAGATCAGCTTCCGAAATGCCGCCAGACTGCATCCGCTGGTCGATACTGTTAGCCATACCTCTGAAACGTTTTCCAAAACTCGGGCCAGCTGCCGCGTAATCCGCGGCAGACAAAGATTTCCGGGTGGGCGGTAGTTTCCTCGTTTCGCACTCCGTATCCGTTGCGTGTTCGGGCAGCAACAATGGAAGACGTAAAGTGGGTTTCGACAAACTCCCTAGAAAATCCCACGACAATCAAGGTTTCAGGCGGAGCATCACCGTAGCCGCGCGCCCAGAATGAATTTGTGCCACTGATCGCACTCGGTAACCCGTGCTGCGGCCCATAAAGATTCATTGCTCCCGCTTCGCCATAGTTTGCCGCCAAAATTCGCACCTTCGCTTGCTCGTCAGGTGGCAAACGATCGCGAATTTGGGCGACCGTTTCGACAAGCTCGGGCCACCCTATTTCTTCCACCAGATCACCGTTGTTCCTGGTGGCGAACGCCCACCACTTTGAATTGAGAGGAGCGATCGGCAGCACGACCGCCGCCGCCATCGCGGCGTTAACGAGCAGAGCGAGCGCTACTACCGAAACGAGCGCGCGACTTAACGTTGGCGCTAGTCGCGCCACACTGCGCTCGATCACTACTGCTCCGCCAGCGTAAAGAAATGAATAGGCAGGGGCCAAATAGTAGCCGCGTCCCTTCGCCACTAGAAACAGCAGCAGCGGGATGACGTACATCCATCCGAGAACACGAAAGCGGCGGCCATCCGGATCAAGCCAGTAATAGTAAAGACCGCTCACAGCGAGCGGAAAGGCCAACAGGGTCAGCAGCAACTGATCGGGCAAAAAATCTTTGGTTCGGCCAATCCGCACATCGCGCTCATGAATGTGACGAAGAAAATCGAGCGAAATAAAATGATGGCTGATCTGCCAGTAAAGATTGGGCAAAAAGATGATCACCGAGCACGCTGCACCGATCCACAGCCATTTTCGGCTTAGCTCCATCCGCAGATTCGTAAATAAAGTTCCGATGACCAGCCCGGCGACAAGAAAGACAATGCTGTATTTGGTTAACATACCCAGCCCAATCGACACCCCGATGCCTAACCACCACCGCGAGTTCCCTGATTGAACCAATCGGATCACGAAATAGGCTGTGAGAACCCAGAAAAGATAATCAAACGCGACGTACTGCATCAGGCTGCCTGTTCCCAGGCAGAACGGAACCGCAGCGCCCGCAGCAATGATTTGCGCCATCCGCCGAGCGCCCAGCTCGCGCGCCATTAGCCCCGTAAGCACAATCGAAGCAGCAGACGATATCGCAGCGAATAAACGGAATCCGATGACCGATACGCCAAACAATTCTAACGATACACGCCCAAAAAATGGAGTTAGCGGCGGATACGCCACGTAGCCCCAGGCCAGATGGCGCGCGTCGTCGAGTGTCGCCAGCTCGTCTCGATGGAATCCATAACCTTCCCCGAGCATAAAATGCACGGCGACGGTGAGGATCCCGAGCGCAACAAGATTAACAAGACCGCCGCCGTCGGTCTGGGCTGCTCCAGAGAAGCTAAACCGGCGCAATGTGGTCGCGGCCATGCTTGAGCACACGGGCCATCCAGATCAGTTCATTCAGGAACTTGTCCACCCGGCCGACGAACTTTTGATCGAGAAGGTTACCGGACTCGTCGAATAGCCTGCCGACGCTTCCGAAATTCACGTCTTCAAAGATAGTAACCAACCCGAGTTCCCGCAGCACTGGTAACAAACTTTCGATTGCTCGCGCGCCGCCGAAGGATCCGGCGGAAACGCCACAGATGCCCACCGCCTTGTGGATGTACTCCTTCAGATTCATGTCGAGCGCATGCTTCAGCAGACCGGGAAAGCTGTGATTGTACTCAGGCGTGACAATAATGAGTCCATCGCATCGCTCGATCGTCGCCGAAAACTTCGGGTCTTTCATCTGTTCTCCGGCGTCATCGAGCTTCATCGGAAGGCTGCGAACGTCGATCAGTTCCGTTTCGACACCGGCACGTTTTTTCGTCTGCTCCAAGACAAAGCGGGCGACGTGTTCGCTCTCGCGCCCCTGCCGCGGTGTGCCAAGCATGAGCGGAATGAACAGCGGGTCGGTTGATTGAGCCATTGCGGTGATTCTGTGCGCAGCTGGATGCGCATTCAAGCACCGCGTTTAAGGACCCGCCGGCGGCACCGGCCTAACAACTATTGTGTCCAGAACCTGATCGGCGTTGCTGTTGCCCAAGCCAACGTCAGTAAACTGCAATGTGGTGGTGACGCTGTCCGCGGTAAACGTGTACTGGTAATGGGCGAACGGGATCTTGGTGGGGTCGTAGGGCGTGGGCCCGGTGTTTACCGGAGGTGCGAAGGTGTCGTCCAACAGCTGGACGGTTCCAAACAGTTGGACGCGCAACTTCAATACCGAACCCGAACTCGGCGGACCGATTACGCCACAATCGAAATCCAGCGTGTAGGTCTGACCGACTGCCGTGGCAACCGTGCAGGAGAGAATGTCGCCCTGGAAATCACCGCCCGGGCTGAAGATTGCGGCTCCTTTTCCGCCAGCCGCACCTTCGGCTGTTCGATCAGCAACATGTCCAGCGCCGCCAACGCTCCAGCCGGTCACCGTGCCGATGCTGTCGAACGGCGGGGACTCGAAGTCGCTGTTGATAATCGCGAGGGGTAGCGGCGTACCCGAAGGTGTTGGAGAGGGCGTGGGGGTCGGAGAGGGCGTGGGGGTCGGAGAGGGCGTGGAGGTCGGAGAGGGCGTGGGGGTCGGAGAGGGCGTCGGAGTAGCTGTTCCGGAGGGTGTCGGCGTCGGAGTATTCGTCTGATTTTCGTCCGGCGTGGCCGTGGGTGTCGCCGTGGCCGTTGGTGTCGCGGTTGCCGTTGGCGTCGCGGTTGCCGTTGCCGTTGGCGTTGCGGTTTCGGTTGGTGTCGCGGTTGCCGTTGCAGTTGGCGTCGCGGTTGCAGTTGCAGTTGCGGTTGCCGTGGCCGTTGCCGTGGCCGTGGCCGTTGGTGTGGCGGTCGGCGTGGCGGTGGGGATCGGCGTCGGAGTCGGGTTAACGAGCAGGACCCGCACGTTATCGAGTAGAAGGTCGATATTAAACGTGTACCCGGAGATATCGGTGAATGTGAGCGTGGCGGAGGCGCCGTTAGCCACGAATATGTAGCTCTTGCTCGCCCACCAGGTGCCCGTGCCCTGACCGAACGCCGAAACAGTCTGAGTCATGAGCGAGATGCCGTTTCCCTGGACGGCGATCTGCAGTTTCTGCTCCAGCGTTGTTTGGTAGCCGGTAATCCCGACATCCAAAAGGACGTTATAAGTAGCCCCTGGAATTGTCGCGAAAGTCTGGCTCAAGGATCCGTTAGGCGGGCGCTGTCCATCGTTAAATATAGCGGCCTTCAAACCTTCAGTGACGGTCAGACTTGTGTTCGACGTCGCGACGGAGTCATTGCCGCTTGCCGCCCAACCTATAAAGCCGGACTCAAATCCACCGTTAAGCAGAATTGCGCCCCCGGGAGAAGGAGTTGGCGTTGGGGTGGGTGTAGCCGTCGAACTCGGGGTAGCAGTTGCGGTTGGCGTGGCGGTGGGGGTTGGGCTGGCTGTCGGTGTTGGCGTTGCGGAGGGTGTCGTAGTGGCGCTCGCTGTCGGGGTTGGGGTCGGCCCAGGCGTTGGCGAGGCGGACGACACCGGGATCAGTTGCACATTATCGAGAAGTAAATCTGTGTTGATGGTGCCGGTTGAGACGTCCGTGAAAGTCAACGTGGTAGAAAGGCCGTTGGCGACAAAGCTGTAACTTTTGTTTGTCCACCAGGTTCCGGTGCCTTGAGCGGTCACAGTTACGACTTGGGAAACCAGGGAAGCGCCGTTCGCCTGCACGTCCACCCGCAGCTTCTGTTGCAACGTTGTCTGGTAGCCGGTGGCGCCGACATCGAACAGCACTGTATAAGTCGTGCCGGGCACGGTCGCCAATGCCTGGCTTAACACGCCGTTAGGGGTGCGTTGCGCATTATTAAACACAACGGCGTGGCTTCCTTCGGTAACCGGCATCGGAATTGGACTGGCACTTGCCGCGGTCACGTTCTGGTTGCCCGTCGATGACCAGCCGGTGTAGCCCGACTCAAATCCACCGTTCACCACAATCGACGCGCCAGGTGCCGGTGTTGGCGTGGCACTCGGGATTGGGGTTGACGTGGGTGTCGGCGTGACTGTCCCGGTTGCTGTCGGTGACGCAGTTGGCGTGGCGGTGGGTGTTGGAGTGGCCGTCGCTGCCACCAGGATTCGAACGTTATCGAGCAGCAGATCGATACTTGTCGTATTGGCCGAAACGTCGCTAAACACCAGCGTGGTGGAGGTGCTGTTGGCAGTAAATGTGAAGCTTTGAGGTGTCCACCACACACCACTACCCTGGCCAAACAGCGAAATCGTTTGGAACAACAGGGTTGTCGTACCTGCCTGGATGAGGGCCTGCAGCCTCATCTCGGCAGTCGATTGGCCGGCGGATACACCGGCGTCAAACGCAAGGGTGTAGGTAGTGCCGGGCTGTGTGGCAAACGTTTGACTCAGACTCGCCCCGGGGACGCGGTTACCATCATTGAACAGAACCAGTTTGGTGCCATCGGTAGCAGTAATACCCGTGCCGGTGACGGCATAGATTTGCTGATTGCCCGTTCCACTCCAGCCGGTATACGCCTGCTCAAAACTGCCGTTCGCCAGAATCGACGTTCCGATCACGCGAACATTGTCCAACACCAGATCGGTGTTCTGAGTGTTCAGCGAAACGTCGGTAAACGTCAGCGTGGTGGCCGCGCTATTCGCAACGAAGCTGTAGTTCTTATTTGTCCACGCGGTGGTGGTGCCTTTTCCGAACACCGAAATAGTCTGCGACAACAAAGTTCCGCTACCCTGCACCAGGACTTGAAGCCGTTCCTCGAGCGTAGTCTGCCATCCGGTAACGCCAACATCGAATACCAGACTATAGCTGGCGCCGGGAATGGTAGCGAACGTCTGCTTTAAGACACCGTTAGGCGCTCTGTTCCCATCGTTGAATGTAACTACTTTCGTACCCTCGGTCGCACTCAGTGCTCCCGGCGGAGTGGTTACCGTTGCGACCGACAAGTTTCCGCTCGGGGTCCAGCCGGTGAAAGCAGATTCGAAACTGCCGTTAGTGATTGCGGACGGGCCTGCCGGCACGCTCGCCACCTGGGTTGGAGCCGGACCTAACCGGTTCAATACATTTCGGGTAATCTGCTGAGCAACAGTGTTAATTTTGAGCGGATGAATAGCTGGTGCACCCCAATCGTCCAGGCCTAACGCCCACCAGATGCTGCCGCTAGCGAAGACCGTCGCTCCGCTTGGCGCAACGTAGGTCAGCATCTCGGAATAAGCGGCGTTTAATCCGGGAATAGGACTGTGCGCAAAAATCGATACTCCCGGACGAAAGCTGGGCTGGAGGAGCCCATCCACTTCGTAACCGAGCAGCCCCGGCAGCGATTGTCCGGCCACTGCCCCGGCCCCAGCCAGGGCCCAGTGTGTCGGATCACTGATGATAATATCACTATTAATCGGGTCGGTAATGTACTCTTCTCCGACCAACTCTTCCTCCGGAGGAGAGACAGTGTTCTGGCGCCATTGGTTGGTGATGTACTTGTCGTTAGTCGGATCCGAGTCGAGCGCGTAAGGATCCATGGCGGACGCCTGCTTGTATCCCACCTGAACCCGGTCGGGTGCTCCGTTCACCAGCGAAGGTTCGAGCCGGATCTGCCAGTAACAGGTGTTTGCTCCAAAGAACCCGATGTTGATCCCGTGATCGCGCGCCGCGGTCACGTTTGCCCGCATGTTCCACGACCAGTATTCATCGTGACCGACCGAAAGAAATGCGCGATGCGACGAAATCAGGCTGGCGTTCTCGTGGACATCGATGTTCGTGCAATAGCTGACATCGTAACCTTCATGTTCCATGAACCGGAGCGTGTTGTATTCCCATGGACCGCTGAGGAAATGGCCCGCTCCTTGTCCCGCGTCGAAACCGTAGGGCCGGTTGAACGACACTTTCACGGCCGGAACCGCGTTTGCGCTGTTGAAGTTATAAAGCGAGCGACCGCCGGCATTGCCGGGCCAGTTATTGTAGGCATGGTAAGTTGTAACCGCGCATTGGAATAAGAATGGCGCGTTGCGAGCATCGTCCCTAACGACGAAAATGATGTAAGCTTGCTTGCCACTCGGTATGGCGGTGAGCTTCGCCAGGTAAACTCCGCTGACCCATGTCGCCGGAACGTTCAAAAGATACGAAGTGGTCCAATTACACTCTGCCAGTCCTGTAGCCGCATCCGGCACGGGCGTCGGTTGACGACCACCGGCAACCTGGACGGGGCCGAGAACCTGGCGTGCGCCGGCGCTGCCATACCAGCCCATGCGGTAGATCTCGAGATTGAAATTCGGATCGCCGCTACTTACCAGGAGTCCGATCTGGCCACCTTTGTTGACGCTGGTGGCTGAGGCGTACCCTTCGATCTCCCGAACGGTCGCGGGGTTCGTGAGCTGCCAGGAAGCGGTGCCAGGCAGTGCATTCTCGTCCTGAATGACATTCGCCTGGCAGCAATCGCCGGCTCCAAAAACGAGGAGCCACGATGCGAACCAGATGCAAATACAGGGAGGGGGACGCATCGGTTGGGAGCGGAAACGCGTGACCGAGTGTCTCCTGTTCGAGTTTAGTCAGTCAACGTTTATATAGGTCTATCGTCCCGTTTTCGTGTCATACATAGCCCTACATCTGATTTGCGCGCAGTTTTTTCCATTGTTTCACTACCTCCCGGCCAGCCGCGCTGCGAGCTGGCGCCACCCCGAAAAATGCCGATGGCCGGACTCGAACCGGCACGGGCCGTTAAGCCCAACGGATTTTAAGTCCGTTGCGTCTGCCATTTCGCCACATCGGCAAGTAACGCGCGTAAGTTAGCTCGGTTGTTCACTGTTCGTAAAGCAGCTCAGCGAATCCCTTCGACCCAAGAGCAGCTCAGTCGTTGTCTAATGCCGCGTGGATGGCAGCGAGAAGTTCCTCGTCATGCACCGGTTTGAGGAAGAACGCGGACGCTCCAGCATCAATTGCCTGGCACCGGATCGCCGGATCGTCGTCGCTGCTAAACACGATTACGCGGGTCCCGGGGCTGACACTGCGAAGACGTTTTTGTACTTCAATGCCATTCATGACTGGCATTTGCATGTCCATCACGATCACCGACGGCTTTTCGGATTCAGCATACCGGAGAAACTCGTTCGGATTTGAAAACGTCTCGGCTTCCAATCCCGCGGAGAGAAGAAGACGACTCGTTGCCTTCAGAACCGACAGGTGGTCGTCCAGCACGCAAACCTTTCGCATCCCTCTGTTAGGCGAAGCCCCCAAAACAAAACCTTCAGCTCAAGCTTTACACGATATATTTGCCGGCGTTTTGCGCCCCTTGGTTTCTGGAACTCCGAAAATTGTGGAACTTGCTCGAACTCGCAAGTCGCTTCAGGTCCGTGCAAGAACAATCGTTGCAACTTGCGCAGATGGCTGCATCTCCGGGTTGCCACAGGCGATAACCGGTCCGTTAGTTCGCTGCCAGGGGTGGCAACCTTTCGACTCGCCCGCGACGCTTCGGCAGGTTCAGCTTAAGGATCTGGATTACGTCCTCGTTCGGCTGAGGATTTTCATCAGGGTGCAGGCGGCGTTTTCAACCTGCGGTCCACATCCGAAACATTCACGCCGCCCGTATTAATATTGAGAGCACGACGCTTCCTCCGAGGCCTTTCGCTTCGCGCCGCTCTCCAACAAACAACCAACCTGAGGATTTTTCGATATGGCTAACGAGTTAAAAGGGAAAAAAGTCGCCATTCTGGTGGCCGACGGTTTCGAACAGGTGGAAATGACCAAGCCTCGCCAGGCGCTTGCTGATGCTGGTGCCGAAACGCAAATCGTTTCGGTGAAGGCCGGCAAAATCCAGGGAATGAACCACGCGGACAAAGGGGATAAATTCGATGTCGATATTACCTTGGAAGAGGCGCGACCGGACGAATTTGATGCGCTGATGATTCCTGGCGGATTGATGAACCCGGATACTTTGCGCTCCACGCTGGAAGCGCTGGATTTTACGCGTCATTTCTTTGATGAAGGCAAACCAGTTGCAGCTATCTGCCATGGTCCATGGGTCCTGATCGACGCCGGTGTCGTTCGGGGCCGGAAGCTCACTTCCTGGCCGGCAATTAAAACCGACGTCAGAAATGCTGGTGGCAATTGGGTCGATCACGAAGTGGTGGTAGATAATGGGCTCGTCACCAGCCGCAAACCCGACGACATCCCAGCGTTCAATCGCAAGATGATCGAAGAGTTTCGCGAGGGTCGGCACGCTGCGATGGCCGGCAGCGCGTCCAGCCAATTGGAAACCTGACAGAAGCTTTCCCTCCACCCGTGCGCGTCGCAGTTGCGTTTGAGTAGCGGGCGCGCGCGTTTGTTTTGCGTTTGTAGTCCTATAGAGGCGGTCGACGGGCCGGCGAAGTGGCATGCCCGCTGGAATCATGTTCTGGAGCAGCGACGGCCACAGACCGCCGCTATAGTTGGCTCTTGCAACACCACGAGGCGAATCGAAGCTGTGGCATCGGCCCAACGATGACTACCGCCAACAAAATAACCGTTGTTCGGATCCTACTGATCCCGGTGTTTGTTACCTTCGCGATCTATTACGGCGAGAGTGTGCAGCGGGCCGATCCGCTGGAGTGGCAACGATTCACTGCAATCGCAGTGTTTCTGGTAGCGGCGGTTAGCGACGGCCTCGATGGATACGTAGCCCGTCGCTACAACCAGCGAAGTTCATTAGGAGTCATTCTGGACCCGATCGCCGATAAGGGACTGCTTCTAAGCGGCATCATCACCTTAAGCATCAGCAACTGGAGCTACACCAATCCCGACTATGGAAGTTTTCCAACGTGGTTCCCAATTCTGGTCATCACCCGCGACGTTGTCATTCTAGTCGGTGCAGCCGTGCTGCATCTCCTCGTCGGACGAGTGCGGGTCAGACCACATTGGACCGGCAAGATCGCGACTGTGTTGCAAATGGTGGCGATCGGCTGGGTGATGTTGCAACTTCGCGTGCTGCCACTCATTTACGTCGTTGCTGCGGCGGGTCTGTTCACGCTTTGCTCGGGGATCATCTATGTCGCAGACGGATTCCGCCAACTCCAGGCTGAGGGACATGCCAACGCGAAGGTAGGCTGACGGTTCTTCGGCGCCGCTAATCTGGGACCCGATGCCATTACCAAGCGTTGCAATTGTGGGACGGCCTAACGTCGGAAAGTCCGAGTTGTTCAACCGTCTGACCGGCCGCAAGACGGCCATCGTGCACGACCAACCGGGCGTCACTCGCGATCGTTTGTCCGGGGTCTGCAATGCCGGCGCTCGTCCATTCGTGTTGTGGGATACCGGCGGAATCGGCGGCGTAGGCGAATCAGAACTGACCTCTCACGTCCGAAGCGCCGTCGACGCCGCCGTCCAAGAAAGCGACGTGTTGTTGTTTCTGGTGGATGCGCAGCACGGTCTTTCGCCAATCGATCGTGAGCTTGCACAGCTATTGCGCAAGGCACGAAAGCCGGTGCTGCTGGTGGTAAATAAGATCGATCACCCGAAGCACGAAGATCTGTCGATTGATTTCGATCAGTTAGGCTTTGATGTCGCGATCCCGATTAGCGCTGCCCACGGCCGCGGAATCACTGATTTATTGGAAAACATCGATAACCATTTGCCCGCGCCTAATGCAAACAACACGGACTCCGGCGGACCGCCTGAAGAGGTGGACGCGCCGCTGCTAATCGCGATCGTCGGCCGGCCTAACGTTGGCAAATCCTCCCTCGTCAACGCGATCACCCGGACCGATCGCGCGATTGTAAGCGAACTGCCGGGCACAACGCGCGACGCGGTCGACATTTCGTACCGGAATGCCGGTCATAACTTCGTCTTTATCGATACGGCGGGGATCCGTCGTCGTGGCGCCCACTCGACTTCGGTAGAGGTCTTTAGTGTGATGCGTTCGGAGCGCAGCATTCGGCGGGCGCATCTCTGCGTCCTCACGATCGACATCACCAGCGGCGTCACCGCTCAGGACAAAAAGATCGCAGGCCTGATTCAGGAGGCTCGAAAGCCAGCTATCATGCTGGTCAACAAATTCGATCTCATCGATAAACGAGGCGGTTCTCGCCAGGCGATCGAAGACTTGGTTGACGACGCCCGGCAACGTCTGTTTTTCCTCGATTACGCGCCGGTAATCGTCGCTTCGGCGCTGACCGGCCAGCACGTGACACGGCTGTTCCGCGTCGTCGGCAAAATGAAAAAGGAGGCGAAGGTCCGAGTTGGCACCGGTCAACTCAACCGGATATTGCGTGCGGCCGTGGACGCGAACCCTCCGCCAATGGTATCGGGCAAGCGCTTGAAATTATTCTATGCCACCCAAACGACCGGACCAGCCGACACCCGGCCGTTACAGCCGCCGGAATTTGTTCTTTTTGTGAACGATCCGAAGCTGTTAGGTGAGACTTATCGGCGGTATCTCGAAGGCCAAATTCGGGCGCAACAGCCCTACGGGGGGCTGCCGATCCAGCTGACACTGCGGCCGCGCACCGAAAAAGAACCGAGGTCCGGTCGCAAAAGCAGCCGCTGACTGGCTGGGCGTTGATCGAACGTCAGCGGTTTTTACGCTGTCTGAATCACACCTATGAAGTCGACTCAGGAAATCACCCAGGAAGTGCAGGACCTCGGGAAATGGATCCCCCATGTCCGGGAGCAGGTAGGCCATGTGGTGATCGGGCAGAAGTACTTGGTCGATCGGTTGTTACTCGGTCTATTGGCCAACGGCCATATCCTTCTGGAAGGCGTGCCCGGTCTGGCGAAAACGCTCACAGTTAAGACAATCGCCGCGTGCATCCAAACCGGGTTTCAGCGTTTGCAATTTACTCCCGATCTGCTGCCGGCTGACCTCGTGGGGACATTGATTTACAATCCGCGCTCGGGCGAATTTACCACCAAGCTCGGTCCGATTTTCTCCAACCTGATATTGGCGGACGAAATCAATCGCGCGCCGGCGAAGGTTCAAAGCGCGCTGCTCGAGGCGATGCAGGAGCGCCAGGTTACCATTGGAGAGAAGACCTACCCATTGTCAGATCCGTTTCTGGTACTGGCGACACAAAACCCGTTGGAACAGGAAGGCACCTATCAGTTGCCGGAGGCGCAGCTCGACCGGTTCATGTTCAAGCTGAACGTCGGTTATCCTCAAAAGGCGGAGGAAAGAAAGATTCTCGATTTGATGGCCACTTCCACGCCGGATCTGCGGGTGGAAGCGGTGGTCGATCCAGCACAGATCATCGCCGCCCGTGAAACTGTTAACAGTATATATATAGATGACCGGGTGAAGGACTACATCGTGGATGTGGTTTGGGCCACCCGCGACCCCGCTGCTTACAACCTGCGGCTGGACGGCTTGATTCGTTACGGCGCGTCGCCCCGTGCCACCATCTATCT
>JBJMXE010000074.1:0-64592 GCA_045809745.1 Chthoniobacterales bacterium | reverse complement strand
TGCTGGATCCCTGGTTCAAGCGAACCTACCCGCTGAAGCATCTTAAGAAGTGGCTGTACTGGCCATGGGCAGAGTATCGCATTATGCGGGATGCGGCTGCCGTCATATTCACATCCGAGCAGGAGCGGCTCGAGGCCCGTGAATCTTTCTGGCTGTACCGGGTCCGCGAAAAGGTGTCTTCGTTGGGCATTGAAAGTCCGGAGGCTCCGTCTGCCGATGTGCACGGCAAGCTATTCGAGAATTTCCCGCAACTGCGCGGCACAAGGCCTCTGCTTTTCCTCGGTCGATTACATCCAAAAAAAGGATGTGATCTGGCCATTGAGGCTTTCGCGACGGCCGGCGGACCGGCGGCGAATATGTCGCTGATAATGGCCGGTCCGGATCAAGTGGGCTGGCGGAACGCATTGCAAAAGCGCGCGAGGGAACTCGGTGCGGAATCGCACGTTGTGTTCGCAGGGATGTTGGAAGGCGAATCGAAACGAAGTGCGCTCCTGAATGCCGAGGCCCTGATCCTCCCGTCGCACCAGGAGAATTTCGGGATGGCCGTCATTGAAGCTCTGGCGCTTGGCGTCCCCGTGCTGATCTCAAACCGGGTGAATACTGCCGGCGAAATCGAGTCCGATAGAGCCGGTTACGTCGCCTCGGATGATCTGGCGGGAACAACATCTTTGATCAAGCGCTGGATCGAAACGTCACCGGACGTAAAGCAGAGCATGGCCCGCAATGCCCGAGCGTGTTTCGCCCGGCGATATGAAATCAACCGGGCAGTGGATTCGCTGCTGGAGATCTTGGCCGAGCCGCCGATCGGCGGCTCGCCTCGGAAGCGATGATCTGCTATCTGCCATGGCAAAGTTGTTGCTCCGGACGTGCCGATAACGAGGTGCCGGTTCTTTTCTTCAGTGCGAATCTGTTAGGCGGAAATCCATCTAATGCGCGAAAAACAGACTGTTAAACCACATCAGGTTCGCGCCGATGAATCGCCCTGGTCCCTCGAAAATCGCTTGATGCGACTACTCTGGGAATTGTCCTGGGCAGTGTTCTGCGTGTGGACGCCGAAGCCGCTAAACCAATGGCGATTATTCTGGCTGCGCGTGTTCGGCGCCACAATCCATGGCACGCCCTTCGTTCATCAGCGGGCGCGAATTTCGATTCCGTGGAACCTGACGATGCACGATAAGGCGTTACTCGGGGATCGGGCGAACGCGAACACCTTAGGCGAAATCGAGATCGGCGCCCGCGCAATTGTCGCGCAGGAAACTTACCTTAGCTCGGGCAGCCATGACTTCGATGTGCCCGCTTTGCCGCTGGTCGTCGCCAAGATAACCATCGGCGAAGACGCGTTCGTCGGGGCGCGGACTTTTGTGATGCCGGGAATCAGCATCGGCCGGCGCGCGTTAATTGGCGCCTGCTCAGTAGTGACGCGCGATATCGAAGATAACGTTGTTGCTGCGGGAAACCCCTGCCGTGTGCTCAGACCGCGCTCTCCATGGCCCGGATCGGCCTAAATCGATCGCAACCGGCGGCGGCAGCGTATGAAAGTCATCGTCTGGAGCATCAATTACGCGCCCGAAGTCACCGGTATTTCGCCGCATAACGTCGCGCTGTGCGAGTTTCTCCATCGGCACAGTCACGATGTCGAGATGCTCACCACGTTTGCCTATTACCCGGCGTGGCGGAAGCGAGAGGAAGACAAGAATCAGTTATACCGAACTGACCTCATCAACGGTGTACCAGTTCATCGTTGCTGGCATTACGTTCCGGAGCGGGTCTCGGCGTGGAAGCGGATCATTCACGAGGGCACATTCATCCTTACCTCCACGTTGCGCGGGTTGTTCCTGCGAACGCCTGATGTGTTCGTTGTGGTGTCTCCGCCTCTGTTGCTGGGAATGGCGGCGTGGTGTTTAACCAGGCTGAAACGTGCGCCATTCGTGTTCCACGTGCAGGATTTGCAACCGGACGCTGCTGTTGGGCTCGGCATGTTGCGGCAAGGCTGGTTCGTTCGGCTCCTCTACGGGCTGGAACGATTTGCCTATGAGAACGCTACTCGCGTTTCCGGCATCAGCGACGAAATCGTCGACGCGTTCAGGCGCAAAGGAGTTCCCGAAGAAAAGCTGATTCTATTTCCCAATACCGTCACGTTGCCGGATGCCGCCGAACTTCCAGGTCTCGGCGACTTTCGTTCCAAGAATGGATTCGCAGCAGGCCATTTCCTCGCCGTCTACGCAGGCAATCTCGGCGTGAAACAAGGTCTCGATATTCTGATCGAGGCTGCAGCGCTGCTGCGCGAATACCCTCACATCCGAATCGTCCTTTGTGGCGACGGTGCCGAACGAGTCGCATTAGAGAACACCGTGGCAAAGCGTGGTCTCACCAACATATCGATGGTGCCGTTGAAACTAGGTCGCGATTACCACGAATTACTGGCCGATGCGGACTTATCTGTGATTACTCAGCAAAGCGGGTCGGGTAATTCCTTTTTCCCAAGCAAACTTCTCGTCACCCTCGCTCATTCGAGTCCGGTGCTAACCGTGGCCGATGAAGAGAGCGCTCTCGCTCGAGCGGTGCACAAAGGCGGGTTCGGCGTGAATGTGCTTCCCGGCAACGCTCGGGCCGTCGCCGACTCATTCATCGATCTATCGTCACGTCGCGACCAGCTATCGAGCTGGGGCGCTGCCGGCCGCGATTACGTGAGGCAATTCGAGCAGGGGCCGGTGATGGAAAAATTTGTGGGACAACTTGCTGTGATCGCCGCGTCCGCTCAGGACTAGGGAATGCGACAGCGCCAGGGACAAGCGAGCTCTGTCACGACTTACCGATTACTAATAACAGTTAACTCTGCGGTTCCGCTGCATCGGTTTTCCGTTCGCGGTTAACGAGCTTCTTCGTCCAGAGCGGCGCACCGATCAGGGAGACCAGCCCGGCCACAAGTGTTAGAAAAGGACGGGTGAGTTGATAGAAGTCCTCAACGCGCGGGTTACGCGTTGGATCTGCGGATGGGGCAGTGGCGAAGTAGTGAATCCAGTTGATCACGTGCGCGATCGAGGACAGGACGAAAAACAATCCGAGGAAAACAAAGGCAAAGCTGTACAGGTCGGAGCGAGATAGACCGGCAAGGTTGACGTTGGCATCCACGCCACGGCTGACAAATCGCGCAACCGGCGCGGCGAGGATCCAAAGCGCGATTGCCAGGATGAGGAAGAGTACACCAGGAACGGCACGCATTACCATGACCGCCAGTGGGCGATCATGTGACAGCGCGGCCGCCGAGACCATCAAGTTCAGAGCTTGCAGGCACCAGTTGAGCGCGAACAGGCGAATGACGATGCGGACAATGCTGCTTAGTGGCATGACCTTATGTCAGTAGTCTGTGGTCACGTGGTCAGTGCTCCCTGCTGGTAGTCAGATCTTTCGAGTGTGAGACTCGTGGAACACTGATGTCCATGTCGCAGTCCCCGGATTCGTGTAGCCCATCGTGGTCTGCTCACGTCCAAGCTCGATGAGCAACTGTCCAAGCTGATGGCGTGCGACGGAACGGTCGCTAAGCGCCCGGTCCGCGATCGAACCGGCCCCACCCCAGAGCCCGTGTGACATCACGAAAGCCGCCACTGCCTCATCACAGGACGCGAGCGCCGCGTCAACGTCCCCAGCAAACCGATGCTCGCCACCAGCGGTCAGCTGATCACGTATCTGCTCTAGTAATCGTCGAATGCGCTGCATCGTTGAGTCGTTAGCTATAATGTTGAATCACATCAGGAACCGACTCCGGGCATAAAACCGAAGAAAGATCAGCTAGAGTTAGAGCTTAGCTCGCCGCTCGCCGCGACCGGTATTGGCACAGCGAGTTCTTGCCTTGACGCTGAAAATCGCGCTACCAGTGTCGTCGCCGCCAGGTCGCCCGTCGCGTTCGTGACAGTGGCAAAGAGATCCGGGATCGCATCGACGGCAATCAGGATGCCGATGCCTTCCAAGGGCAGCCCGATCGCCAGGAAGAGCGGCGCGAGCATAAGAAACGCGCCACGCGGCACTCCCGGCGCTGCGAATCCAAGAAAGATCGACGCAAACGCGATGGTGAGATATTGCGGCGTGTGCAGTTCCACTCCATAGAACCAGGCGACAAACAGTGACCCGATCGGCCACGCCACCGGTCCGGCGAACTTGAACATCGAGACGGCGAGCGGGAGCACAAATCCAGTCACTTCCTTTGGAAGCTTTAGCCCTTGCTCCGCTCCTTCCACCAGTGCCGGCAGCGCCGCGATCGAAGAGCTGGAGGAGAAAGCGATCAGTTGACCCGGCAGCGCGGCCCGCGCGAAAACCCTGACCGGCACGCGCGCCATAACCGAGAGCGCCGGGTATAATAACAAGACGAAGAGCACGCTCGCCGCCGAATACGCGACGATGTAGAACCCGACCGCGCCGGCGAATCCCACACCCCCGTGCGCGCCGAGCGGAAGCATGAGAGCGAAGACGCCGATTGGCGCGAGACGCACGATCCACCGCACCAACACGAGCATCGCCTGGCTGATGGCGCCGAAGAATCCGAGCAACGTCGTTCGGACGACGGTGGGGCATTTTGCGATCGCTAGCGCGAACAACAGCGTAAAGAGGATCAGCGGCAGCATCGTCCCGTTAGCGGCCGCGTTCACCGGATTGGTCGGAATCAGCGATATCAGCCAGCTCGAAAAACCGACGCTCGGTGCGCCCGATGTCAGGGACTGCGCCGCTTCTGCTGCGCCGGGTGGAAGCGAAGGTCTGACGGAAATCAAGTGCGGCAGCCACGCAAACAGCGCAATCGCTAGCGGAATCATGATCAGTGTGGCGATCGCGAGCATAGAGATGAAGACTGCGAGCGTGCGACCGCCGAGTCGTCCGACTTCCTTGATGTCGGATGCGGATGCCACGCCGGTGATGACAAGGGAGACCACAAGCGGTATCACGGTCATACGAATCGCATTCACCCAGAGTGTTCCGACAGGTGCAACAGCATCGGCGGCGTTAAGCAGCGACGCGTTGTGCGTGGCCGCGATCGCGATGCCGCCGGCGAGGCCGACACCGAGTCCTACCAGAACCTGCGTGCTTTCTTTCATCAGACTCCTACATCATGAGGTCGCCACCATTGATGTCGAGCGACGCGCCGGTGATGTAACCGGCGATCTCCGACGCGACAAAGCAGATCAAATCGGCGACCTCGAGTGACGTGCCGAGCCGCGGCACGGGATAACTCCGGGCGAGACGTTCCAGCACTTCGGGTGAGGCGCTTTCACGGGTGAGTTCGGTGTCGATCATTCCTGGGCACACGGCATTCACCGTAATGCCGAACGAGCCCAATTCCTTTGCCGCCGCACGGGTGAGGCCGAGAAGTCCCGTCTTCGAGGCAGTGTAGTGAGCACCACCGAGAGTACTCACCATGCGTCCGGCGGTGGAAGAAATGTTAACGACGCGCCCGTATCCCTGCGCCTTCATCGCCGGCACAGCCGCCTTGATGAGCAGGAACGGCGCGGTGAGATTGACCTCGAGGACGCGGCGCCATTCCTCGGCCGTGAGCGCTTCGAACCGCGTGGTGAGAGGCAGCGCGGCGTTATTGATGAGGATGTCGACCCGATTAAATCGCTCGAGCGCGCGCTTCACAATCTTGTCCGGCGCATCGGCAGCAGCGACGTCTCCTGGAACGGCGTAAGCCCGTTCGCCGATCTCCTTCGCGACCCGCTCCGCGCGCTCCGCGTCACGAACGTTCACGGCAACCGAGGCACCGCGTTCATGCAGCCGTTCGGCCACGGCCCGGCCCAGTCCGCGCGCCGCGCCGGTGACGATCGCGACGCGACCGGTGTAGTCCTGGGGAGCGGGCAATGGTACAGGCATAGGCCTAACAACGACGAGATCAACTTACCGGCGAGAGTGCTGTACTAAAACACGATCGCGCTCTCTTTGAAATGCCACTTTCCTTTAATCTTGCGGGCTTAATAGCGTTTACCGTCTTTCGTCCCGATAAGGATTGTTTTTTGATCAGCCGCACCGCCACAAAAATCGATTGGTGACAATGTGACCGCGCGAATCGCGTCCCTAATCTCTGGGCCGCTCTTGCCTTGTAACATCAGGAGGGCCGTTCCGACCCAGTGTCGAGTCATCGATGGTGCATTTTCCATCGCGGTTGTACCAAAGCATATCCGCGAAGTCTATCTTCTATGTATACGCTGCGCCGCTGAAAACCCTGACAACGCCGGGGCGTAGCACGTGGATCCAATTGACGGGTCTTGGTATGTCGCTCCGTGCGCCAACACCGGCTCTAATCTCCCGAATATCTCTTTTGGACAAGGTCCCTGATGGATCACTGATGGGCGGCGGAAACCAAGAGGCACACGAACTGAGAAGAACGAATGCAAAGGCCAAAAAAATCGGCGCATCACGGGATCTAACGAGACACAACGTCAGCGACCACTGGTGAGGGCGAGCATGGCTGCGGGTGAAGTGCGGAAGTCATCGAAAGCTAGAGCGCGGCACGGCCAGCGGTCCGCTGCATCGCCTAGTTAGGCCTTGGACGTGGCATGACTCTGAAAATAGGACCGCTGACGAAACCATACGGATAGTAGCAACGCTGAAACAAAAACTCCAAGCACTGAGCACATGATCGCGATGTGAGTGCGTGGACCGCGGAACGCATCAAGTGCTGAATCGCTGGCTGACCACAGTAGCAAGGCGAGCCCGAGCCACCAGACAGCAATGAAGCGACGGTGAATGCCGTATGCCGCAGAACCGAAGATGAGCGACACCACGAAAGCACGAAGCGAAATATCGATGATGCTGACGACGAGCAAGAACGCCGATGTGGCAAAAAGAACATCTCGAAACACGCGCATGACTTAGAGGCCTAACGAGAACAAGATCAGCTATATCGTCGTAACACAATCATGCTGTCATGCTGCTGTGCAGCAATCTAAATGCCGGGTTCATTATGATGCACTAGCGTAGGGCGCGTAATACGGCCGGAGTGCGTGAGCGCGAAAAGGCAAATCGCACTCAATGGTTCCGGGACGAACCTTACGCCAGGAGGCTGTGAGCATGCCGAATCAGCCAAGGGAAGGCGGCACCGCGGTTTGGTGAAAAGCGGGAAGCCGGGACCTTGGTACAAATGTGACAATGAGCAATGCGACAACGAACGTTTTCAGAGACCTAACGAGAAGTAGGCGGAATCATTCGGCAATTAAAGGCGTGATTTCTCCGCCTAATCCCCATGCTTCCCTTCGTTGGCAGCCGAAAAAACCGAATTTCGCGACGGTAAATATTCCTGAGATCATTAATAAGCATTCCGTGGGGGAAACATCACGTGCGCGATGGTGCGCAGGATGATGTCGCACTCGAGCGATAGGTTCCAGTTTTCCAGGTATTCGATGTCGCAGGTGATGCGGTTTTCGATGTCAGACGGATCGCGGGCTTCGCCGCGATAACCACGGACCTGGGCCAGGCCGGTGATGCCCGGTTTTACGAACGTGCGGACATGATAGTTCTCCATCAGCTGAGAGAACTGCTGGTTGTGTTCGATCAGATGCGGCCGGGGGCCGACGATACTCATGTCGCCCCGTAAAACGTTCCAGAATTGAGGTATCTCGTCGATACTGAGGCGCCGAAACCATCTTCCGAGTGGATAAACGCGATCATCGCCGTCCCGCGCCTGGCGGGCGATCTCTTCATGGTCGGGGCGCATGGTGCGGAATTTCAAAATCTCGAACTGCCGATTCTGCATACCGGCCCGGCGTTGCACATGAAACAATGGCCCGGGAGACTGGAGTCGTTGGGCAAGAAAAACGATCGCGGCAAAGATCGGAAAGATGACCAGCATGACCGGAATTGCGATTGCCAGGTCGATCGCGCGTTTGCAGAAACGGTTCAGAGGATTTTCCAGCGGTTCTTCGCGCAATCCAATGAAACGAAAACCGCCGTCTTCAAAGTGAGTGACGGAATGCTTGAGGCGTTCCTCCAGGTCGCTGAGAATAAACAGACGGATCCCAAGATGATCGCAAATCCGAATGACATTCTGGTTGGATTCGGTCAGCGGAAATTCCAAAAGGATGACCTGACTGATGCCGTGGTGTTGAATCACCTGTTCCAGATCGGTTGTGTGGCCTAACAGCGGCAGATCGGGATTGTTCGGGTCGGCTTTCAACTCCTCGTCGTGAACCAAACCGATGGTGCGAAGACCGATCTCAGCTTTGCGGCGGAGCCAATCGTCGAGATAAGCCGCCTTCTCTGGCGGACCAACTAAAACCGTTTTTTCCTCCCGACGGAATACCGACCGGGCCAGCAACGCGGGCAGATAATGATGTGAGAAGAGCAGCGCGACATACAACCACGGCACAAAGTTGAAGAAAAAGAATCGCGAAATAAACGCGTCCTTCGTGGCCACCAGATAAATGACCAACAGTCCGACGCTGGCGATTGTTTGGCGCAAGCTAAGCCGGTGCGGCCGCAACAGTTCATCGCGCCAGAGATAATTTCTGGAGCGGCTCAATGCCTCCAGCGCCATGCCCAGAACCAGGACGCCGCAATAGATGCTGTAGCGACGCCAGGTCAGAGTACCGAGCGCGGGCGCGTAGAACGTCACCATGATCCACACGCCAAACCAGAACAGCACCGCAACCAGCAGGATCTGACAAAGTACGAAGAGGCGGTAGAGACCTTCCGTCCGTTGCGTAACCATGACTAAGTTGACCGAAGGAACAGACTACGCCATGGAAGCGTGCCTTCAACTCGTGCTAGATTGCGACAGGCCATGCAAGGGCACCGCGAGGGTGCGGTAGGTTCAAACCAGCTACTCCCATACCATGACGGTTTTTGCCAGCTAATGTCATCATCTGTGGAATCGCCTCAGCGCCGGCGAGAAATTAACCGGGACGAAAGTATCGTCAGTATTGCGATTCTCGCGTTGCTACCGGTACTGGCCTGCTTCCTTGGCGGCGCCACCCAGAAATGGGCCGAAGGCATCGTTGTGGTCGCCCTCGGCACCTATCTGATTTTCAATCCGCCGCAGCTTTCGCTGGGCCTGATCGTTAACCTGAGCCTGATCGCACTCGTCGGTTTCGCGGCATTAACTTTCCTGCCGCATCACCTGTTCTTTGTTCCGGCATGGCGTAGCGCGCTGACCGATGATCTGTCGATCTCGATTGCGGAAAGTGTCACGCCGCAGCCGTGGATCACCGCCGGCGCTCTAGTTAGTCTAATCGCCGGCATCTGCTGGTTTTATCTGGCTGCCACTATTGATATTGACCTGAAAGCGGTTCGCCTGCTCATCCGAATTTTCGTCACCGCAGTGGTGCTGCTTGCGATCGTTTCAATCGTTCTCTATTGGGGCCATTCAAGTTTCCCCTTTTGGGTTAACGAGCGGGGCTTTGGACCTTTCCCAAACCGCAATCAAACCGCGGATTTGTTTGGAATATCCGGGGTTGTGCTGCTGGCCTGTGTTCAGGACGACATCCGGTCGGGGAAGATCAGGTGGGTTTTTGGAATCATGGGTTTATGCATTCTGCTAACCGCGCTGATCCTGAACTTTTCGAGGGCAGGCATAGCGATCTTCGTCGGCGCGAGCTTTGTGTGGGCGATTGCCGTCGCCCTTCGGAAACGATCAGTGGCCGGTCTGGCGCTCGGAATTTCGATTCTGCTGATTTTGGTCACAGCGGTATTGCTGTTTGGCGGCCGCACCGCGGAAAGATTTCAGCAGTGGGGCGCGACTGGACCCGGCATATCCAGCGACTTCAGATGGAGAATCTTCCACGATACCTTCCGGCTGCTTCAGAATTCGCCCTGGTGCGGAATAGGTCTTGGCAATTTCCGAGCGATCTTTGCCATGTTCCGGAAGGAATCGGTGGGCGAGCTGACGGTTCTGCACCCCGAAAGCGACTGGCTTTGGCTGTGGTCTGAAGCGGGGTGGCCAACCGTTGCCTGTGTGTTAATAGGCGCTTTGTTCGTGCTGCGACGAGTTCTCCCGCTTCAGGAAGGAACAAATCAGCGGTTTCGACTGGCGGTGTTGATTGCGGCATTGATGTTTGCCGCCCACGGCTTCGTGGACGTGTCCGCGCACCGGGTTGGTACCTGCTACACCGGCCTCTTTCTTCTCGGGCTGGCGCTGTATCGCCCGCTTCAGCTGAAGCGAAGTGTTTGGACCTCAATCGTATTTCGATTGTTAGGCGTGGTGTTGCTGATAATTGGCGCGGCTTGGGGCCTTAGCGGTCGGATGAAAGTTCTTGTTCCCGGAGGCGCCGGCGTTGCGGCGGCAAAGCGGCTGGCTACCCCGGCCTACCAGGCGCACGACTTTCCGGAAACTGTGTCGTTGACTTCGCGCGCACTCGACTGGGCTCCGCTCGATTGGGAACTATACTTTCGCCGGGCTCTTGCTGAAGTTGGGGCGGATAAGCCTGCCAACGCGCTAGCTGATTTCCGTCGCGCCCGATTTCTTGAACCAGTCGCGTTCGAATTACCAAGAGACGAGGGGATGGCGTGGCTCGGTTCACAGCCCGGGTTGGCAGCTACGGCATGGCGTGACGCCTTGCGTAAAGCCGGGCGGCACCGGCCGGAAGTTTTCGCCAGCATGTTGACGGCCGCAAGTTTGCAGAATCCTGAAGTCGTTAAAACGCTGGAAGAAATTGGGCTGAACGAGCCGGACCTGGCTCTCGCCTACCTCGGGCGATTGTCCGGTCCGGCACTTCGTGATGGAATTTCCAAGCTGTTGCGGCTCGACCCGAACCTGACCACCCTTTCGGATACGCAGAAGCTGGCGTTTTTTGATCTCTGGTCTACTCGGGGCGATCTCGGCGCACTGGCCAGCGGTGTGCAAGCGCATCCGGACTGGCTGCACTACGCCTGGTTCGGCATGGCGAAGTATAATGCGAGCAAACAGGATTTTCACGCGGCCTACGATCTGACGCAGCGGTTCGGAGACGCTGTGGCCATGCCGCGGGGGTTGAGTGCCGGATCGCTGATTCAACTGGAGAGCCAGTACAGGGCCAATCCAGACAGCATGAACGTCGGGTTTGCGCTTTATCAGGCGCAGATGCAAGCGGGACGACTGGACGATGCGCTGAACACGATCAGACATTTCTCGGAGCGTTCCACGTCGCCGCCGTATTTCCGTTATCTGGAAGCGCAATCATGGGCCGCCAAAAGGAATTGGGACCGCGCGTGGGCAGCCTGGCTCGCTTACCACGATGCGACGACAAAGAAGTAAGTCGCGCAAATGTCGTTAGGCACGGCGCGTGGTAGCGAAGACGAGACTTCGGAAGCTCGAAAATGGCGATCCGGTGAATCGCCGCTACCACGCCTCCCACTCCTCTTCTTCCTGTTACTGGCAGCCATTGCGCTGATCAGTCGCGTTTGGGCAGCATCTTTGTTACCGAACGCTGAACAGGATGGCTACAGCTACGCCGAGATTATTTCGCAGTTAACCCGGCATTTCGAAACCGGGGAGTTTCGTCTGGCTGATCTCTACGGATTTTGGTTGCCCCTTTTTCAACTGATGACCGCAGGGTTAAATCTCTTCGTTCACGACGCGCTCGTATCCGGGAAAATCGTTAACGTAATCTGCGGCGCGGCCAGCCTGGTTCTGGTGTTCGATATCACGCGCAGACTAACGGGACGTCTTTGGGCGGCGTTCCTGGCTTTCATACTGCTGTTACTTGATCCTGTGCATCTGTTGTATTCGGCAGCATGCATGACCGATGTGCCGCATGGCTGCCTGGTGCTCGGAAGTCTTTGGTTCGCGATGCAAAGGCGCTGGCTCTTGGCGGCGATTGTGGCCGCGTGCGCGAGCTTTATTCGCGTAGAATCATGGGCGCTAATCGTGGCGCTGCCGGTGATTCAATTCGCGACTGAACGTCGCGTGTCAGCAGGCGCTCTCTTTATATTGCTCGCTCCGCCCGTGGCCTGGCTTGGCATCACAGCCGCCGTCACCGGCAATGCGTTGTCGTATTTTCATGCGCGGACCCTGTATCACGCGGAATACATGGATTTCCATCCCGGCCGACACGGCTTCGAGTGGAAAATCATTTCCGAAGACCTGCGCAACTTCTTATCCGGTGCCGGCAAAGTGGTGTCGCTCGGCGCGGTCGCGTCAGGAGTTATTGTACTGTGGCAATGGATCCGCAGTCGAACGCCGCCGGCCACTGGACTGATGGCGACAGTTTTTTTCTACGGCGCCATGCTCGGTTTGATCTTGGTCGCGTACGTCAGTAAGGCGCAGCCGGTGTTGTTGCCGCGGTACGGTCTAACCTTTTTCGCTACGGGTCTGCCGTTGTTCTGCTGGGCGCTTGTGCAGCTTGTGAATCGAACGAATCACCAACTGGCGAAGGTTTCGCTCGTTGTGGCGGTGATTGCAGTCGTTGCGATCGAAGCTGAACGCAAGCTGCCTGTGTTGCGAAAGGTTCAGCAGGATTTCGATGCGCAATCGCGAATCGCGGCTGCGGTGGTGGATCGTCTGGATCATACGCCCGAAGCACGGGGTTTTTCCGACGACGTGGCGGTTCGAGTACTCTCTCATTTACCCCCCGAACGTTTTCTGCGTTCGTCTGCCGCGCGCGATTCCGGTGTCGCGGACACGGAGGGATTCATGAGTTATTTGCGGGCGCAGAACGCCACTCTGCTGGTGTATTTCTCAACCGAGGATTCGCTGCCGGTGAAGTTTCTGCCACAGCTCGAACGCAGCGACCCCGCAAACGGCAGCCGGCGGCCCGCCGATGAAATACACCCACATCGGCCAGCGGCCGATGCCACTTACAGATTCGAACTCCTGGATTACGCAAAGTCCACCTTCGGGCCGGATATCTGGCTGTATCGCCTCCCGGACCCTTAGTAGAAGGATTCGGATTTAACTCTGCAAAGCTGCCTGGGCTGCTGCCAAGCGCGCAATCGGCACCCGGAATGGACTGCAACTCACATAATCCAAGCCTAACCGGTGACAGAATTTCACCGAATCCGGATCGCCTCCGTGCTCACCGCAGATTCCGAGTTTGATGTCCGGGCGGCTCTTTCGGCCTTTTTCCACGGCGATCTGCATGAGCTGACCGACGCCCGTCTGATCAAGGGATGCGAACGGGTTTTTCTTGAAGATCTCGTTCTCGACATAAGGCATGAGGAAGTTCCCCATGTCGTCGCGGCTGATGCCAAGGGCCATCTGAGTAAGATCGTTTGTGCCGAAGCTGAAGAACTCAGCGCTCTGCGCGATTTGGTCGGCGGTTAACGCGCCGCGCGGCACTTCAATCATCGTGCCGACGAGGTAATCGAATTTGATTTTTTTCTCCGACATCACGTGTTCGGCGACTCGATGAACGATCTCGGCCTGCAAATCGAACTCCTTCTTGAAACCGACGAGCGGAATCATGATCTCGGGTTTCACTTTGATCTTCTTTTTCGCTACATCGGCAGCAGCTTCGAATACAGCGCGCGCCTGCATCTCGGTGATCTCGGGATAGGCAATGCCGAGCCGGCAGCCGCGGTGGCCTAACATCGGATTGAATTCGTGGAGCTGTTCGACGCGCTGCGCAATTTTTTCCGCGGTCACGCCGATCTTTTTTGCCAGCGCGCCTTGTGATTCTGCATCGTGCGGCAGAAACTCGTGGAGCGGCGGGTCCAGGAAGCGGATCGTCGCCGGGTAACCTTTAAGCGCCGTGAAAATTCCTGCGAAATCGCCGCGCTGATACGGCAGCAGTTTGGCGAGCGCCGCTTTTCGATCCGCAACGTTGTCGGCCAGGATCATCTCGCGCATGGCATCAATGCGATCGCCTTCGAAGAACATGTGCTCGGTGCGGGTCAGACCAATGCCGACGGCACCGAACGCCAGCGCGTTTTCGGTTTGTTCCGGATTGTCCGCGTTACAACGCACATCCAGGCGCGAGACGTTTCCACACCAGCTCATGAGCTGGTTGAACGCTTTGAACTTTTCCGTTTTCTGCGCCGCCTTATCCCCGTGGAGCGTGCCGGTGATGATTTCGCTCGGCGCGGTTGCAAGTTGGCCCGCGTAAACAGTTCCGGTGGTACCGTCGATGGACAGGAAGTCCTCGCCCTCGCGAAATACCTGTTTTTCGACTGAAACGGTTTTCTTTGCGTAATCGATCTGCAACGCCGATGCGCCGCAGATACAGACCTTGCCCATTTGCCGCGCTACCAATGCTGCGTGTGAAGAAACGCCGCCTTTGGCAGTGAGAATTCCTTCTGCTGCAATCATTCCGCGCAGATCTTCCGGACTTGTTTCGTTGCGAACGAGCAGAACCTTTTCGCCTCTCTCGGCCGCCGCCGCCGCGCGATCCGCGTTCAGGTAAATCTTGCCGGACGCAGCGCCAGGTCCTGCCGGGAGTCCGGTGGCGATCGCGGTCGCCTTCTTGATTTCGCTCGCATCGAAGATCGGCGCGAGAAGTTGATCGAGCTGGTCTGCCGGGTTGCGCAGAATGACAGTCTTCCAATCGATCAGCTTCTCCTTCTGCATGTCCATCGAGAACTTGAGCGCCGCGGCGGCTGTTCGTTTACCGTTGCGCGTCTGGAGCATGAAGAGTTTTCCGTCCTGAATGGTGAACTCGACGTCCTGCACATCGCGGAAATGTTCCTCGAGAGTCGCCCGGACCTGCATTAATTCGGCGTAGCATTTCGGCATCAGCTTCTTCAGCTCGATCACCGGCTGCGGCGTTCGCACGCCGGCAACTACGTCTTCGCCCTGCGCGTCGATGAGGAATTCGCCGTAGAATTCGTTCGCGCCATTGGCTGGATTGCGGGTGAACGCCACTCCGGAGCCGGAGTTCGCGCCCGTATTGCCATAAACCATAGCCTGAACGTTAACGGCCGTGCCCCATTCCTCGGGGATGTTGTATTTCCGCCGATAAACAATCGCCCGATCATTCATCCACGAACCGAACACGGCGCCGGCTGCGCCTTTGAGTTGATCCCACGGATCGTTAGGGAACGCCTGGCCGGTCCGGTCTTTCACGAGCTTCTTAAAACGCGCGACCAGCTCCTGGTAATCGGAGGCATTCAACTTCGAGTCGTCGATGTCGTGCTGGCCGTAACGCTCGTCCTTGTAATGCTCGATCGCCGATTCGAACGGGTCGTGGTCCTCGCCTTCGCGTTTCTGCACGCCCATGACGACGTCGCCATACATCTGAATGAAACGCCGATAACAATCCCAGGCGAACCGTTCGTTCTTGGTCGCGCGGACCAGCGCCTTCACGGTTTGGTCGTTGAGACCAAGATTGAGGATCGTGTCCATCATACCCGGCATCGAGTCGCGCGCCCCGGACCGGACAGCGACGAGCAGCGGCATCTTCTCGGTGTCGCCAAACTTCGTTCCCATGATCCGCTCCATGCGGCGGACGCCCTCGGCGATCTGTGGCTGCAAAGTCGAAGGATAGCTCCGTTTATGGGCGTAAAAGTAGGTGCAGACTTCGGTCGAAATCGTGAACCCCGGGGGCACCGGCAGCCCGATACGCGTCATCTCGGCCAGGTTCGCGCCCTTTCCTCCCAACAGCGCTTTCATCTTGCCGTCGCCATCGGCGCGATTGTCTCCGAAGTAATAGACGTATTTAGCTGACTTGGTCGAACCGGCGGCCGGCTTTCGGCCAGCAGACCGGGTTGATTTCTTCCGAGTGGAGGGCGAGCGACGTTTGGAAAGGATAATATTTTTAGCCATGGCAGAATTCTTGAACGGGCGGCGCGGCGGCAAAATAAATCCGCGTCTTACGGTGTCAACGCAATGGCGAACTGGATACGGCGTTGATCGTCGCTAGCCGGTCCGTTCGCTGCAGGAGAAACGTTATGCCGGCGCGTTTTCGGCCCCAGCTAAAACTTCACCGATTGCGGCGGTGAAGTCTTCGACTCCTGTGCTCGGAACGATAATCGTGTTACGCCGGCCGTGGGCCTCCTCCGTGATGCGCAAAAATTTTCCGCGGTCATTCTCGCGGAACTCGACGTGGAAATGCTTGCGCTCGATCTGGAGTTCTTTGGCGTCGATGATGTGGTCCATTTGAGAAGAAACGGAGTTTAGAGGTGTGGCCGCGCGAATTGAAAGAACAATTTGCCGATCGGTTAGTGCCGCTGGCCGCGACTTACCCCGTGCCGGACGTTAAAACTGAGTGCGAACGGATGCGGTTGCGAGGATTGTCAGCGTGCGCCACGACGCGTTTTGCTGGTCGTTTGGCGTTCATCGCTGATCGCGAAGTCGATCTGCCGTTTGAACCGATCCACGCGGCTGACGAACACCCGGATCTCGTCGCCGACCGAAAAACGCTTTCGTGTGCGGCGTCCAACCAACCGCCGTTGCGCGCCATCGAACAGGTAGAAATCATCGGTTAACGAGGAGATGTGAACCAGGCCGCTCATCACCACGTCGGGCAATTCGATTACGAGACCGTAGTTGCGGACATCGATAATGATTGCGCGGAAGACCTGAGGATTACGCTGCGCGAGTTGCTGCTCGAAATATTCGAGCTTCTTCATCCGCACCGCTTCGATTTCCGCTTCGGCCGCTGTTCGTTCCGTGGTGGAGATGTGTTCGGCCAGTGCGGTCAAATCCGCGATGTTCTGAGTTCTGCGCCCCTCATTACGTTCGGCCAGCGATCGGTGCGCGACTAAATCAGCGTACCGCCTGATCGGGCTGGTGAAGTGCAGGTAATTCGTTTTCGCGAGACCATAGTGACCGAGGGGCTGTGTAAGATAACGGGCTCGTCTGAGACTTTTTAAGAGCCCGATCTTGAGCGCTTGCTCCTCGGGCTTTCCTTTGGTGGTCGACAGAAAGCGCTGGAGCTCAGCGCGGACGCTCAGGTCGCCCACTTTATAACCGTGACTCAGGATGAGTTCGCGATATTCGCCGAGTTTCTCCGGATCCGGGTCCTCGTGGACGCGATAGATCGTGGGGATCGTCCGGTTCCGCAGCTCACGAGCCACCTGCTCGTTGGCGACCAGCATGAACTCTTCGATTAATTGATGCGATTCGTCATTCTCGATGCGTTCGAGGGCAATCGGCTTGCCCTGGTCGTCCAAACGGACCTTCACTTCCGGGAAGTCGAGATCCAGTGAGCCTCGCTGGAACCGCTTCTTTCGGAGCAGGGATGCGAGTTCCCACGCGCGATGTAGCCGCTCCGTCAGTTCATCACGATCTGTTGATTTCAATCGGGCAAACGCCTGCTTATACGTTAACCGGTGAGCGCTGCGGATGACGGTGCGCGCGAATTGCGCCTTTTTCGGATTTCCGTTCGCGTCGAATTGCACGAACACGGAATGGGTGAGCCGATCGACACCGGGGTTTAGACTGCAAACGCCGTTGCTCAATCGCTCCGGTAACATCGGGATCACCCGATCCGGAAGATAAACACTGTTGCCGCGCTGCCGGGCTTCGCGGTCCAAGGCGGTGCCAGGCGTGACGTAGGCCGCGACGTCTGCGATATGCACGCCGAGGTGCCACCCGCCACCTGGCAGCGGTTCCACGTTGAAGGCGTCGTCGAAATCGCGCGCGTCGTCGGGATCAATCGTTACAATAAGTTTTTCCCGGAGATCCTGCCGGTTCTCCAGCATCGCTGCCTGAACGGTCGGCGGGATGCGGTTGGCTTCGTCAATGACGCTCTTCGGAAAGTCTGTCGGTAAATGATAAGCGCGAACCACTGACAGGAGGTCCACCCCGGGCGCACCTGCTCGACCGAGCACCTCAATGATTTCGCCTTCGGGATTAACGTGCCGGGACTCCCAGGAAAGGAGACGAACGACGACTTTGTCGCCGGGCGCGGCGGCCGCCGCGTTTGACGGTCGATCCGGCTTCCGGCTGCGACCCGGTCGCTCCTGGCCAGCCGGCGGCGGAGGCACATATATATTGTGAACAAGGCGAGGGTCGTCCGGGATGACGTAATAGAAATTCCGCGACTGCTGCAGGGTGCCCACCGTTGTGTCGTGCGCTCGCTCCAGGATCCGGATTACCCGGCCTTCAGTTTTTAAGGCGCGGTCGCTGCGGCGCCGCGGCGCCACATCGTGATTGATTCGCGCCACGACTCGGTCACCGTTCATCGCAGTGCCGGTGTTTTCGGCGGCGATGAAGATGTCCGGCTCCCCCGGCTTTTCCGTATTTAGAAATCCAAATCCCGACTGATGAATGGAGATCGTGCCGGTAATCAGGTCGGCTTCAGAGGGTAAGACGTACCGGTCCTTTCGGATCCGCGCGATTTCTCCCGCCCGCTCCAGTTCGCGAAGCTCACGCCTGAGGGCAACACGTTGGTTTGCCTTCAGGCCCAGCTGGCGGGATATCTCGACCTCGTTGGCCGGGCGGTACTTCGGATCCCGCATTAAATCGAGTACTGCTTTTCTAATGTCGGGCGGCGCCGTTTTCATGTTGGCGGCGACACGATAAGCGGAGCGGCGATCTTGTCTTGTCACATTATTCCCCATGGTGATGTCACGTTAGGGAAGGTTGAACGGCATTTCGACAAGATGTTCGAATAAGAAGGCCCGTATGGTAGTCTGAAATAATGGGTGATTGCCTGTGGAAGATCGCTGACCGAACGATCGATCTTTCGCGGCGGGGAATAATCATGGGAGTGTTAAATGTAACGCCGGACTCGTTCTCCGACGCTGGTGAATTTTTTTCGCCGGAACGGGCGGTTCAACATGGTTTGAACATGGTCGAGGCAGGCGCCGACATCATTGACGTCGGCGGTGAATCGACCCGGCCGCGAGCTGAGCCGGTTAGTCCGGAAGAGGAGCTGCGTCGGGCGATACCGGTTATCGAACAACTCCGGCGCAAAACTGATGTGATGATCTCGATCGATACTTCAAAAGCAGCAGTCGCAGAAGCGGCGATCGATGCAGGTGCAGCTGTTGTTAACGACGTTACCGGTGGGCGCGGTGATAGCGCCATGTTCCAACTCGCGGCGCGGCATGGAGTTGGCTTCATCGTTATGCACATGCAAGGAACACCACAGACGATGCAGATCGATCCGCAGTATGGCGACGTGGTGACGGAGGTTTCGGATTTTTTTCGACAACAATATGCATGCGCCATAGAATGGGGCGTTAACCCCATGGCCATCGCGTTTGATCCGGGAATCGGGTTTGGTAAGACGCTGCGGCATAATCTTGCGCTGCTGCAAAATGTGGAGCGGCTGCGCGTTGAGGACCGGCCGCTAGCAATGGGCGTCTCGCGTAAGTCGTTCCTGGCTAAGATCACTCAGCGGTCCGACAAACCTTCACGGATTGGCGCGACAGCAGCGCTGACTGCGCTACTTTGGACACGCGGCACGCAGATATTCCGCGTTCATGATGTAGAGGAGAATGCTGCGGCACTGCGCGCAGCGGAAGCAGTGGTAACCACCGGATGATACTTCACGACATTGGGCAGATGTTACTCAAGGGCTGGCGCAGCGCCTTCGAGATTCTTCTGCTCAGTGTCGTTATCTACTACGGTTACCTGTATTTTCGCGGTACTCGCGGTGCCAAGGTGTTAACCGGCCTGGCAATCATTTTTCTGACCTTGACGCTGATTTCGACGCTGCTGAACCTCGTTGTCATCGGTTGGATCGTCCGAAGTCTCTCGGCTTTCCTTGCCCTTGCCTCCGTCGTCATCTTTCAGCCCGAGCTGCGGCGCGCACTGGCCGAGGTCGGCGGGCACCCGATCTTTTCTTTGACGAGCGAGAAACGCGAAACGGTGCATGACATCGCCGAAGCGATCACTCAACTCGCTAACAAGCAGTTCGGCGCCCTTATTGCCGTGGAGCGCGATACCTCGATCCGTGTCTACGAAGAAACCGGCGTGGCGATGGATGCCGAGTTCTCGGTGGAACTTCTGTTGACTTTATTCCATCCAAAGGCGGCGCTCCACGATGGCGGTGTCATCGTGAGAAATGGCCGGGTCGCCGCAGCCGCTTGCATCTTTCCGGTTAGCCAGCGCGAGACTCTCGACCGCTCACTCGGTTTACGACATCGCGCGGGGCTCGGTATTACCGAAGAGTCAGACGCCGTAGCGATTGTTGTGTCGGAAGAAACCGGCGCGATTTCCATTTGTCATCGGCGCCGCATCGAGCGCAATTTTACTCCCGAAACCTTCCGGCAGCGAATCGCCGAGATTTTGTTGCACAGCAATTATGAAGAGACTGATTCTGAAAAACTGGCAGGCGAAGCTGATATCCCTGCTACTCGCGACCACCCTCTGGTACCTCATCAAGAAGAACGTCGCGACGACGCCATCACAGTCTGAAGGTCGAAACGAACCGGTGGCGACGGAGCGTCGGTAGCCCTTCTCAATGAGGCAAGCGTTCTGATTACGCCCTGACGGTCAGGCGAAATTGGAGGGTTCGTGCGGCTGGAAATGGGAATACGTCCTAGACGGGAGGGACACGCGTTGTCGTGTCCCAATATTTGGGCGCTGACGGAGCATCGCCCTCCAAATCGGGACAGGTTACCTGTATGGAGACGCCGCCTAACGCAGAAACCGCCCGAGGTTATCGTGCTCCCAACGCCTCGCTCGAGAGTAACCGCGGAACTTCCGCTCCCGTCGATTGAATTCGTCGGTGTGCACGCGTCGGCGGCCGTTACTCAGCACCTCGTCAGGCACAACCGAATGCAACATCTCGTGGAAGAGGATGTAGCGCAGGAACCAGGATGGAACGAATGATTGGTCGAGCTGCGGATTGATGCGGATGACCCGGTCTTCTTCCTGAATGGTCCCGAAGATAAAATAGTCTTTCGGTCGCTGCTTTCGCCGCCGGCCCCACACCACGCGGTAACCGCGCAGCCGACCGGCGAAGTATCGATCATTCAGCTGATCGAAAATGCGCTGCAGATCGAAATGTTTGCCTTCATGCGGAAGGTTGAACTGGCGTTGAAGCGGAAGCTTGGGATGAGCCGCTTTGCGTTTCGTTTTCTTTGCCATACCCAATGTCCCTTTCTATGAACGTCCGCGCGCATTCATTGTAAAAATGGTTTGACCAACTGACAAGAAGCGCTGTTAAATTATTTCTTCTCAATTTTACAAGCATCTGCAAGCGAGAGATTTACGAGGCAATTTTGCAAGTTTGAGAGAAGTTCAAATGTAAGCTCCTTGCGGCCTGTTGTTTACCACCATAAGCACTCGATTCTTGCCTCTAGCCCCTGTTTTACGATTTCCGAAAGGTACGTATAATGCCTCTCTGGCTGCCTCTTTTGTTTCTCATTAAATGACTCCGTTTCTCCGCAAGCTTCTTGGTCTTAATTGGGTCCTGCTGGCGACAATGCTCGCGCTGGCGATTTTTGGGGTGATCGCGATTTATAGCGCCACCTACATGCGGGAAGACTCGGTCGCCTCAGAGTTCTGGCGTAAGCAGGCGAACTGGGTGGGCGTGGGCTTCTTCGCATTCATGGTCGTCAGTCTCATCGACTACCATTGGATTCGTTGGGGCGCTTTGCCGATGTATTTGGCTGGCCTGTTTTTCCTGATCCTGACGCGGTTTTTCGGCCAGAAAGTTTACGGTGCCCGCAGCTGGCTGCACATCGGGCCGATTAATTTTCAGCCCGCGCAGCTCTCGGTCGTCGCCGGCATCATGGTCCTGGCGTTGTTCTTGAGCCAGTTCCGGCAGATGCATCCAATGCTGCGACTGTTGCTCTGCGGAACCATCGTTGGCGCGCCATGTTTGCTGATTCTCATGCAACCGGACTTGGGCGAGTGCATTATCTGGGCGCCGGTTACGCTGGCGCTGCTATTCGTGGGCGGTCTCCCGTTCCGTTACCTGATCTGCATTGTTCTGGTCGCGGCGATCATGATGCCATTTGCGATCTACCTCGGGTTAAAGCCCTATCAGCAGCAGCGCATCACCGCGTTCCTTGATCCCGAAATCGACAAACAAGGTTCGGCCTGGGCGATCAATCAATCGCTCATCGCGATCGGCTCGGGCGGCTGGGCAGGCAAGGGATTCAAGGCGCCCAACACCCAGATTGAGCTCGGTTTCCTTCCCGCCACTGCTGTTCACAATGACTACATTTTTTCGGCAATAGCCGAGCAGTGGGGATTTGTCGGTGGCGTGTTTCTTCTCTGTGGGTTCGCACTGCTTTTGTTTACCTGTCTATTTGTCGCGTTCTTCGCGGGTGATCAGTTTGGATTGCTGCTGGTCGTAGGGACCACTGCGCTGATTTTCACTCACATCTTCCAGAACATGGGAATGACGATCTCACTGTTGCCGATCACCGGCGTTCCTCTGCCGCTGATCAGTTATAGCGGATCGTTTGTGCTGATGATCATGTTTGGCCTGGGCATCGTGAACAGCGTCTGGGTGCATCGCAAAAATCAGCAGGAATAGCAGCACGCGACAGGCGTGCCCTGCAATTCACTTTCAGAGCGACAGCCGCGTTTACTTTGAATGGTGGCTGCCTACAATCGCCCGGACCGATGGACGAGGATTACAAGGTTAAGCTCGAGGTTTTCGAAGGTCCGCTGGATCTACTGCTGTTCCTGATCAAGCGGGACGAGATCGACATCTACGACATCTCGATCGAGCGGATCACCAAACAGTACCTCGAATATCTTCAGGCGTTTCGCGAGCTGAACATCGACGTCGCCGGCGAGTTCCTGGTGATGGCGGCAAACCTGATTTACATGAAGAGCCGCAGCCTTCTTCCAGTCGATCAACGGCCGCCGGACGAGGAAGCTGAGGAAGATGATCCGCGCTGGGAACTCATCCGGCAGCTGATCGAGTACAAGAAATTTAAGGAAGCGGCTTCTGATCTCCATTCGCGCGAGATCGAGCAACAGCAAAGGTTTGTTCGTTCCGCGAATGGGAACTCCGAATTGGCTTCCGCCCCTCTGCGGTTAGGGGAAGTTGGAATTTTCCAGCTGATCAACGCGTTTCAGAATGTCATCAAGCGAATTGAAGCGCGGGAGGATCTGCGAGAAATATTCGAGGAACAATTTACGGTGTCCGACAAAATCGAGCTGATCCTGCGCCGTGTTGGAATTGGCGGCCGGCTGCGGTTCTCGGAATTGTTCGAGGAGATTACGTCACGAGTGGAAGTGGTGGTTACTTTTCTGGCGCTACTCGAACTGGTGCGGCTAAAACAGATTCGGGCGCTCCAGGCGGATCCGTTAGGCGAAATCGAAATCGCCGCAGCCGAGACCCGGGGATAAACTGCGCGTGCGCCGAATTCTGATCGTGGGATGCGGTTACGTCGGCTCGGCCGCAGCCGACCTGTTTCACGAGGCGGAATGGCTGGTCGAAGGATGGACTCATTCGGCCGCTTCCGCAGGTCAGTTGCTGCACAAGCCGTACCCGGTCACGGAAGTGGACGTGACCGACCGGGACCAGGTAAATTCGCGATCGCAGAACTTCGATCTCGTTATCCATTGCGCCAGCACGAAGGGTGGGGATGCCGAAAGTTACCGGCAGGTTTACTTCAATGGCGTTCAGAACCTGCTCGATCGTTTTGTTGGTGCGACATTGTTGTTCACCAGCAGCACCAGTGTTTATGCCCAGCAAAACGGCGAGGCGGTCGATGAAACCAGCCCGTCCGAGCCGTCGCACGAGAAGGGACAGGTGCTGGTGGAAACCGAAAAGCTGGTATTGCGACGTGGTGGAATCGTCGCCCGCCTCGCTGGGATTCATGGGCCCGGCCGTTCTGCGATTCTAACGAATTTTTTGAAGGGCGCCGCAACCGTGGATGCCGCGAACGATCGTTTCCTGAATCATGTGCACCGCGACGACATTGCCGCCGCCGTGGTTCTGCTCGCGAACGGAACTCCTGATGCGAACGCCGTCTACAATGTTGTCGACGACGCACCGATTTTGCGCAGCGAGTGCTTCGCATGGCTGGCGCAGAAGCTTGGCCGCCAACCGCCAGGCCGCGGCGATGGCGCAGGCAGCGGAAAACGGGGACGCAGCAACAAACGAGTGAGTAACGCGAAGCTACGAGCCTTTGGCTGGACGCCTCGTTACCCTACGTTTGCAACGGCAATGGAGCAGAGCATTCTGCCCAGTTTCGGCCTTTAGGCGCGCGTCTACGTCACCAGCAGCCCACGATTTTGCTGTTCAGCGCCCGGTCCACCGCTTGTTCGGTGCAAATCATCGGTATAGAAGCTGCTTTTTTTAGCGAAATGCGCGTAATTCGACTCAGCGGCCGTGAGGCATCAGTAGTCCGGGCCATCGGTTACTCTGAAGCGGCCGTGGGCTCGGAAATTCAGGACGCTACGCACATGGATCTGGAAGATGTAGCCGACGTTTTGAATAGTCTCATCGCTGCGGGATTCATCGAAACTGTTCCCTACTGCGACGAAGTGAGTCTCGCTGATCTGGCGGGGACGACATTCGAGCTGAACCCGGCTTACGTGCACGAGTTAAAGGACGCGATCCGGGCGAGATAGCTACGCCGGTGACAAAGCCGGCGCGGCAGGCCCTTCCTGAGCGGCATTGAGCGTTCTCCGTTCGCCGAACAACTGCCGAATGACTTCCTCGACGGGCAGTTCCTGAACGTTGATGTCGCTGACATCGCACGCCTCCAGAAGTTCGCGACAGGTTTCGGTAACCTTCGCTCGGGGCACTTTCAATTGCACGGAGATCGGGGTTTGCTCGATGACTTCGCCGAAGCTGCTGAAATCGCGTTGGATCGCTCTTTCGAACGTCAGGCTTAGGATTTTGGAGCCGGAAAAACGATCGATGATGTCGGTCAACGGCCCATCGAAGAAGATTTTCCCGTGATCGATCACGATGACCCGTTCGCAGAGCTCTTCAATGTCCTGCATGTAGTGACTGGTGAGCAGAGTCACGATCCGATGTTCCTGATTGTAAATTCGGAGGAAATCACGCACCCGTTTTTGGCTAACGACATCAAGTCCGATCGTAGGTTCGTCAAGAAACAGGACTTTGGGTTCGTGAATGAGGGCCGAAATGAGTTCCATTTTCATCCGCTCGCCCAGAGACAGCTCGCGAACCATCACGTTCATTTTGTCGGACACCTCAAGGAGCTCGGCCAGGCCATTGACGACTTTGGCGAAGCGCTCGCGATCGATGCCGTAAATCGCGCGGTTAAGCTCGAGCGATTCCTGGGCCGGTAAATCCCACCACAGCGCGTTCTTCTGTCCCATCAGAAGGCTGAACTGCCGTTTCAGCTCGTTCCGCCGGTCCCAGGGCGTGAATCCGAGCACGCGAGCTTCTCCTGATGTGGGGTTCAACAAACCGGACAACATCTTCAGCACCGTTGTTTTGCCGGCGCCGTTGGGCCCGAGAAAACCAACGAACTCGCCCTCCTCGATTTGAAATGACACATGATCCGCCGCGCGAGTCTCGTCATATCGTCGCTTAACCAGCCCTTTTACGGAGCCCCACAGACCGCGTTCCTTGCGATAGGTCCGATAGACCTTCGTCAGATCGCGTGCTTCGATGGCACTCATGCCTGCGGGGGCGACGACGCTGAGGATTGCGCGCCGAGCCGGTGCGCGGGATCAGCTGATATTGCCATCAGGCAGCGCTGGAACGGGCCGGCGCCTGCTTTCGTACGAATGGCAGAACCTTTTCCACCAACGCGTCGGAGGTCAGACCATGCTTACTGCGCAGAACCGGAATGGTGCCGTGCTCGACGAACTGATCAGGCCAGCCAATCCGCACCACCGGCGTGTGAATGCCCTGGGAGTAAAGATGCTCCATCACCGCGCAACCAAAACCGTTGTGCAGAACGTGGTCTTCAACCGTGGCAATCACTTCCGCGCTACGAGCGAAAAACTCAAGGGTGCCGGTATCAAGCGGCTTGATCCATCGCGGATTGATCAAGGCCACTGAGATTCCCATTGCCTGCAGCTTGTTAGCGGCCTCAACCGCGAGTTCGAACATGTTCCCCAGGCCGAAGATTGCCACCTGCCGGCCATGTTGGACGACTTCGGCTTTGCCAATTTCCAACAACTTCGGCGCGTCCTTTGGCTTCGCTCCGATGCCGGCGCCGCGAGGATAACGAATCGCGATCGGACCGGAATTGTAGTTCGCCATGGTCCACAGCATATCGACGAACTCGTCCTCGTCCTTCGGCTGCATGTGAATCATGTTCGGAACGTGCCGCAGATAACCGATGTCGAACAACCCGTGGTGAGTCGGACCATCGTCTCCGCTTAACCCCGCGCGATCCATACACAAAGCCACGTTCAGGTTCTGCAGCGCAATGTCATGAATGATCATGTCGTAGGCCCGTTGCATGAACGTGGAATAGATCGTTAGGAAAGGTTTTAGCCCCTGGGTCGCGAGGCCGCATGCGAACAGCGCAGCATGTTCCTCCGCAATACCGACGTCGAAGTAGCGGGTCGGATGTTTCGCCTGGAAAAAACCCAGGCCGGTACCGCTCGGCATTGCGGCAGTGATCGCCACGATTTTCTGATTTGAATCCGCGAATTTCGCCAAAGTCTTGCCAATGATCTCGGAATAGGTCGGCGTCAGAGCAGGCGCGGTCTCGCCGCTCTCGACCGTGTATTTGCCGAGACCGTGAAACTTGTCCGGTTTAGCTATCGCCGGCTCGTAGCCTTTCCCCTTTTTCGTCAGAATGTGAAGGAGGACCGGCTCATCCTGCGTCTTGAGAAATTCAAACGTGCGGGTAAGCAATCCGATGTCATGGCCATCGATCGGCCCGTAGTATCGGAGCCCCAATTCTTCGAAAATAACACTGGGCACCAAAAGGTTTTTGACGCCTTCTTCGACCTTGTGCGCGAATTCCAGTACACTTCTTCCGGCGATGCCCTGGATGAACCGCCCTGCCTTGTCGTGCAGATGCGCGTAAAGCGGACTCGTCGCGATGTTATTCAGGTAATTGGCAATCGCGCCGACGTTCTTCGCGATAGACCATTCATTGTCGTTGAGCACGACGATAAATTTCTTGGTCTGCGATTTGGCGTTATTCAACGCTTCATAGCTGATGCCGCAGGTTAGCGCGGCGTCGCCCGCAACCACGACAACGTGCTCGTCGCCGCCACGTAGATCGCGTCCGACAGCCATACCCAGCCCGGCCGACAGCGCGGTCCCGGCATGACCGGCCCCATAGGAATCGTGTTCGCTCTCGGTGCGAAGCAGAAAGCCGTTCAGTCCCTGGTACTGACGCATTGTGCCGATACGATCCAGGCGCCCGGTAAACATCTTGTGCACGTAACCTTGATGGCTGACGTCGAACACGAAGCGATCACGAGGCGTATCGAAAATGCGGTGCATCGCGATCGTTAGCTCAACCACACCGAGATTGGGGCCGAGGTGACCGCCGGTTTGCGACAAGACCTGGATCAAAACTTCACGCACCTCCTCGGCGAGCTGCGGCAGGTCTTCTTCCCGCAGCGCTTTGATGTCTGCTGGAGAATGGATCCCGTCCAGTAATCGAGTTTTCGGCTCGGCGGCGGCGTTAGAAGAGTCTGACTTCGTCATTTTGATGTTTCTGTTCTGTGGGCGGTTTCGGCTCGGAACGCGTTTCGGCACTAGCTTCGAAATCTTTGACGACGGGCTTACCGGCGTTATTCCGGGCAATTATCTCAATCTTCTGTTCGGCGCTGGCCAGTCGTTCCTGGCAAACTTTCACCAGGTTCATGCCTTCCTCGTACCGAACAATCAAATCCTCCAGCGGCAGTTGGCCAGACTCCATCTGTTCCACAATTTTTTCGAGCCGATCCATGGCTGTCTCAAAGTTCAGCTCGGTGCCGGCCGCCTTGGCCTTTGTCGTCATAACCAAACATCCAACTAAGCACAGGTCTGCCCATTAAAAAGGAGGACTTGGTCCCAGGGCGCCGACGCGCTACAAACGAGGTGACGTTAGAACGAATCTATAATGGGTGCACTCCACTGGTTATCGGGTGATTCGTGGCGGCGATTCGGCGCGAGTGTGGCGCTTGCCGCCGCGGCCGCCTTTTTTCTGCCGGACCGTGTGACATCGCCAGCCAAAGCCATCGCTGTCTGGGACTTTTTCGCCACGTCGGTAATCGTGCTGGCATGGATCGCGATCGCGATCACGCCGCCGTCCGGGTTACGTGCACACGCGCGCGCGCAGGATTTGAGTCGCCTGTTGATCTTTTCGTTCGTGGTCGCTGCGGCGTGTGTGGCCCTGCTCGCGGTGGCATTCGTTATCCGGGGGCATGGTTCGCCCGCACATGCGGTCGTTGCCCGGAAGGTATTGCTTGGGCTAAGCACCGTTGCGGTATCGTGGTTCCTTCTTCACACCGTCTACAGCTTGCATTACGCGCACTTGTATTATGGCGACAGTGATTGCGACGAGGCCTCGGACAAGGGATTGGACTTTCCCGGTGACAAGGATCCAGACTACCTTGATTTCGCCTACTTTGCGTTCGTGATCGGCATGACCTGTCAGGTGTCCGACGTGCAGGTCACGACAAAACGGATGCGGCGAATAACGTTGCTCCACGGAGTGATCTCCTTCGGGTTCAATACGGTCATTTTGGCGCTCCTGATTAACACCATTTCGGGGCTCCTGTAGCGCCCCCGGGTGGCACATCGAGTGCTCAACAGTTCGCCTGATTGGCGAACATAATAGACAACCCTAAGAAGATCCTTCTGGTCGACCGCGAAGCCGGCGTTACCCGCCTTATAAAACGGGCATTGGAAAAGACCGGTAAGTATCTGGTGAAAGAGGAGCACGACAGCCAGTTCGCGCTCAATTCAGCCAAGGCGTTTCAGCCCGATCTCATTTTGATGGACACGGTAAGCGACGGTTCCGATCGTGAGCAGTTGGCCAAGAAAATTCAGACCGATACGATTTTGCACGACACTCCATTGGTCTCGCTTGCCAGCCTGAAACCGGAAAGTCAGATGATCTCCGGTGGCATTCTGAGCGGATACAGCTTCTTCGCCGCGCCAGTTCGCGTGGAAGAGGTTTTGAAGGGTGTGGAAGAAGTGCTGTTCGGGAAAGACTGAGCGTCCCGGAGGCTCAGGCGGTAGGGCGCTTCTGGCTGGACGGACGCCGGCCGATTACAATGCGTAGCGCCGCCGCGGAACGCCACTTGTACGCTACCCAAGCATTCGCTCAGGATGACAATATTGGGGTGCTAAGTTGCCGACGCGCGGACGATCGCATCGCTGCCGGGCGCGCCGCCAGAGCCGGACCGGGCAAACGCACAAAGGGCATCGGCGCGCCAGCCTAACCGATTTGCTGCTTGTAAGCAGCGGCGTCTTTCAGGTTCTTAAGATCGGCTTCGTTATCGATCGTCAGCACGAATAGCCATCCTTCGCCGAACGGATCCGTGTTGACGAGCGCGGGATTACTTTCCAGTGCCTTGTTTGCATCCACAACCGTGCCTTTCACCGGTGCGTAAATATCGCTGGCGGCTTTCACCGATTCCACCACGGCGATGGCTTCCTTCGCGTTTACCTGCCGGTCCACCTTTGGCACCTCAACAAACACCACATCGGTCAGTTCTGCCTGCGCATGATCGGTGATCCCGACGCGGATCTTGTCGCCTTCGCGCTTAATCCATTCATGGGATTCGGTGTAGAGCAGATCGTCGGGAACGTTCATGGTTGCTTCTTATAGAGCGGTTTCTTCTCAATTGTCGCGGGAAATTTTGTGCCCCGGATTTCAATCTCGATTCCGCGGCCGATGGTGCCCGACGGCGTCGCTACGTAAGCCATGCCGATCCCGTAATTCAGGCTGGGCGACGCCGTCCCGCTGGTGACCTCACCAACTCGGGTTCCATCCGCGAAAACAGTATAATGGGGGCGGGGCGGGGGGCCTTTCCCGCTCATTCGAAATGCTATCAGCTTTTCCGGTGAGCCGTGTTCCTTCGCCGAGGCCAATACATCGCGACCAATGAACTTGGGTTTATTTAGATCAACGAAAAAGCCGAGGCCCGCTTCGATTGGGTTACGCTCGGCGGACAAGTCTGACCCATTCAGCGGATAGCACATTTCCAAACGGAGCGTGTCGCGAGCACCGAGGCCGCATGGCTTGACTCCGAACTGGGCGCCTCGCTCTAGGAACAGATTCCAAACTTTGGTGGCGTCGGCCGCCCGGAAGAATACTTCAACTCCGTCTTCCCCGGTGTAACCGGTGCGCGCTACGGAAACAGCAATCTGATTCAGCGATAGGTCCGCTAAACGATTGCGAGCGGGCAACTCGCCGCTTCCAGATAGGAGCGCGGTGAACAGCTCAACCGTTCGCGGCCCCTGAATCGCAATTGCACCATAATCGGCGCTCCGGTTGAGGAGAGTAATGCCGGCGTGCGATCTGCGGTGTTGATCCAGCCAGGCAAAATCTTCGTCAATCTTTGAAGCGTTTACGACCAGCAAGAATTGTTCGCCGCCGAGACGATAGGCAATGAGGTCATCGATGACGCCGCCCCGCTCGTTTAAGAGAAAGCTATATTGGCCCTGGCCGTTCCCGAGCTTCTCGATGTTGTTGGTTAACATCTCGTTCAGCCAAGCGCCGGCTCCAGTTCCGGCGACGACGAACTGGCCCATATGCGAAATGTCGAACATCCCGACGTTTGTCCTCACTGTCTGGTGCTCGTCAACGATGCTGGTGTAGTGGACCGGCATCAGCCATCCCCCGAAAGGAATAATCTTCGCGCCAAGTCGAACGTGTTCCTGGTAGAGCGGCGTTTTCTTATCGGCCGGGTCGGTCATCCGCCAAGCTAGGCTCGACGCAAACCCACGCAAGGCGCTGGTCGATCAACGGTGGCCGCGCCATCGATCTCATCTGTTTTGTTTTCGAACTCCGGCGCATGCGCTACTTTCCGCGTTCATGACGTTTTCGGATAAACTCGAGCGGCGCCTCGGATTCATCGCATTGCCAGGGCTGTTGCGCTATGTGGCCGCGCTGACCGCGCTCGTGTTCATTCTCTACAAAATCGATCCCAGTTATGTCACGTTGATCGACCTCGACGTTGATCAGGTGCGCCAGGGGCAGGTGTGGCGGCTTGTCACTTACATTTTCATCCCTCAACTCGGAGGCTTCTTCCCCGACTGGATGAACGCGGCGTTCTCAGTGCTCTTCCTGATTTGGGTAGGCGACCGTCTGGAGGAAGCGTGGGGAGCGTTCCGGCTGACACTTTACTTTCTGATCGGGATGATCGGCACGACCATTGCCGCCGTCTTGTTCGGCGCGCGTTTCTCGAACGCGATGCTTTACTCGTCGGTATTCTTCGCCTTCGCGCGGTTTTATCCAAATGTGGTGATCTTCTTCGCCTACATCCTGCCGCTGAAGGTGAAATGGATCGCCTGGATTTACGCGGCCCTCCTTCTCTTTCAGTTTGTGGTTGGCTCAATGGCTTTCCGCAGTGCGCTGCTGGTCGCCTTTGCTAATTACTTGATCTTCTTCGGCCGCGATATCGTCAGCCAAGCTCGGCAACGCCGCGAAGTGTCTGATCGGAAACAGAGATTTGAAGCAGAAAGCCGCCGTACTGCGGCCGAGCCGTTACATAGCTGTGCGGTGTGCGGCGCCACCGAACTGACGGAGCCGAACCTCGAATTCAGAGTTGCCCGCAACGGCGAGGAATATTGCATTCCGCATCTACCGGCGCCTGCAACCAAGCCGACGTAACGGAGCGGCCGCTGCAGCCGTCCTGGTTGCGTGCGGCTAAACCGCGGCAGACATTGGCCCCATGACAGACAAGAACACCGCCCTTGTCCCTCAGGAGGGCTGGCACTGCGTGCATCTTTATTATCGAGTGGAGCAGGGACAGTGGCAGCTGCTAAGTCGCGAAGAACGCAACGCCGCTAAGACAAATTTATCGGAGCTCGTGCAGGAGGTCCGCGCGATGGAATCGACGCAGTTGCTGACCCTGAGCGTGGTGACACCGAAAGCGGACCTCGGATTCATGTTGATCACACCCGATCTGCATTCCGCGAATCGGATCGAGAAGCGGCTTAGCATTGCCCTTGGCCCTGACGTGTTAACGCCGGTCTACAGTTATCTCTCGTTAACCGAAGAAAGCGAATACATCACGTCCGATGAAGAGTACGCGGAGATTCTGGTGCAGGAGCAAAACATCGACCGCGGCTCGGAAGAATTCGAGCACGGCATGGCTGCGTTTCACGAGCGGATGAAGCACTATCGGCAAGACCGGGTTTATCCAACTCTGCCAGATTGGCCGATCGTTTGTTTCTACAACATGATCAAACGGCGCGGTGAGCACCGGAACTGGTATGCGTTGCCGTTCGACGAACGGAAGGGGCTGATGAAAGGGCACGCCAATGTCGGCCGATCGTTCGCCGGGAAAGTGAAACAGTTGATTACCGGATCCACCGGCTTGGACGACGCCGAATGGGGGGTCACGTTGTTTTCTCGCGATACCTATCAGGTCAAAGCAATCGTGTACCAGATGCGATTCGACCCGGTCAGTGCCGAGTACGCAGATTTCGGCGAGTTTTTCATCGGCATTCAGCTGCCGCTGGATGAGTTGTTCAGGCGCTTGCAATTGTAGTTCGGCACGTTAACGGAGGGCGGGGCTCCGGCAACGCCGCGGCGAGTCGGTTTTTTGCGTTCGAACGGATCGGGCCCGCAGGAGCTCGCTCCTCCGTTTAAAACGTCAGCGGTTTTCTTGACGCGTTTTGAATGTAAACTCTCCCCGACCCTGGATGGGTGACAGAGCGGTCTATTGTGCACGCCTGGAAAGCGTGTGTGCCTTTACCGGCACCCGGGGTTCGAATCCCCGCCCATCCGCCATGATTGAAGACACGAGCCAATGCGAAGCGTTGTCACCTGACGCGCGAATCAATAGGAGGATTCGAACTTGCAGTTCGACTGGTGGGGCGGCTCAGCCGCCTGGGTTATAAGCGGAGCTCTAACTCCAGAGCGAGCGCGTAGCGCTGGATAATCCCCGCCATGATTGATACAACGACGGAGGAAAGGCTTTCGTCACTACAACGGCATAGCGAACGGGTGCGAGCGGTAGGACATGATCCTTTCAGACATGAAAAACAGCCCATTAACTTTCGCTATCGGTTCGATAGCGTCCTTGTTGACGTGTTGTCGAACGCCTGCTCCTGAACCCCTTTCTTTCTCAGAAAAAGATCACGTGAACCGTTTCTTCGGTCCAAGAAAGCACTACGACCATTTTGTCACTGATGGACTTGGACGGGTGACGGAAACCTACGTGTACTACTTAGACGAGCAGGGTAAGCCTGTTCTGGACGGCGACCGCATCATCTATAAATCTGAAAATGACGACGGCACCCTGCTTTCATATAGAGATGGAACACTCGTTGGGCGATCCAACATTGTTATTCGGCCTTAAACCGCGGTAAGGAGCCTCTGCAGATTCGGACAAGGTGCGACTGGCTGCGCACGGCAGGCGGAGGAATGTCTCAGAATCAGAGATCACGCCGCGGCAGCACTTGAATCTGCTGATGGTCGCGCGCGATCATTCCGCTGGCCAGCACGCCGCGGAAGCTGGTGCACGGATACACGATGCAATCGCGGCCGATCACAGCGCCAGGGTTGATCACTGCGTTACAACCAATCTCGCTGCGATCGCCGATGATTGCGCCAAACTTGGTCAGCCCGGTCGGGATCGCGCTATCGGGAGCATTCACCACGATCTCAGCGTGATTCAATTTTACATTGGACAGAATGACACCGGCGCCGAGATGCGATCGGTGTCCGAGAATGGAATCGCCCACGTAATTGAAGTGCGGAATCTGCGCCTCATTGAATACGATCGAATTCTTGAACTCGCACGAGTTACCCATCACCACGCCATCACCGACGATCACATTCTCCCGAACATAACAGCCGCTGCGGACGTGGCAGTTCTCGCCGATCCAAGCCGGTCCTTTGATCACCGCGCCTTGTTCCACAACCGTGCCCTGACCAATGTAAACCTGGTTGCTGATAAACGGTTTGCCTAACAAGTCGCCGAGCACGGCGGGTTTCAACCGGAATTGCAGGTAACTGGCAATCTGTTTGAGCGCGTCCCACACGTATTTTTGATTCTCGAACAGCTTGGCATGTCCGGTTTGCTCAAGATTAAGAAATTCAGCCGGCTCGAACATGGATTGCGCCCAACAGACCAGACGACGTGCTGTGACGCCAGCGGAAATTTTTCACCCGCACGGCCTGCAAGCCGTTGTAGCGCAAGCGCATCGCTTGCCGCCTTGAGGTTGCGGCTCAACCGCGGCGCGTCACCGTTTGTCCGTCTTTGGTGTCCCGCACTTCCCAACCAAGCGCGGCAAGTTGATCGCGCAGCTCATCGCTCTTCTTCCATTCCTTAGCAGTGCGCGCACCTTTCCGCGCCTCCACCAGTTCGGAAATGTTTGCCGGAATGCCGGTAGCTTCATCCGATTGAAGCTGGAGCACGCTATTCGCCCGGTTCCACCATTCTATCCAGGTCTGCGCCGCGGCCGCGCTCAGTTCATTCCTATCCATCGCTCGATTCGTTTGACGGATTGACTCGAACAGAATGCCGAGCGCAGCGGAGATGTTCAGGTCATCATCCAGTGCTTCCTCAAACGTGTTCGCCACACCCGTGTCACCCGATGTTTGCGAAGCCGAAGACTGCTGCGCCGTCTTGCGAAGCCGATCCAGCCAGCCGTCAATCCGGCCTAACGATTCCCGTGCTTCTTTCATTCCTTCCCAGGTAAAGTTTAGCGGTGCCCGGTAATGCACGCGCATGAGCGCGTAGCGAATCTCGCGGCCCGAATATCCCTTCTCTGTCAGATCCGAGATGGTGTAGAAATTGCCGAGCGACTTGGCCATTTTCTGGCCGTCAACAACCAGATGCGCGCAGTGCATCCAGTAGCGGACAAACTGGCGGCCCGTAACGCCTTCGCTTTGAGCGATCTCATCTTCGTGATGCGGAAAAATGTTATCCACACCACCACAATGGATATCAATCTGTTCGCCCAGTAGTGCGGTCGCCATTGCGCTACACTCGATGTGCCAGCCCGGCCTTCCACGGCCCCAGGGACTCTCCCACGCGACATCGCCGTCCTCCTCGTCCCATGCCTTCCATAGGGCGAAATCGCCGATGTGTTCCTTATCGTATTCGTCGTGCTGAATTCGACCGGTGGATTGCAGCTGATCGAGATCGATGTGCGCGAGTTTTCCGTAATCCGGAAACTTACTGATCCGAAAATAGACCGACTTGTCTTCGGCCTGGTATGCATAGCCTCGGTCCATCAGCGTCTGAATCATCGAGATCATCCGATCGATGAATTGCTGATCGGTTGCGGCCGGGTATTGGTCGGCGGACTTGATCCGTAACGTTTTCAGGTCGTCGAAGAAAGCCTGCTTGAAAGGGGCAGTAAAATCGCGCAGCGGAATTTTTGCGTTTCGGGAGCCGCGGATTGTTTTGTCGTCCACGTCGGTCAGATTCATGACCCGATGAACCTTGTAGCCGCGCAGTTCGAGCTGACGCTGCAATAGATCTTCGAAAACGTAGGCCCGGAAATTTCCAATGTGGGCCCGGCTGTAGACGGTGGGTCCGCAGGTGTACATTTTCACGGTCCGGTCGGTTTGATCGAGCGGCACGAACTCCTCAGTTCGACGCGAGTATGTGTTGAAGAAGCGGGTGGGCATGGCTGCGGTCCAACGTCGCGTAGCTTAGTCAGAGACTTCGACACTCGCGATAGCCATCGCGGCAATTCCTTCCCCGCGACCGATACTGCCAAGCCCTTCATTAGTGGTCGCTTTGACGCTGATATCGCTGTGAGACATCGCTAACGCTCGCGCGATTTCGTTACGCATCGCTGAGACGTGCGGCATTATTTTCGGCGCCTCGGCGATGATTGTGGCGTCGATATTGACGGGTCGCGCTGACCTTTTGCGGAGGAGTTCGGCTACACCGGCAAGAATATCAATACTGCTGATGCCGCGGATCGATTCGTCGGTATTGGGGAAATGTTGACCGATGTCGCCGGCGCCGATCGCGCCGAGTAGCGCATCGGCAATCGCGTGCGACACGACGTCGGCATCGGAATGTCCCTCCAGGCCATGTGAATGGGGGATCTCAACGCCTCCGAGCACAAGTTTCCGGCCCTCAGCGAACCGATGAATGTCATAGCCGATGCCGCAACGGATCATCGTCACACCTTCAAATCGATGACTCCATTGGACGCGATCACGCTGAACTTGTCTTTCATGTCGGTTCGCGGCCGCATCTCCACAGTACCCCCGGCAGTCTCAATAAGAATCCAACCGGCGGCCACGTCCCAAAGACTAACGCCCTGCTCGATGTAGGCGTCGAGGCGGCCACACGCCACGTAGGCCATGTCCAATGCAGCGCTGCCCATCAGGCGGCATTTGCGGGCGCGGTGAACCATCTGTTGCAACAAAGGCAGGCCGGAATCGATGGTCACCCCAGTCTTCGACAATCCAACCGATATGACGGACTCAGCCAGGTCTGCACGATCGCTCACTGTAAACTCCTGACCGTTGAGCGTGGGCTTCGCTCCTTTTTGCACGCTCCACATTTCTTCGCGCACTGGATCGTAGATTACTCCGACGATGATCTCGCCTTTGAATCGAAGCGCGATTGAGACGCAGAAATGCGGAATCCGATAAAAATAATTTACGGTGCCGTCAAGTGGATCGACCACCCATTGATAATCGCTGGATTGATCGCCGACCACTCCTTCCTCGCCGTACAGCGCGTGGCTGGGAAATTGGGTCAGTAGAAGATCAGTGATGAGTTGCTGACACTCGACGTCGATTGCCAGCTTGATGTCGTGCGCTTCGGTAGCGTTGACGCGACGCGGCAGATTAAAATTCTTACGCAGGAGATCGCCGGCAGCGCGCGCTGCCTTTTCGGCGGCATCCAGGTAATGCGTCATCCCCAGAAGTAATCGCGGCTAGCGCCGCTGCCAAACGGTTTCGGGTGATGAGAGGACAGATGGAGTGCGCACCCGTCAGCACATCAAACTGTGCTGTTTGCAGCGGGCAGTGATTCTTCCAACCGATAAGTGGGACGAGACGAGCTCGTCCTCCGTTTGGAGGGAGCGCTCGCTATGTCATCCGGAGCGCAGTCGAGGGACCTCGCAAATGCGGCACCCGTCACGCAAGTAGGTGAGGTCCTTCGACTGCGCTCAGGATGACAAACGCTCGGTGCCATCGCGCGAAACATCATTCTTCCCTTCGATCTGCGTTATGTCGCCCACGCAAAAAAAACCGGGAGGAAAAATAAATCTCCTCCCGGGTTGAGTTTGGTTTTTAAACTCCGGAGAAACCGGAGCCGTTATCAGCGCGCGGCGTTAGTGCCTTTTTCTCTTTGCTGATTTTTTCTTGGCGGCTTTCTTTGATTTTTTCTTTGCTGGCATCGACTATTCCCCCCTTTCAGTCCGCAGATGCGGAGGGTTGTGAAGACATTCGATTAACTTCACTTAACGAGTTCACTAATCGTCACGTTTTTTTTGTCAAACATTTTTCTTCATGTTTGAAATTATTTTTACGAGCTCGCGCGCGATATTTTTTTTGGATGTGCGCTCAATTGTTTTCGTTTTGCCGTTCCGAAATAAAATGATGACCTCGTTATTAGCACTTTCCATTCCTATGTCCGAACGACTGACATCGTTCGCTACAATCAGGTCGAGATTCTTGGTCTGAAGTTTGTTTTTGCCGTTCTCTTCCAGCTCGTTAGTCTCAGCGGCGAAGCCAACAACGAGGCATTTCTCATTTGCCGGCAGCGATTTGAGAATGTCCGGCGTAGGTGTCAGCTCGAGCGACAATGATGCACCGCTCTTCTTGATCTTCTGCGCCGAGAATTGTGCCGGTCGGTAGTCCGCTACCGCTGCACACATCACCAGCACATCGGCGTCGGCCAAGTTTCCGTTAACGGCAGACTGCATTTCCGCAGCGGTGGTGACGGGAATCACTTTCGCCCCAGCCGGTTGCTCCAGGCAGACGGGGCCTGACACCAGGGTTACACTGTGCCCAGCTTCGATTGCCGCTTCGGCCACGGCATAGCCCATTCGTCCGGATGAGCGGTTGCTAATATAACGAACCGGATCGATCGGCTCCTGCGTCGGCCCGGCCGTGACCAGAAATCTCACGCAATAAGATTTTCCTGCCGGGCCAGCAGGAACTCCGCGCGGAAAGCGATATCATCAACCTTCCACAGTCGGCCCAGACCTTCGTAACCGCAGGCCAGCATTCCTTCTTCAGGGCCGATAAACTCGACGGCTCGCGATTTCAGCGTAGCCACGTTCTGTTGCGTGGCCGGATGTTCCCACATCTTGCCGTTCATGGCCGGCGCGATCAGAATCGGTGCGCGGGTGGCAAGCGCGATCGCCGCCAGCGGATGGGCGGCGAGCCCGTGCGCCAGTTCTGCGATCACATTCGCCGTCGCTGGAGCAATCAGGAGCAGGTTCGCCTGATCGGCCAAGGCAATGTGCCCCGGACGCCAGTTCTCCTTTTCATCATAGAAGCTGGTCGTTACCGGATGTTTGGAAAGTGTCTGAAGAGTGAGCGGCGTGATGAACTCAGTGGCATCGTGCGTCATCACGACGAATACCTGGTGTCCCTGCTTCACCAGGAGGCTGGCCAACTCAGCTGATTTATAAGCCGCGATGGATCCGGAGACCCCAAGCACGATACATCTTCCGTTCGTCTTCAGCGGCAGCACCTTTCGTCCATCCGAGTTTTCGCGATTACGTTTTGAGTTTCGCATAACGATATCAGGACTGAATCAACCGTCGGCTGAGATATCGCTCCGCCCGGGTGATGTGTCGGAACTTCTGAAGATCTTCTTCCACGGATTGGCTGATAATGGTGTAGCGGTACTCGCGCCAAAGTTCCATCTCTCGGGCCGCGTTATTCAGCCGCAGTTCGATTTGCTGCAAGGTTTCGGTTCCCCGTTTGATCAGGCGCCGCCGGAGTTCATCCAGGTTCGGCGGCATGATGAATACGTCAGCGAGCGCGCCCCGGATGAACTTGTCATCGCAATTGCGAATCGCTTCGGCCCCTTGTGTGTCCACATCAATGAGGACATCGACTCCGCTCTGAAGGTTGTGGAGTAACGGTTTTCGCAACGTGCCGTAGTAGTGCTCATGCACCCGGGCGTGCTCGAGAAATTCCCCGGCCTTCACTCGAGCGAGGAACTCTGCTTCAGTAACGAATACGTAATCCTCGCCATCAATCTCTCCGGCGCGTGCCGGACGCGTGGTGCATGACACGGAATAAACAAAATCCGGCGTCTGACGGAGCGCAGCGCATAAGGTGGATTTCCCAGCTCCGGAAGGAGCTGAGATGACAAACAGAATTCCGTATCTGCTGAACTGGTTACTCAAGATTTTGGATCTGTTCGCGAATCTTCTCTAGCTCCGCTTTGCAGGCGACGACCCGTTGCGAGATGGAAGCGTCGTTGGCTTTTGCGCCCAGGGTATTTAGTTCGCGAAAAATTTCCTGGGTGATGAACTCCAATGTTCGTCCCACCGGTTCGTTCTTGCGCAGATGATGGGCGAATTGTGCGAGATGGCTTTCCAACCGGGTGAGCTCTTCAGAAATGTCTGCCCGATCGGCAAAAATCGAAATCTCCTTGAGCAACCGATCGTCGTCGTGGGTAACGGGCACGCCTGCTTTTTCGATGCGATCCAGCAGCGCGGCCCGGTAACGTTTAACTACCTCAGGATGGATTCCGCGAATCTCCTTCAGGTTCTTGCGGAGATTCTTCAATCGATGAATCAGATCCTTGGCCAGGTGCTTTCCCTCGCGCTCGCGCATTTTGATCAAGTCGGTGAGGGCGAGCTTCAAAGCGCGATCGAGCGATGGCCAAACTTCTTCTGCCGCGACCGTCTCCTCAGGCAGTCGCATTACGCCGGGGGCTTGGAGAATCGTGCCAATCGTGATTTCGCCGGTCACGCTAAGCTCCTTTTGCAACGCTCTCATCGCGTCGTGATAGGAGCGCGCCAGTTCGGTATCGAGTGCCAGCTTTCCTGACCCGTTTGAGCCACTGTGCAAGCCAACGGTCACGCTGGTGCGGCCGCGTGAGATACTTTCATTGATCGCCTGGCGGACGCGCGGCTCCAGTTCATTCAGGTCGCGAGGAAGGTTGATCACGATGTCGCTCTGTTTGCGATTCACCGAATTCACTTCCACGCTCAACCTGGTGCCGTCGCAATCCGCTTCTGCGCGGCCATATCCGGTCATGCTTCTCACAGGAATTGAGCTTCACAAAAGGGCGACCAAATACAAATAGAAAGAGCCGTCGAAAATTCTAATATCAGCGCGTCGAATGAAGTCGCGTCCGAAAACTCCGCTGCCGCCGACCCCAGCCGGGACAGGTAACCGGCGGATTTATGTCCAGGCGGCGGTTCTTTCAGTCGTCACCATCGTCATCTACCTGCCGGCGCTGAGCGGAGGATTTGTGTGGGATGACCAACTTCTCGTCACCAGGAATCCGTTGCTCGGAAACTTCAGCGGGCTGGGGGAGATCTGGTTGTTTGGACGAACGGCCGATTATTTTCCCCTAACGAACACCGTTTTCTGGATCGAATGGCACGTATTCGGGCAGTCACCGGCGGGTTATCATCTGGTGAATCTGTTTTTGCACATGGCCAACGCGTTTCTTCTCTGGCGCGTATTGTTGTGGCTGGACATTCCTGCAGCGTGGTTGGCAGCTCTGATTTTTGCAGTTCATCCGGTCCACGTCGAATCGGTCGCCTGGATTTCGGAGCTGAAAAACGTGCTCTCCATGTTCTGGGCACTCGTTTCGGTTTTGCTGTTCCTGAGGTTTGTCGACCGCCGGGCCGGTTGGAAATCGCTGAGTTACTTCGGCTCACTGACCGCGTTCGTCCTGGCGTTGCTGGCGAAAACACAGGTGGTGTTCCTGCCGGCGGCGTTGTTGCTCTGCATCTGGTGGCGAGCTCATCGTGGGCAGCGCCGGAATAATATTGAGAGCCGGGCTGCCGTGATTGCCATCTGGCCATTTTTTTTGAGCGCTCTGATTCTCGGCTTGGTCACGGTGGCCTTCCAAAATCGGGGCCTCGGTGAAGAAGAGGTGATCCTCGGCGGACCCTTGCGTCGAATTGTGAACGCCGCGACGGCGGTGTGGTGGTATGCCGGAAAGCTAATCGCGCCGATTCGGCTGATGCCGATTTATCCCGCATGGCGGTTCGATTCACCGCGCCTAACCGAATGGATTCCGGTGATTGCACTGATCGCCGTATTTCCCGTTCTTTGGAGGTGGCGCCGCCGCGGCACATTCGGCGCGCTTGTCGCGGGTATTGGGTTCCTCATCTCATTGGCGCCGATCATTGGCTTCGTCCAAATGTCGTATGTCCGCAGCGGCACTTTGGTGGCAGACCATTACCAATATTTCGCAGATGTTTTCCTGATTGCGCTCGCCGGCGCGGCCATAGCATCGGTGTGGCAACGGTGCGTATCGACCAGCAAAGTGTTTGTCGGTGCCATTGCTGCAACGGTTGTTGGGTCTATGGCCTTATACTCTGCCACTCGCTCAGCGGTATACCGCGACGAGGAGACGTTGTGGCAGGACAACCTCGCGAAGAACCCGAATGCATGGCAGGCGCATAACCGACTCGGTCAGATTTATTTTGATCGCGGTGAATTCATTCAGGCTGCACCGCATTTCGCACGGGCAGCAGCGCTAAAGCCGGAGCTGGGTGATAATCACAATCAGCTGGGCCTCGTTTACGCCCGGCTGGGTCGTTTCGAAGAAGCAATCGCGGAATATCGTCAGGGAATTCGGCTAACCGAAGAGCAGAGGGCGACAGCTCAGACATCTCGCATGGCGACGATGCGGACTAATCTGGCCAACGCGCTAACCATCACCGCAAACAACATGAGCAGCGGCGAAGCTGCAAATCGCGACGAAGTGGTGGGGCGCTATGCGGAAGCGGTCCGCCAATACCAGGAAGCGCTTAAGTTGCAGCCACGCCAGCCGGCGATTCATCGCAATCTCGGGATCCTGCTGGCCAGGCTTGGCCGAAAGTCAGAGGCCATTCAGCATCTTCGTGCCGCACTCGAGATCGTGCCTAACGAGCCGAACGCGCGAGAGGTTCTCGAGTTGCTCGAGCGGGAAAACCGCGACCGCTCACAATAAACGCTTCGCCGCCTGTTCTACATCTTTGTCGCCGCGACCGGAAAAGCTGACCACGATGTTTGAATCTGCCGGCATCCCTGGTGCACGTTTGATGACTTCGGCCATGGCATGCGCAGTCTCCAGCGCAGGAATGATCCCCTCTGTTTCGGAGACCGTTCGGAAAGCGCTCAGCGCTTCCTCGTCCGTCGCATAGGTGTACTCGATTCGGCCGGCATCGCGCAGGTAGCTGTGCTCCGGACCAACCGCCGCATAATCGAGTCCGGCCGATACCGAGTGGGTGAGCTCGATCTGCCCATCTTCGTTGGCCAGCACGAAAGTTCGGGTGCCCTGGAGCACACCGAGGCGGCCACCCTGAAACCGGGCCGCGTGTCGGCCGGAGCCGATCCCTTCGCCGCCCGCTTCTACCCCCACCATCTTGACCTTCGCATCTTCTAAAAACGGGTAGAACAGTCCGATGGAGTTACTCCCGCCGCCGACGCAGGCGACGAGCAGATCGGGCAAAGCCCCCTCCCGTTCAAGGATTTGCCGCCGAGCCTCATCCCCAATCACCCTCTGAAAGTCCCGAACTATCATCGGGTAGGGGTGCGATCCCAAAGCGGATCCTAATATATAATGAGTAGTCCGAACGTTGGTCACCCAATCGCGCATCGCTTCGTTGATGGCTTCCTTCAGCGTAGCCTGCCCGGCGGTGACCGGAACCACGGTTGCTCCCAGCAGCTTCATCCGGGTAACGTTGAGGGCCTGCCGCTCCATGTCCGTTGCCCCCATGTAAATGACGCACTCGCACCCGAAGCGGGCGGAAACCGTCGCCGTGGCCACTCCATGCTGACCCGCGCCTGTCTCGGCGATGATCCGGGATTTGCCCATCCGCCGCGCCAGGAGAATCTGGCCCAGGGCGTTGTTGATTTTGTGAGCACCGGTATGCAGCAGGTCCTCGCGCTTCAGGTAGATGCGCGCACCGCCGAGAGCTCTCGTCAGCCGCTCAGCGAAATACAGCGGCGTGGGTCGGCCTGCGAAATCGCGGAGCAGAGAGGCGAGCTCCAGTTGGAATGCCGGATCTTTCCTGGCATTTTCGTATTCCCGGACCAAGTCGTTCAGCGCGGCGACGAGTGTCTCCGGCACAAACATCCCGCCGTACGGTCCAAAGTGGCCGCGGAGATCAGGAAGTGCGGACGGCGCAGTCATGGCGAAGCTGGAGGGGCAAACGTCCAACGTTCAACCGCCGACGTCCAACGCTCAATCCAGCAATGCAGCGATCGCGCGACGATGCGGTGATGGTATTGGAACCGTGTCCAACTGCGGCAGGCCTATCCACGTGGTTCGCGGCCCCGACTGGTTCGCCTTTGTGCCTCGAAAAACTCGAAGGTTGATTCGATGATTGGTGAACGGGAAAACCAAGGAATGAATCATCCTGGAGTCGGTTTTCTGCCCGTCCCTCACCACCGGCAGCATCCACATTCCGCGCCACCGAGTGGAACACTTTTCCAGGAGTATCTGGTTCTTTTGCCTAACGAACAGGTGGCATTCACGCAATTCGATTGTCTTCGGTCGCGGTTTCTTGATCGGGAGCAACTCGGGACGGGGCGCTTTGCACAAGTTGTGAACGGGACAGCGCTGGCACTTTGGTGTGCCGCTGACGCACACGGTTGCGCCGAGATCCATCAGAGCGGAGTTAAATCGCCCGGCGTTCTTTTGTGGGACGAGCATTTCGGCGGCCGCCCACAACCGGTCGCGGCCGGCAGTTGTATCGACCGGCACATCCATATCGAACAGCCTCGCCAGCAGACGTGTGATGTTCGCTTCAACGATCGGAACTGAGCGATCGAATGCGAATGTGGCGACGGCATTCGACGAGTATCGTCCCATCGCAGGCAGTTCACGGATTTTTTCCGGATTCGCAGGCAAGATGCCGTCATACTGGCTAACGACAATTTTGGCCGCAGAATGGAGATTGCGTGCTCGACTGTAATAGCCAAGCCCCTGCCAGGCATGCAGCACCTCATCTTCGGGTGCGGCGGCCAGGCATTTGAAGGTTCGAAAGCGGTTCAGCCAGCGCTCGTAATAGGGGATGACGGTTGCGACCTGCGTCTGTTGCAGCATCACTTCGGAAACCAGGATGGCGTATGGATCGGTGGTATGGCGCCACGGAAGATCGCGGCCATTGGTCCGATACCATCTTAAAAGCCGGCGGCGAAAATCGGCGCTTCGCATTCGGAAATCAACGTCCAACGTCCAACGCTCAGCGTCCAACGCTCAATAAACAGCAGAGCGGAACGAAGCCGGCCTGTGAATCCGCAGCGGCTTCTGCATTGAATGTTGACCGTTGAGCGTTGAGCGTTGGACGTTTGCTCCTGATTTTCTTGCCAGAGATGAATTCCTACACTCATGCCCTAACGAGCGAACAGGCAGCTTCGCTTCGAACGCTCCTGCAGGAGCTGGGATACGAATTTTCCCCCAGGCCTTACACCCTCTTCTTTGGCCAGAAGAACAAACTGGCAGTTGCCGTATACGAAAAAGGCCCAAAAGTCCTCATCCAAGGCAAGGGCGTCGAAGAGTTCGTACAGTTCGAGCTAGAGCCGAAGATTCTCGGGGAGGCGAAACTGGGCTACGAGGAAGTTCATTCGCCGGAAATGTTCGAGCCGCACTTTGGTATCGATGAGAGCGGTAAAGGAGATTTCTTCGGGCCGCTGGTGATCGCCGGTGTTTATGTAGACCGGAAGATTGCCCGCCAATTAATGGATGCCGGGGTTCAGGACAGCAAGCGGATTGGGTCGGACGCCAAGATCCGGACTTTGGCTGATGTTATCAGGAAGACGACAATCGGCCTAACCGACAAGGTGTCGATCGGTCCGGCAAAGTATAATGAGCTGTATCAGAGCTTCGGTAATCTAAACAGCCTGCTGGGTTGGGGCCACGCCCGGGTGATCGAAAATATGCTGCAGAAGAAGCCGGATTGCGCGAGAGCCCTGTCCGATCAGTTCGCGGATTCCCGAGTCATCGAGAAGGCACTGTTAGCGCACGGGCAGAAGATCCGGCTCGACCAGCGCACCAAAGCGGAGTCCGATATCGCAGTGGCCGCGGCGTCCATTCTGGCCCGGGAGGCGTTTATCGATTGGCTCGACGCCCGGAGCAAGACGTTCGGTGTGCGGCTGGATCGCGGCGTTTCCCCAGCGGTGAAGGACACCGCCAGGAAACTGGCTGAGACGCATGGCGCTGGTGTGCTGCGGGAGGTTGCGAAGGTGCACTTCAGAACAGCGCACGAAGTTGCACCGGAAGAATTTCCAGCCCCTCCTCCGCGGGTTGTCTGGCGCAAGAAATAGCTGGGAGAGGAGCCGGTCCGACGCCTTTTTAGGGCAAGATTCCTGCTCTAATCGGTCCTCGGAATGTCCTTAGCCGTTGCCGAAACGCGCCTCCTCGTCCTGAACGCCGACCCGGTTTTTCAGGATACAACACTCGAGATCCTCGGCACCTTGCCGGAACTCGAGGTGCGGGTGGTGAGAAATTTGTCAGAGGCGATCTCGGTTCTCCTGGAAGAAAACTTCGATGCATTTGTGGTCGAAGCGGAGCCCGAACGGGCCGTCGAGCAGGCGGTTCATATCCGTCAGCATTTTCCTTCCCTCAGGATCTTATGTGTGGTTCCGGGCCGCCGACCGGGAGCCGCATTGGCTGCCGCACAAGAGCAGAATATTCGGATGATTTCAGCGTCCCATTCGTGGAGTTTAGGCCGCGGCCTGAATGCGTTTGTCGAATCGCTTGACGGAGCCTCAGCCACGCCCAGCGAGGGCATCGATCCCTGCCATTCTCTCATCGGCAATTTGAATCAGTTTTCGGCTGCCGAAATACTTCAGATGAGCTGTCTGAGTCAGCGCAGTGGTCGTTTTACTTTTAAATCTTCGCGCGGAATCAGCGAAATCTATCTGCAGCAAGGCTCGGTTCGCCACGCGGTTTACGGCACGTTGCACGGTGAATCTGCAGTCGCGGAGATTTTCCGGTGGCGGCAAGGCCGGTTCTATTTTGAGGAAGGCATCATCAGCCAGGAGCAAACGGTGAATAGACCGTGGGCGCACCTGCTTATCGATAATTTGCAGAAGCTGGACGAGACGCTGGAACTCGTCGGTGGCTAATTTTATGCGAGACAAACAGCTGGAAACCAAGCTTCGGTTATTGACCCTTCAGACGGAGAATTGGAAGCGTCTGCACGATTTCATCACCTACGGGCTGGACAAGGCCCGGCCCATAATTTCGGCCGAGCAGGAGCGACAATTTACTGAGGTCCGCTCTCACCTTTTGCAGGAGACTGAATATGTCTTCAATTCGCTGAACGCGGTCGGCGAGTTATCGGGCAAAGCGATGAACGTTTTGCAGCGCGCATCGTCCATCCGTGGAGTTCGAGACCTTACCGGAGACGAAGTGCGGCGTCTGGAGGCGGAGTGGAACAGCGTTTTCACCAAGCTTGGTGTCGTTCAGGGCCAGTTGAAATCGCGGCGCAAAGACCTCGCATCGCAGACCCCGGTGCGGTACTACATCAGCCGCATTTTCGCTCGTCCCGCTACAGCGCATTAAGCGCTGGCATTAGTCCCGAGCCGCCTTTAGATTCTGGCGGCGAGCACGTTACAAGGGGAATATATTTTTTTTTTGCCGCATCTTGCACTCAATTGCTCATTGTCAGGCGATTCCTAAGTAGCTATGGCAAAGTTAACAAAGCGCGACATTGTGGTCGCGATTAGCAACCAGACCGGAAAAGTCCAACACGAGGTGTTCGATGTAGTCCAGAGGACCCTGGACCAGATCACTGATAGTTTGGCCAAGAACGTCCCGGTGGAGCTGCGCAATTTTGGGGTGTTTCAACCACGCCTGACCAAGCCGCGTGTCGGCCGCAATCCGAACCAGCCAGGCAGTAGTTTTGTAATTCCCCCGCGCGCTACCGTTAAATTCAAGGCCGGCAAGGTGATGCGCCAACGCGTGGAAAAACTCTCCCGGGAATTGAAGGAAGCTTCGGAACGGAAAAGCCCGCAGGCCTCAGCGCCAGCCGCGTCCTGACGGGGAGTCAGTTTTCTATCCGAACTACCGGTTAGTCGCAGGTTCCAGCTCGAGAAGGCTGCGAATCGCTTCGTCCAGTTTGTCGAAATTGATCGGCTTCGTTAGGTGCTCAGCAAATCCAGCCGCGTGCGCCTTGTTAATATCGTGCTCCGAGCCGAACCCGCTTAGGGCAATTCCGGGAAGGCCTTTGCTACCCAGCTCTCGCATCAGCTCGTAGCCGCTCCGATCCGGGAGACCGATATCGCTGATTAGCAGATCAAAATGCTGGCTTCGCGCTTGTTGGATCGCCTGCTCGGCGTTGTATGCCACGGTGATGTCATAGCCGCGCCGCTGAAGCATCATTTTCATTCCGATGCAGGTATCCTCGTGATCATCGACCACCAGAACCCGATGGCGGCGCCGGTCGTTAAGATCGCGCCGATCGTCCGGCCGCGTGCCGTTATCCTTTGGAACCGTCATCGCCGGCGCGGGCACCGCTTTCAACTTGATGCTGAACCTCGCGCCTTTGTCTTTGCCGGTACTGTGCGCATCGATTCGGCCGCCGTGCGCTTCCACCATTGCTTTCGAAATTGCCAAACCGAGCCCCAGTCCGCCAAACCGTCGTGTGATCGATGCCTGTCCCTGCTCGAATGCATTGAAGATGCGGTCTAACTTGTCGGCTTCGATGCCGATGCCGTTGTCCCGCACGTCGATCTGGATTTGATCAGGCGACGGATTCAGCGTGTGGATGGTGATCGTTCCATTTTCGGCGGTGAATTTGACGGCGTTCTTGATGAGGTTCCAAAACACCTGCTGCAACCGCGCCGGATCCGCCTCCACGTAGTCCTTTTCAGCGGCCAGCTGGAACTGAACGTCGATGTGCTTGGCGCCGACCTCTTCCCGGCAAATCTCGAATGCGCGTTGCACGATCTCGTGCACTGAGACGGTTTCGAACGTCAGCTGCAATTTGCCCTTGGCGATGCGAGTCACGTCCAGCAAATCGTCAATCAGACGCGCCTCCAACTCGACATTTCGGCGGATCACTTCCAGCGCCTGTCTGGTGCTCGGCGAATCCGGCGTGCTGGCCTCGAGCTCGCCGACCATGGCGATCACCGGAGACAACGGATTACGCAGCTCGTGCGACAGCAGAGCCAGGAATTGGTCCTTCGCAGCGTTCGCCCCAATCAACTCCTGGCGAAGGGTGACATCGCGCGTTTTGTCTTCCACCAAGTAGAGAATGCCCTCAATCGTTTGCTGCGAACCTTGTAGCCGCAGCAGATTTACGTTCACGAAATGTGTCATTCCGCCTTCACCCGTGAATGGGTGTTCCACCAGCTGAAACGGAGTTCCGAATGAAAGCACCCGGTCCATCGCATCAGGCGGTGCGATTTTAACATCGTCGTAGGTTGCGGTGGTGATGTCTTTGCGGCTGTTCCAACCGCCAAATCGCTTCGCCATGTGCGCGAACGCCTCGTTAGCCTGAACAAATCGACGGGTAGCCGGATCGATCAGCGCAATGCCCGTGGGCATGTTGGCCAGGATCTTTTCGTTGAAAATAACTTCCCGCTCGAGCGCGCGGGCCGACTCGGTCTGGCGGCGATAGAACTTTCCGCCTAACCACGCGAATATCGCGGTTAGGCCGATCAACCAGGCGGTCAGAATGGTCATCCTTTGCAGCAGATCGTGAATCGGCTTGTAGGCGACCGCGCGCGCCTGTTCGACGACAGCCATCCAGCCGCTGGTTTCAATTGGATTAAACGAGTAGAGGTATCCCTGTCGCTCGATGTGCCCGTGTTTGTTCTGCCCGATCTGCTTAATCAAGGATTGGCCGGCGGGTGAGAGCGGGTTCGGGTTCGCTTTCAGATCTTTGGTAAATAACGCGGCGCCGTTTTGATCCAGCACCTGGGGGTTCGATTGATCGGCGAACTCAATCGTCGAGAGCCGCCGCCCGATCCGCTCGATCAACACCGATACGCCCAGATATCCGGCGATGGTGCCGTTAGGATTGCGTACCGCCGCCACGATGTCGGTCGCACTTCGTTTGTCCGATGAGCGAGCGTGCGCCGGCGACACATACGCGCCGCTGGCTGAGGTCGCGCCGGCGCGCCAGAACTCTGATTGGAAATCTTTGCCGATCATGTCCGGTTCAGCGGGCACCGAAGCGATCAACTGGCCATCGGGATCGGTCATAAACATGCTGTCGATCCGCGGATGCGAGTAAAAAGCCGTAGCCAGCCACTGTTGCGCGGCCTGAGGGTTCGGCGTGCTCAGCAGTTTTGCCGTGTCCGGCAGCGTTTGATAGTACTCAATGATCCCGCCGGTTCGGCTCAGGTCGTCTCCGACGAGATGTCCGATCAACTGTACAAAGGTCTGTCGGTCACGTAAGATCTTGGATTCGAGCGTGTTTCGCAGGATGGTATAGGAAACGACCAACGCCAGAATGGACGGCACCCACCCGGCCAACAAAATAGCGAGGACGAGGTTGAACCGATCGAAGCGATTCCGCGCCGCCTTCTTCTGTTTAACTGGCAAGTGCATCGGCCGAAATTTGGGGGTTATGACCAATCACCTTCTCCTGTAATAGGAGCAAGGCAGAATCTGCGCCGCCGGCGGACATACAGTATTATAATGAGAATAGATTCTCCGGGCCACCTCGCGTCTAGCCGGTTGAATTCAAATTTTCGAGGCTTTCCCATCCGCGATACCCAGGTTTTTTGGATGCGTTTTGCGACCATTTTACGAGGCAAATGCGACATATTTTTGATTTGACGGGTGCTTCGGAAGGAGCATCATGTCGCCCTTGCTGCCTCAAAAACCAACGGCAGTCTTAGAAGCACTATGCACGGAAGCCTTGGTTACCTGATCTGGACCATTTGTTACCTGAGTGTGCTCTTTGGCCTGTCAGCTTACGGCATCCATCGGTACGTCATTATCTACCTGTTTCTCAAGAACAGGAACAGGGGATCAAAGCCGCTTGGGCACTTCGGTGACCTGCCGAAAGTGACGATGCAGCTGCCAATCTTCAATGAGGTCTACGTCGTTGAGCGTCTGCTGCGGGCGGTGAGCGAAATCGATTACCCACGAGAGCTGCTCCAGATCCAGGTGCTGGATGATTCTACCGACAATACCCGCGAAATTACCGGTTCCTGCGCGGCGGAGTTACGCGAGCGCGGGTTCAACGTTACCCTGATCCATCGCGAGGATCGCACCGGATTTAAAGCTGGCGCACTCGCCACCGGACTCTCCGCTGCCGAAGGCGACTTCGTCTGCATTCTCGACGCTGATTTCGTTCCGCAGCCGGACCTTCTAAAGCGCACGATCCATTTCTTCACTGATCCGAATGTCGGAATGATTCAGACTCGTTGGGGTCACCTCAATCGCAGCTATTCGCTGCTCACCCGCGTGCAGGCGATGTTCCTCGATGGTCACCTTTTGCTGGAGCAAACCGCGCGCAGTCGAAGCGGCCGATTCTTCAATTTCAACGGCACCGCCGGACTGTGGCGGCGCAGCTGTATCGAACAAGCAGGTGGTTGGCAGCACGACACCCTAACCGAGGACCTCGATCTGAGTTATCGGGCGCAACTGGCCGGTTGGAAGTTCATTTTCCTCCCCGACGTAGTGACCCCAGCGGAGTTGCCGGTGGACATGAACGGATTCAAATCACAGCAACATCGCTGGACCAAGGGATCGATTCAGACCTGCAAGAAACTGCTTCCGCGAATCTGGGAAAGTACGCTGCCATTGCCCATCAAACTCGAAGCAACGGGGCATCTCACTTCGAATTTCGCCTATCTTTTGCTGGCATGTTTGTGCGTTCTTCTGCATCCGTCGGCCGGGGGCCCTCCTCCCGGTTGGTACCGGACGCTGCTAATCGACGTGCCGATCTTTCTAACGGCCTCGGTCTCGGTGGCGGTGTTCTACATTTGCGCCCAACGGGAGCTGCATCCGCGCGGCTGGCTCAAGGAAATTCTCCTTTTGCCCTGTCTGCTGGCATTGGGCGTAGGCCTGTCGCTCAACAATGCGCGGGCCGTCCTAGAGGCCGTGTTCAACCATCAGTCCGACTTTAAGCGAACACCGAAATACGGCATCGAACGGAAAGCGCAACCTTGGCGCAGCTGCAAGTACATGCCGCTCCGATCGTTATTGCCCCTCGCTGAAATGGGCTTTGCCGTCTACTTCAGCTACTTCGTCTGGTTTGCCATTGCACATCGTCAGTTTCTCTCGGTACCTTTTTTGCTGATGTTCCAAGGCGGGTTTCTGTATGTCTCGCTTTCCTCTCTTGCTGCCTGGTGGCCTAAGTTCAGTTTCTCGGGAACCCGCGCCGCGGCTCCGATTCCTGCGTGACAAGTGCCGATTTTTGAGTAAAAGCTCGCGCATGTTTCGTCCCCAGCTCCTCCCCCTCCTTTGCCTTGGTGCGATCAGCGCCTCGGCTGCCGGCCTGCCGCCGACGGAGATCCAGAACACCGTGATCGTTAGTGTGAAAGAGCAGAAGCTGATGCTGCTTCAGAATGGCGCTCGGGTGGCGATCTATCCCGTTTCTACTTCCAAATATGGACTGGGCGATTTCTGGGGTCACATGACAACGCCCCTCGGTTTTTTACAGGTCGCCCAGAAGATCGGTGACCACGCGCCTACCGGCGCGGTGTTTCATAACCGACGGTTTACCGGCGAAGTGCTGGTGCCTAATGCACCGGGACGCGATCCGGTGATTACCCGGATCATTTGGCTGCGTGGCCTTGAACAACAGAATGCACACGCATTTGCCCGCTGCATTTACATCCACGGCACCCCCGAGGAAAAAACGATCGGCCGGCCTGCCAGCTATGGATGCATCCGGATGAAATCCAAGGATGTGCAAGCTCTGTACGAGCAGCTTCCGTTAGGCACAATTGTGCAGATCGTGGATACCAAACTGCCAAATGTGCCGAAAGCGAAGGATCCGCAGATGATGGTCGCGAAGCCAGAGGAACGGCCGGCGGACTGGGTCAATTCCGCCAGCGGCCATAAGCCGGTCTCGTCCTCGCCAAAAACGCTGGTCGCCTCCGGGAATCATCCCAGCGCGTAACCAGGGCTCTTTGTAGCGGCGGTCTCCGACCGTCGCATAATCGCTCCCGGTGCGGACTCACCGACGTTTTGGCGGGGCGACTACACCAAATAATCCGACGGTCAGAGACCGCCACTACAAGGGAAAGGCGGCGGTTGACAACTCGCCGGCTAACCGCGACGGTGCGGACCCAATACTCCGGTCATGGCGAATACGAAATCAGCAGCAAAACGTTCACGGCAAACGATGAAGCGGTCGCTTCGCAATCGAAGCGGTCTCAGCCGGTTGCGGACGTTACAAAAAGGCGCGCTTACCGGCGATAAACCGGACGCAGACAAGGTCCGCGCGCTGATTTCCGCCATCGATAAAGCAGCCAAACGAGGCATCATTCACCGGAACGCCGCTCGTCGGCGAAAAGCGCGTTTGCAGAAACAGGTCGCCGCCACCGCGAAGTAACCAGAACGAGATTCGGCCGGCCCCGGTTTGGCAGGAGGCCGGTTCGACAAGCCGTCTCTAATTCTTTCAAATCGAATTGGAAAATCCGACAGGAGGGATAAGTTCTTGCCGATGATTTTCGCGTTCGTGCTCGTGCTGCTGGCTGTCGTTTATCGCATAGCGACAGGGCTGATGATCCACTCCGGAACTACCTGGTTGTCCGAGTTTGCGCCAGGGAGCGCGATTGCACTGTGTTGCGCTGCGTATTTCCCGGCGAAGTACAAATTTACGATACCGCTCGGAGCGCTGTTTTTGAGTGACGTGATCCTGAATTATCATTACAGCGCCTCATTGTTCGACTCGCAGATTGTCTGCCGGTATTTCGCGCTCGCCCTTATTTGCTGCATTGGCCTGGCGCTTCAGCATCGTCCCTCGCTGAAAACGCTATTGCCTGCTTCCGTTCTGGCTTCGGTTGTTTTCTACCTTCTGACTAATACGTTTTCGTGGTTGAGCGATCCCGGTTACGCCAAGACTGGTGCCGGACTGATTCAAGCACTGACGGTCGGACTGCCGCAATACAGTGGTACTCCGACCTGGATGTTCTTCAGGAACTCTCTGGTCAGTAACCTGTTCTTCACTTTCCTTTTTGTTCTGACGGTTAACTTCGGCCGCAACCTCGAGACCTCGCAGTCGCGCGCAGCGATTTCTCGCACCGTCTAACCTCCATGCAGCAGGCGGAGCGCGACGAGGTCGAAATGCTCTCGCTGATGTTGCTGGTGCGTCGCTTCGAGGAGCGCGCCAGCCAGCAATATCAGTCGCAGAAGATTGGCGGTTTTTGTCACCTTTACATTGGCCAGGAAGCGGTGGTGGTCGGAGCCGCTGCTGCCACTCGCCCTGACGATTACTTTATCACCGCCTACCGCGATCACGCTCACGCCTTGGTGAAAGGGACGAGTGCCAACGCATGCATGGCCGAATTGTTCGGCAAGGAAACCGGATGCTCGAAAGGTCTCGGCGGCTCTATGCATTTCTTTGACCGGAAAAACCACATGTACGGTGGCCATGCCATCGTCGGAGCGCACGTTCCGCTGGCCGTAGGGATGGCGTTCGCGTCGAAGTATCGCGGAGAAGATCGGGTAACGCTTTGTTTCTTCGGTGATGGCGCCATCAATCAGGGGGCGTTCCATGAAGCGTTGAATCTCGCAGCGTTGTATAAACTTCCGGTGCTGTTTATCTGCGAAAACAATCTGTTTGCCATGGGGACGTCGGTACAGCGTTCGACGTCGTTGAAGCAGATCGTGGATCGGGCCGAAGGTTACGACATCCCCGCCGATATTGTGGATGGAATGAACTTCCGCGAAGTCCGCGACAAGATGGCGGAGATAGTCGGATCGATACGGAAAGAGCCGCATCCGGCTTTCATCGAAGCTCGAACCTACAGATATCGTGGCCATTCAATGTCCGATCCGGCTAGTTATCGGACCAAGGACGAGTTGGAAAAATATCGACTGGACGACCCGATCATCCGGTTGCGGGCCCAACTGACTCGGGAAGGCAAACTGACTAACGAGCAATTCGACAAGATCGATCGCGAAGCGAAGGAGGCAGCGCTGGCCAGCGTCAAATTCGCCGAGGAAAGCGCCGAGCCGCCGTTGGACAAGCTTTACGATTACACGTTTGTGAACGGATCAAAACGGTGAGGGAAATAACCTATCGACAGGCTCTGAATGAGGCCCTGGCTGAAGAGCTGGAGCGCGATCCCGACGTGTTTTTGATGGGCGAAGAAGTGGCCGAATACAACGGCGCCTACAAAGTAAGCCAGGGATTACTGGAGCGATTTGGCGCCAATCGCATTATCGATACTCCCATCAGCGAGAATGGCTTCGCCGGCATGGGTATTGGCGCCGCGATGGTGGGGCTGCGACCGGTGGTCGAGTTTATGACCTTCAGCTTTTCGCTGGTCGCATTCGACCAGGTGGTGAATAACGCGCCTAACATGCTCACCATGTCCGGCGGCCAGTTCAATGTGCCAATTACGTTTCGCGGGCCTAACGGACCAGCGCACCAACTTGGCGCCACTCACTCGCATGCTACTGAATGTCTTTACGCTAATTTTCCCGGTCTGAAGATTTGCACTCCGGCGACGCCGCGAGACGCCAAGGGACTGCTGAAAACCGCGATCCGCGATAACAATCCCGTGCTCGTCCTTGAGGCCGAGTTACTCTACAGCTCGAAAGGCATGGTCGAGCCGCCGGATGAAGACCTGTTAATCCCGCTGGGCCAGGCGGAAGTGAAACGCGAAGGCTCAGACGTATCGATCATCTGCTACGCCCAGACCGTCCCCCTGGCGTTGAACGCTGCGCAGCAACTGGAAGAGGAAGACATCAGCGCCGAGATCATCGATCTGCGATCTATCAAACCTCTGGACGAACAGGCGATCTTCAATTCGGTCGCCAAGACCCACCGGGTCGTGATTGTAGAACAGGACCGGCCGTTCTGCGGAGTCGGCGCTGAAATTAGCTATCGCATTCAGAAGAACATTTTTGATGAGCTCGATGCGCCGGTGCTCCGCGTTTCACAGGAGGACGTGCCGATGCCCTATAACGAACGGCTCGAGAAGGCAGTTCTGCCTAACATGGAAAGGCTGATGGCTGCGGTGAAAAAGGTTTGCTACTCATGATCGCAGGTTCACCTTCTCCACCTTCTCAACGCTCAACCATCAACTCTCGACTTTCTTAAGATGCCCGAAATTCAGATGCCCAAGCTGAGCGACACCATGACCGAGGGAACTTTGGTTACGTGGCGGAAGAAGAAGGGCGACAAAGTCACGGCCGGCGAGGTGATCGCCGAAATCGAGACCGATAAGGCGACGATGGAATGGGAATCGCCGGAAGACGGGACGCTGAGCGAAATTTACGTGGAAGAAGGCGGTAAAGTGAACGTAGGCGACAAGATCGCGTTCATTGGCGAACCCGGTGAAAAAGCGGCAGCAGCGCCGCCCGCGGATAAAGCCAAGCCTGCAGCGAAAGAAGAGCAGAAAGAAAAGAAACCCGAGCCGGCGAAGAAGCCGCAGGCCGAGACCGAAAAGCCTGCGCCGGCGGCGAAGCAGGACGAAGACACTGCGCCACCTGAAGCATCTCAAGAACAGGGTGCGCCGGCAGCAAAGGGGAAAGGATCGAAGCCGATACCGCCTTCGACGCAAGCCCAGAAGTCGACTTCTGCCGTGAAGCCCTCTACGGAAGAGGCGCGGGTGAAAGCGTCGCCGGTCGCGCGGAGACTCGCAGCCGAACTTGGAATCGACTTAGCCGGGATTAATGGCACCGGGCCAGATGGCCGCGTCACCGAAACCGATGTGCGCGCTGCGGCAAAATCACACGGTGTTGGATCTGCTGCGCCACCAAAGTCGGTTGCTGCGTCCAAACCGGCAGCATCCGCTCCCGCCAAAAGCGCTGCCGGTTCTCGCATTAATCTTTCGGGAATGCGCAAAGGCATCGCCGAACGGCTGGTTGAAAGTAAGGGGCCGGTTCCGCATTTCTATCTTAACATCAACATCGACGCTGGGCCGTTGATGGCAGCGCGGGCGGAATTGAAATCGGCCGGCGAAGGAGCTGACACATCAAAGATCACCGTTAACGACTTCGTCCTGAAAGGTGCGGTCCAAGCTGCGGTTAAAGTGCCAAAGGTCAATGCCTCGTTCGATGGGGACGCGATCGTGCAGTACGCGGACGTCGATCTGGGCATTGCCGTAGCAATTCCAGACGGGCTTCTCACGCCGGTGATCCGCGGAGCCCAGAACAAGTCGTTACGCGAACTCAGCGCGATGGCCAAGGATCTTGCTTTGCGAGCGCGTAACAAGCGGATGAAGCCCGAAGAATTTCAGGGAGGCAGCTTCACCGTTTCGAATCTCGGAGGAATGGGCATCGATAGTTTCTCCGCAATCATCAATCCGCCCCAGGGTTTCATTCTCGCAGTCGGCGCTCTGACCAAGCAGCCGGTGGTTGATAATTGCGACCAGATCGCGGTCGGACATCGGATGTCGATTTGGATGAGCTGCGATCATCGAGTGATCGACGGCGCGTTGGGTGCGGAATACTTAAAGGAGCTGCGACATCTTCTGGAAAATCCGGCGCTGCTGCTGGTTTAGGTATCGCTCGGCGCACTCCGGGGCGGTGAAACGCGATCTCCCAGAGCGTCGGCAAAATGCAAGCAGCGGAGCTGCTCAAAGTGAGCCGTCTGCGACGCTTCTATTTTTAACATCGAGGCCGAAGGTCTCGATCCACCTTCCGTCGAGCGTGATTAGGAATCAGCGCTAGTTTCCCAGAGCATGAACGCGTCGAGTGCGTCTCTGGTCCGCGAAACCGCGAACCGAATGACGGTCGCGTCATCGACATAGCCAAGGAACGGAATCTCGTCCGGAATCAGATCGAACGGATCCACCAGGTAACTGATGGCCGCGACAATCGTGAGCAGGGCGTCCTTAGAGATTTTGCGGTAATCGCCGCCGGCATAAGCCCGAAGCAACCGCAGCATCGCCTGTAAGTACGGCCCGAGGCCTTCTAACGCGCTCCTCGGAATACTGGCGGCCTTGGTCGATGCTTCCGTGAACAGAGTCCGGAGCGATGCCGCGTCGGCTGCATATGATTTGGCGTCGAGAATTGCCTTGGCAAAAGCCGCGCTGCGAATGGCGGCTTTTTCGGGTCGGGGGCGGCTGGTAAGGGTTTTCTTCGCATTCGCCATTGCCTTGGGCTTACTTGGTCGGCGCGCCGCCGTTCGTTGTTTGCTCGGCTTGCTGCCCTTGGTTTTACCCATGTCGTCGAGCAAAGCAGGTTACCCGACCGGTGAGAAGCCGATTTGCGCAGTGATCAGAGTTGGTGGCCTATTCAAAGACAGAGGTTATTCGGCCTTTCATGTCCGGTTAGGCGGGCTGTCGGCTTGCCCGGCCGCGGGTTTACATTGGGACCGGCGACTATACAGTTAATGACTTGGCGCGCACGCTGTTGCCGGGCAGCCTGATTGGACTCGATGCCGACCAACGACACCCCTGACGAGAAGCCTTTGCAGCACGCCTCCTTTGCGGTGCACGCGACGCGAGGCATTATTCGCGACCAGGGGACGAGGCGCCGCGTCATGATAATCGTGTTAACGGCAGCGTTAGTACTGATGATCTGCGGGTCGACGGTTCTGAAACGCCCGCTCGATCCGCACGAACATACGAGCTGGTTCCTCTTTTTTTGGCTGGTGTGTGCCTGGTTAACCGTGACCGCAATCCTGCTCGCTATCTTTGATCTGCTGACGCTGAGCTCCAATGCGCGTAAGGCTCAGCGCGAATTGCGAGACGACATCAAACGTGAATCGAGCCCTACGGATCGTTAGTGTTTGGGCATGACAATGGCCAAATCGCCGGCATCGGAGGCGCCTTCGACCTACCGATCGCGACAGCAAATGGAGGGAGCGGAGCGAACGATTCTGGCGCCGTTTGCTCAAAAGTCCGGCGACTCACGCGGGCGTAAATATTCAGAGCCGAGCCACGCCTACCGAACCGAATTTCAGCGGGACCGGGCCCGGATCATTCATTCCCGAGCGTTCCGACGCCTGGAGTATAAGACCCAGGTTTTTCTAAATGGCACCGGCGATCATCTGCGGACACGGCTGACGCATTCGATTGAGGTGGCCTCGATCAGCCGCACCATCGCTCGCGCTTTGGGCCTCAATGAGGATCTGGCTGAAGCAATCGCTCTCGCCCATGATCTCGGCCATTCTCCGTTTGGTCATTCCGGCGAAGAAATGCTGGCCGAATGCATGACCGAACACGGCGGCTTCGATCACAACCGGCAAAGTCTGCGGGTGGTGGAGTTACTGGAAGATCCGTATCCGGATTTTCCGGGCTTAAATTTAACGTTTGAAGTGCGGGAAGGATTGAAGAAACACGACGTGGCCTACCAGTTCGAGGACGCGTTGCCTGGCAGCGACTCAGCTGAGGATCGGCAAGCTGCTGAATCGCGAAGGCTTCAGCTTGCGCAATACCGTTTTCCGTCACTCGAAGCGCAAATCGCTGATCTTGCTGACGAGATTACCTACTACAGCCACGATTTGGATGACGCTGTGGATTTCCAGATTCTCACGGCGGGCCAGCTCGAGGAGAACGCCGTGTGGAGAGACAGTAACGAGCGTGTTCGGCGTCGCCATCCCGATCCACACGAGCCCGATCTGCATCAACTGATCATCCGTGATATTATCGACGTCGAAGTTCAGAACGTGGTCAGTTCCAGTGCTGCGGCAATTGCCGATTCCGGCGCGGCTAGCGCCGATGAGGTGCGATTGAACAGCGCCCGTCTGATCTGCTACAGCCGCGAGCTGCGAGATCGGAATTCTGAGCTGCGGAAATTCCTGTATCAGAATGTTTATTATCATCCGCGAGTGGCGGAGGTGAACCAACGTGCCTGCGAGATGCTGCGGAAAGTGTTTGAAGCATATATCACCAGCCCCGATTTGTTAGGCGACTCAGCAGTCAGGCGGATTGAAGCCGAGGGCCTGCATCGCACGGTGTGCGATTACATTGCCGGTATGACCGACCGGTATCTGATCGAAGAATATGAGCGGCTGGTCGGAACCGCTCCGCGTGCTGGAGCGTGATGCACCGCGGAGCAGGGGACGTGGCTACATCATCCCGGGCCCGCCTTCATCCCGCAGATACTGGATCACCAACCGAAGCCGCTGATTGACTGAACGCTCTTCCAGCACCCGCTGGCGGCGCAGAGCGTCATCGATGAAAGTTGAAGCCACCAGATCGGCTAACATTTCAGGATCGCTCAGATCGGACAAATAACGGTCCACTTTTTCGGGCAAGGCGCGGCCATCGCCTTTGATCTGCGAGTAAAGTTCCACGACTTTGGCGGCCAGCGCTTCTGTTTCCACCGACGTTTCGGTTTCCGATTCGATCGGCTCAATTGTTGCGATCGGAAACGGCTCGTCCTGCGCGAACGACGTAAACCGAACCCTCTCGAGGCCTTGGAGAATGAGATTGGAAGTACCGTCATCGCGCTCGACGCACGCGCGAATCAGTCCAACTCCGGCGATGTGGAAGAAATCAGCGGTCGACTCCCAAGCCGTCCGGTCCGGTTTAACGAGCGCCACCGAGAAAATGCGATGATTATTGAGCGCGTGATCTAACATCTCGCGGTAGCGCGACTCAAAGATGTATAGCGGCAACAACGCGTGCGGGAATAGCAACGCCCCCGGGAGCGGCATCACCGGCACATGATTTGGCAAAATCGCGGAAGCATCCATTGGTCCCTTCAAAATATACGTGGCTGAGTCGGGACGCAGCCTGACCGATTGATCAGGGTTTGATTTGCCCAATCGCGCGTCGGAACTGGTCGACTGAGAGTTGACCTTCCACCCGGGACCTACCCAAAGAACAGTAGGCCAGAACCGAGCCGCATTGGGCCAGCAGCGGCCGCGAGATTGTCCCGAGCTTGCCAATTCCCATGGCGGAGATCGGCAGCCCGATCGGAGCATCGGCCACGAACCGGAGCAAGCGAGCCAACTGGGCCGCCGTGTCGGTCCGCGTAGCTACTTTGAAAACCGCAGCTCCTAACGCTCCCGCACGGGTCGCTTTGGCACGCAAACTGCCCAAGCTCGGCGTACTACCGAAGTCGTGGAACGAAATGATTGTACCCACCCCGAGCTCCCGAGCGCGATCCATGACGGGTCGACATGCCGCGGCCGACCTTAGCTCGATATCCACATACCGGGCCGCACGCAGATACGTCAGCAGCAGGTCGCACCGGATGGGGCCCGGGAGATTGTTGTCTCCACCTTCCGCCGAATGCCGCGCCGTGATGATGAGTGGGCGTTTCAGTTTAGCCATTTGCCGTTTCAAAGTCCTGCAGCCAAATAGACAATCCAAGCGGAGCTCGAACAGGTCGGGCTTAAGCCGCAGCCGTTCAGCCAAATGCAAGTCCGCCGCGGTACAGATAACACCGACCAGCTTGGCAACTTCCGCCGCAACTTTGACCGGGTTCCGCGGTGGCATATCTTACTTTAGCTTTATCGACTGGACTGGCGTGAACGCTGGCGTCTCCTAGCATGCTCGCACGAAGACAGGAATTAAACACCCAGATCCAGCAGCTGATTGACTCGTTTCTGCTGGCGTTCGCGTTGCTGGCGGCGCACACGCTCCGGTTATACTCCACCACCTGGTTCCATCTTAGCCAGTCGATCGATCCGTTCGGCAACTATTCCTGGCTGCTGATCGTGGTGATGCTGTTTGGGCCGATTTTGCTCGATCTCCAGGGCTTTTACGAATCGCCCTTCGAGAAGTCGAAGTGGAAATCGTTGATGCAGATCGTGCGGGCGATGATCTACCTGAGCATCATCGTTAGTGCCTGCGTCATTTTCCTGCGGCTACCGCTCGTTAGCCGGTCCATGCCGTTGATATTCATCGGTCTGGCTTCCGGAGTGTTGCTGGCCAAGGAGAGATTAACTGTTCGTCACATCCGGCGGCGCGCGTTACTGGGCGAGTTGCGGGAACCGGTGCTTCTGGCCGGTGTGCCGGAAGATATCGCTGCGCTCGAGCAAACTTTCACGCCGGAGCAGAAACTTCGGATGGACATTGTCGACCGGATCGACATCGAGAAACAGCCTTTGTCGGATTTGATCCAGGCCATGCACCGGCACGCTGTCGCTCGCGTCATATTCGCGGCGGCTCATAGTCAGCTGAACCAGGTTGAGCAGGCGATTGGAGCGTGTGAGGTCGAGGGCGTTCCGGCGTGGCTGGTAGCTGACTTTATCCGGACGTCCATTGCCAAGGCGGACGTCGACGTTTTTGGCGGACGGCCGATGCTGGTGTTCCGTTCCACCCCGGACGTTTCCTGGACTTTGTTCATCAAGGATTTGATCGATCGGGTCGGCGCTTTCCTCGCTTTGCTGGTGCTGGCGCTTCCGATGGGAGTGGTCGCGCTGGTCATCCGAATTACGTCACCAGGGCCGGTGATTTTCCGGCAGCAACGCGCCGGAAAACACGGTAAGCCTTTTATTATGTACAAGTTCCGCTCCATGTCCGATGACGCCGAAATGCGTAAGGCTGAACTGGAGCCGTTTAACCAGATGAACGGGCCCGTATTCAAAGTGGAGGATGACCCACGAATCACACCTTTCGGCGGGTGGCTGCGTCGGAGCAGTATCGATGAGTTACCGCAGCTGGTGAACGTGCTCCTTGGGGACATGAGCCTGGTCGGTCCACGGCCCCTGCCGATTTACGAGGTCGAGAAATTTGAAAATACGGCGCAGCGACGGCGGCTTAGTGTGAAGCCCGGGCTTACTTGTCTTTGGCAGATCAGCGGACGGAATCAGGTCAAAGATTTTCGGGATTGGGTGAAGCTCGACCTGGATTACATCGACCGTTGGTCACTCGGATTGGACCTGAAAATCCTGGTCCGAACGATACCCGCGGTGCTGATGGGTATGGGCGCCAAGTAGGCCGGGCGTTGCGTTTTCGCCTTACTCTATATAGAAGGGGCGAAAATCAGCCGGGAAGTTTCGCGCCGGCCCGGTCTTAAGGGTTTTCGAGGCTGGCAAAGTCAGGACCGCGCCGGCCGGTTTCGTATTCGGCCAGGATGTTAGGCCCGTAGCCCGGCGCCTATTCTTCGCGCTGATAGGCGATCATCATTCGCTCGACGTATTTGGCCAGAATATCGAATTCGATGTTCACCAGGTCGCCGGTTTGAGCGACGTGAAGATTCGTTGCGCGACGGGTGTGCGGGATAAGCCAAACCGCGAAGCTGTCAGGCAAAATTTCGGCGATCGTTAGGCTGATTCCGTTCAGCGCCACCGAGCCTTTCCAGGCGATGTAATGACTGAATTCCGAGGGTAATCGGACCTCCATCCGATAGTCATTGCCTAACGCTTCGAACGAAATAATGGGAGCCGAACAATCCACGTGGCCCTGGACAAAATGCCCACCCCACCGTCCCTGTCCGCTCACCGGGCGCTCCAGATTTACGATGCTTTCGCGCCTTAAATGTTTGAGGTTGGTGCGCTGCAAAGTTTCGTCCAGCAAGTCAAACGTGATTTGCTCGGCGCGGTGCGCACTGACGGTGAGACAACAACCGTTAACGGCGATGCTGTCGCCGGTTCGGGTCTCTTCCGAAATCCTGGGAGCGGCGATCTGTAACTGAGTTCCGCGTTCCGTGGCCCGAATCCACAGCACGGAGCCCACTTCTTCAATCAACCCGGTGAACATCCAACCACGCTGCAATTAATCGGCGCCGGCGACAACCGGAAACAGCGTTAACGGCGCAGGGTCTGCTTATCGGGCCTCGGAGAGGACAAGTTATTAGTAAAATCATCGCTTCAGCAGACGTGCCGTTTTCCCAAAAGCGCCTTCAAAAACCGCGATTCGGCGGCGTTCAAAAAAAGCTGAATTTTTTTCTAGGCACCGGACGCGAAACCCGATAGAACCGGCCACGGACTGGGGAAGCAGGCGCGACAATTGCTGTTCGCGGCTGTTCAAAAAAAATTCAAAAAAGTGAAAAAAAAACTTGCCTCCCTCTGTAAACTTCACTAATGCCTAGCCCAAACCTAACCAAACCAATGGAGAAACCAATGACTAGAAACGTACTAAAAACGTTGGGATTAGTCCGCATCGCCTGCGTCGCGGCGGTCGGATTACCTCTCATCTTAGCCACGAGCGCCTTTGGCCAGGCGGGCACCACCGGTGCTCAATCGGCCGCTGGCACCACCCAGCCGGGCGGACAGCCCGCAGCGGGCGCTCCCACCACCGGGGCAGCCGAAGCCGAGCGCGTTATCGTGACCGGTTCGAACATCCCGACCGCGGAAGAAGTCGGCCCCAACCCAGTGTTGGCGTTGAACCGCGACCTGATTGAAAAATCAGGCGAGCGGCAGGCCGCCGAACTTCTGCGCGACTTGCCAATCGCTAACGCGAACGGCGTACCAATTTCCAACAACGCCACCGGGTTTACCCCTGGTGCGGCGTCAGTCTCACTGCGCGGCTTCACCCCTGAAGCAACGCTGGTGTTGATTGATGGCCGGCGCGTGACTCCCTACCCGATCGGTCAGGGCGGCACGTCCTCGTTCCAGGATTTGTTTACCATCCCGCTTCCGGCCGTTCAGAGCATCGAAATTCTGAAGGACGGTGCCTCCACCACCTACGGCGCTGACGCTGTCGCGGGTGTTGTGAACCTGAAGTTCTGGAAAGATTACCGCGGCGCTCAAGTGACGTTGCAGTACGGCAACACGCTGGATAAAGATGCGGCGATTTACCAGGGCGACGTGCTCTTCGGTATCGGCGACGATAAGGTTCAGATCTCAGGTGACATCTTCTTCTATCACCACAATTCGTTGTTCAACCGCGACCGTGGCAACTCTGCCGCGCCGCCGTTCTTCAGCACGAACTCGAGTCCCTTTAACCTGCAGAACACCCGTTCTTCGGTTCTCGATGCCTTGGTCGCTTTAAATCCTGGTGGCCTACCGACAGCAACCGTCCATCAGGATCCGATTCCAAACCTGAACCCGGTGACGAATCCGGGATTCTTCGTGGACGTCGGAACTCCGGGGCACCCGAAGTTCATTCTGAACGCTGCGGGTCTTGCGCTGGTTGGCTTTAACGGCACCACGAATGCGACAAACTACACCAACATCCCGGGCGTCCGCGATCTCAATCCGGTCGCCAACAGCGGTGGCGGATTCGTGCCGAACAACATCTTCTTCTCGCACGCGCCATTTGGTACCGCCGGTACCACTCCGGCGAACCAGTACGTGTTCTCACAAGGCCGCACGTCACTGTTTAACTTCAACCAGTTCTCCGGTTCGTATCCTGAGCAGGAGCGTTACGGTGGATACGCCTCGTTCAACGACAAGGTTTGCGAAGACCAGGTCCAGATCTACGGCGATTTCTACTACACCAAGGTGAAGACCCACAACGAATTGGCACCTGGTGCCAGCGGTTCATTCTTCACACCCGGCCAGCAGGTGATTGCGATTCCGCCCGGCATGCCGCTGAACGGTATGGCACCTCCAGGGACGCCGCGCTTCGCGGGTGAGTTAGGTTCCGGCCCGAACGGCGAATTCGCCGCGGGTGAGACCGCCACCGGCGTCCCGGCTAACGCCTTCAACCCGTTCAACCCATTCAACCAGATTATCTCCGGC